>NZ_JAOWIG010000088.1:42729-186940 GCF_030332245.1 Citrobacter sp. Cy070
CAGCTGATAGAAACAGAAGCCACTGGAGCACCTCAAAAACACCATCATACACTAAATCAGTAAGTTGGCAGCATCACCTGCGCCTGGCGCCGCTTTTGAGTCTGATTATTCTGGTGATATTTTTTAGTTTTGGATCACCTTTCTTCTTTAACACTGAAAACATTATGACAATTGCCCTGCAAACCTCGGTGATTGGCATCATGGCGATTGGCGTTACCTTCGTCATTATCACTTCAGGAATCGACCTTTCTCTTGGCTCGGTAGTGGCCTTTTCTGGTGTTGCGGTAGGTATCAGCGCCACGCTGGGATTACCTCTGCCCGTATGTATTTTGGCGGGTGTGCTGGCGGGTGGGTTATGCGGCTATATCAATGGATTGCTGGTTACTAAAATGACTATTCCGCCCTTTATTGCCACCCTGGGTCTGATGATGTCCGTCAGAGGCATCAATATGGTAATGACTGACGGCCGGGCAATTTACTTTGCTGATTATCCCACCTTCAAGATGCTGGCGCAGGGACGCTTGTTCGATGTGCTGCCTTACCCCGTTTTTTACCTCGTGGTTGTCGCACTGATCGCCGCATATATCCTCAAGAAAACGGTGATTGGCCGCTATGTCTATGCCGTGGGCAGTAATGAGGTTGCTGCGCATCTTTCCGGGATTAAAGTCCAGCGCGTGAAAATTTTCGTCTACGCATTTTGTGGTCTGCTGACCGGGATTGCCGGGGTCATTCTGGCCTCTCGTTTGAACTCGGGCCAGCCGACCGTCGGCGTGGGCTATGAACTGGAAGCCATTGCTGCGGTGGTCATTGGCGGTACCAGCCTGATGGGGGGGATTGGCACTATTGGCGGCACCATTATCGGCGCATTCATTATGAGCGTGTTGAAAAATGGTCTGAACCTGATGGGCGTTTCGCAGTTCTGGCAAATGGTGGCCATGGGCGTAGTCGTTATCGCCGCGGTTTATCTCGACACTTTACGCAAAAAAATTCGTTGATTTACGCACCCGGAAGTCACGGGACAACATAACCCTGACGTTTAGGGTGACTCACTCAGAACGGAGTAAAACAATGAGAACCAGGAATTTTGTCTATGCGTTATCCCTGCTGGCCTGCATGACATCCAGCGCACTGGCTAAAGATATGAACCTTCCTGTGGTCAGTAAAGGCTTCCAGCATGAATTCTGGCAGACCGTAAAAATGGGTACCGAAGCGGCAGCGAAAGAGTTGGGCGATAAGACCAGCTATGTTGGGCCTGCTGATGAAACTCAGATTGCCGAGCAGATTCAGTTGGTTGAAAACGCAATGGCGCAAAAACCTAATGGGTTACTGTTGGCGGCATTAGACGCCAATGCGCTTGCGCCATTAGTGGAAACAGCGAATTCACGTGGCATCAAGGTGGTGACGTTTGACTCAGGCGTAAATTCTGACATTCCTGTCAGCTTTGTGGCAACGAATAACCGTAAAGCAGGGGCTGAAGCGGCAGATGCTCTCGCTGCACAAGTGGGTAGCAAAGGGAAAGTCGGCATTATTGCGCACGTGGCTGGAACCTCTTCCGCAATTGAACGTTCGGAAGGTTTTGTGGCCAGAATGAAGGAAAAATATCCGGATATCAAAGTTCTGCCGGTTCAGTACAGTGATGGCGATCCGCAAAAAGCGATGGATAAAACCATCGATATGATCCAGGCAAACCCCGATATTGCCGGGATCTACGGCACCAATGAAGGCTCAACGCTGGGTGTGGCGAACGCCATTGATAGCCAAAACCTGAAAGGTAAAGTGAAGGTGATTGGTTTTGATAGCACCGAAGCAATCATTGCCTTCCTGAAATCTGGCGTGATCCAGGGCTTTGTTGTACAGGATGCGTACCAGATTGGCTATCAGGGTATTAAGACGCTGAATGCGGCCGTGTCAGGTCAGTCAGTACCGAAAGAAATTGATATTCCGGTGAAATTTGTTAATGCGCAGAACATTGATACACCGGAAATCGACAAGCTGTTGCACCCATTCGGTAAAAAATAAGACCGCCGGGGCGGTACATTCGCCCCATTATTAGCCAGCGTCAGGGAGCTACTATGAGCAGTGGATATTTCCTCGGAGTGGATGTCGGTTCCGCCAGTGTCAGGGCTGGTGTTTTTGATGCCAGTGGCAAACGGATGGCTTTTGCGACATTCCCTATCTCGCAGTTTCGACCTGGCCCCGAGCGGGTAGAGCAGTCATCTGCCGAAATCTGGCAGCAGGTTTGCCATGCCGTGAAGGAGGCTGTGTCGTCAGCCGGGGTTGGCGTTGAGGAGATCCGCTCGCTGGGGTTTGATGCCACCTGTTCGTTAGTGGCTCTGGATGAACAGGGGCAGGGTCTGGCGGTTTCACCTGGTGAACCGTCAGACCATAACATCATCATGTGGATGGATCATCGTGCGGTGCAGGAGACGCAGCGTATCAACGCTACACAGGACCCGGCGTTGCGTTATGTCGGTGGTGAAGTCAGTGTCGAAATGGAACTACCCAAAGCGTTGTGGCTAAAAAACCATTTCCCCGCGACCTGGCAGAGTGCACACCGCTTCTACGATCTGGCGGATTTTTTGGTCTGGAAAGCCACCGCTTGTGATGTTGCTGGTCTGTGTACTTTAACCTGTAAATGGAACTATCTGGCACATGAGCAACGCTTTAGCCACTCCCTGCTGGATGCGGTTGAATTAACTGATTTACTCAACAAAATTCCGTCACGGATCCTGCCCCCGGGCGCGGCCGTTGGGACGCTCAGCCCCGATGCGGCACAGGCGCTGGGACTGACGACAGCGGTGGTAGTCGCCAGTGGCATGATTGATGCGCATGCGGGTGGCGTGGCGCTTGCCGGTGCCGAGCCTGCGGGAACATTGGCGTTGATCAGCGGAACATCAAATTGCCATATGCTGTGCAGCGAGCAGGAGATTCATACACCGGGTGTATGGGGGCCGTACTGGTCCGCTATGCTGCCTGGTTACTGGCTGACGGAAGGGGGGCAAAGCGCGGCTGGGGCGCTGGTTGACTGGACGCTTCAGGAGTCGGGTGCCAGCGCTGAGCTGTTTCACAAAGCTGAGGCCCGGGGTTGCCATCCCATCGTTTTAGTTAATGAATGGGTTGCCGCACTTGAGGAGCAGGAGTCTGAGCCTGGTCGTTATCTGCATGTGCTGGCCGATCACCACGGTAACCGTTCCCCGCGTGCGCGACCCGATGCCCGGGGCAGCGTTTGCGGTTTGACGCTTGAACGAGGTGAGATGCAGGTTGCTCGTCTGTATCTGGCGACATTACAGGCGATTGCCTGCGGCACGCGACACATTATGGAAGTGATGCGCGAAAACGGTCATACCATTTCTCGACTGACGCTATGTGGCGGTGCAACACACAATCCTCTGTGGTTGCGAGAGTATGCAGACGCCACCGGATGCGATATTCATCTTATGCAGGAAGAAGATGCGGTGACGTTAGGTGCGGCTATCACCGGTGCAGTGGCCAGCGGGGTGTGGGCAGATGTTCCCTCCGCCTGCCGGGCGATGGTTTGCCCAGGTGGGGTGATTAAAGCGAATCCGGCACGACAGGACTTCTATGACCGTAAATACCAGGCATATCTGATGATGTGGGATCAACAGCAGGCGCTTAACCAGGTTATGCAGTAAGACAAAAGTTTAAAATACTTTTATGATTGTGAATTGACGTTTTTGGATGTGAACTGGGACATATAAATGGCTAAAACAGTAGAACAGATAGCCAGCGATCTGAATTTATCGGTGACGACCGTGCGACTGGTGCTGAACGGGAAGGCTGAGCAATATCGTATCAGTGTCAAAACCCAAACGCGTATTAATGAATACGTTGAACGGTATGGTTATGTCATAAACCATTCAGCCCGCAGCCTGAAACTGAATAAAACAGATACGTTGGGGCTGATTGTACCCAATATATCTAACGTCTTTTTTGCCACACTGGCCGAGAAACTTGAACAACGTTGTCGTCGTTCTGGATATCAATTAACGATTAGTTGTACCTACGATGATGTTGATTACGAAAACAAATTAACGAAAGCGTTAATAGCTCGTAATGTTGATGGCCTGTTTATTGTTCCTTCAACATTAGAGAATCAGCAACACCATTTGCGTCAGGTCAGAAAACCGATGGTGCTACTCGACAGGGATTTTAAGTATACCGATAACGCGCTGGTTGAAAGTCATAACATTTTAGGCGGTGAAAAGCTGACGCAAAGTTTGTTTGATGCAGGCAAATCTCCGATCTGGTTTTTAGTCGGGGATACCGGATTGCCCAGTATTGGCGATCGTTTAAAAGGTTACCTTAACGCGTTGAATAATAATGGAATTTCTCATCGTGACTGGGTGCGTGAAGGTCCGGATAATACGCCGGATGGTGGTTATCGGTTGATGGATAAATTGATCAACGAACAGGGCTGTCCGCAGGCGTTTATTGCCTCATCATTACCTGTACTGGAAGGTGCCGTCATTGCTATTCGCAATCGTTTCGGTGTGATTCCACCGGATATTAATATCGGGACATTTGATGAACATCCCATGCTGGGATTCCTCGCGAATAATGTCTGGTCGATGCAGCAGGATGAAAATGTCTGGGCGGAAAAAGCTTTCGCTATGATGATGAGTGCTATTGATGACCAGCCCATTAAAGAAACTGTAAAAGTTGAGATGAAACTAATTAAGCGCGTAAGACAACAATAATTCGTCGCACTAACTAAATCGGCCAACTGAATCTGAATAAATGTGTTCAGTGGCTGCTCATACCTGAAACCTGACCCGTCTTACTCTGCGGCTGCATTTTTTCGCAATAAAGACGAGGGGCAACTGTACCCGGAGAATCATTATGGAAAGAATGCGTTTATCACGTGAAATCATCGAAACCTGCCTTGAAATGACCCGTCTTGGGTTGAATCAGGGGACCGCAGGAAATGTAAGTGCGCGCTATGAAAATGGAATGCTGATCACACCCAGCGGTATCCCTTACGAAAGACTCACTGAAAACATGATCGTGTTCGTAGATAACGACGGCAAATATGATAAAGGACAATTACCTTCCAGTGAATGGCGTTTTCACCTGGCGGCTTATCAGACGCGCCCGGATGCCAATGCAGTCGTTCATAACCATGCGATTCATTGCACCGCCGTGTCGATTTTGAACCGTCCTATTCCGGCAATCCATTACATGATTGCCGCGGCTGGGGGGAACTCTATCCCGTGTGCGCCGTATGCGACGTTTGGTACACGAGAGCTGTCAGAGCATGTGAGCGTCGCGCTGAAAAGCCGTAAGGCAACGTTGTTGCAGCACCACGGGTTGATTGCCTGTGAAGCGAATCTGGAAAAAGCACTATGGCTGGCGCATGAAGTCGAAGTCCTGGCCCGCCTTTATCTAAGCACCCTGGCGATTGTCGACCCGGTGCCGGTGCTGGATGACGAAGAGATCGCCATTGTGCTGGAGAAATTCAAATCTTACGGATTACGAATTGAAGAGTAATTTCGCATAGCGAAAAGGAGAAATACGATGGCGAACAGAATGATTCTGAATGAAACGGCATGGTTTGGCCGGGGAGCTGTTGGGGCATTAACGGACGAGGTCATCCGTCGGGGTTATCGCAAGGCTTTGATTGTCACCGATGCAAACCTGGTACAGTGCGGCGTTGTCGATAAGGTGACATCCCGTATGGATGCCGCCGGTTTGCCGTGGGAAATCTATTCCGGTGTGATCCCAAATCCTACAATTGCAGTGGTGAAGGAGGGATTGGGAGTCTTTCAGCAAAGTGGCGCAGATTATCTGATAGCTATAGGCGGCGGCTCCCCGCAGGATACCTGCAAAGCGATTGGCATTATCCACAATAACCCTGAGTTTGCCGATGTACGCAGCCTTGAAGGGTTATCGCCAACACGTGCTGCGAGCGTACCGGTGATGGCAATCCCTACGACGGCAGGGACGGCGGCGGAAGTGACCATTAACTACGTGATCACGGACGAAGAAAATCGGCGTAAATTTGTCTGTGTCGATCCGCATGACATCCCGCAGGTGGCGTTTATTGATGCCGATATGATGGATGGTATGCCTGCCGCGTTAAAAGCGGCGACCGGGGTCGATGCGTTGACCCATGCTATTGAAGGTTATATTACGCGGGCGGCGTGGGCACTCACTGACGCGTTGCACATCAAAGCTATTGAGATCATTGCCGGGGCGTTGCGCGGCTCTGTTAATGGTGACAGCCAGTCTGGTGAGGCAATGGCGCTGGGTCAGTACGTTGCCGGAATGGGATTTTCAAACGTCGGTCTGGGGCTCGTGCACGGGATGGCACACCCGCTAGGGGCCTTTTATAACACTCCGCACGGCGTCGCCAATGCCATTTTGTTACCGCACGTGATGCACTACAACGCCGAATACACCGGAGAGAAATTCCGCGATATCGCCCGGGTGATGGGGGTGAAAGTGGAAGGTTTAACGCTGGAAGAGGCGCGTAAGGCTGCGGTAGATGCTGTGTTTGCGCTTAACCGCGATGTGGGGATCCCGCCGCACTTACGTGATGTGGGGGTACGTAAGGAAGATATTCCTGCGCTGGCGCAGGCGGCATTTGACGATGTTTGCACTGGCGGTAATCCGCGTGAAGCAAGCATTGCCGATATTGTCGAGCTTTACCATACCGCCTGGTAATCACCTGGCGTTTATCCGGCCTACTGGAGGGACGATGCGTAGGCCGGATAAGCGCAGCGCCATCCGGCAATAAGACTACCGTGCCAGCCGTAGCTGCTGGAGATTTCCGTCAATATGTAAGTCCGTTTGCAGCCGCGCGATATCACGGCACAGAAACGCCATCTCCTGGTGCATCTCCAGTTTCTTGCGCCACTTTTCCGGCACGTCTTCCAGATGTGCGTAAATCCCTTCCAGATGCTGAAACTGCATGAGTAGCTGTGTTGCACTCTTGGGACCAATACCTGCAACGCCCGGCACTTTTGAGCTGCTGATCCCGGCCAGTCCCCAATAATCTGGCAATTGCTGAGGCATTACACCAAATTCTTTCTCAATGAACGGCGCGTCCAGCCAGCGCTTCTGGAAATAGTCGCGAATGCGTAATGTTGGGGAGAGCAGTTGGCAATAACCTTTATCTGTCGAAACGATGGTGGCCTGATGTCCCGCATGGGTGACTTTCACCGCCAGCGTTGCGGCTAAATCATCGGCTTCATTCCCGCTCGAGACCCAACAACAGACGCCGTGTTGTTCAAAAGCGGCGCGTAAGGCGGGCATTTCCTTGTGTAAATCGTCAGGCATTGGCGGGCGACCGGCTTTGTAGTCAGGTAAGCGTTGGTGACGCCAGCCGCTGTTGCGCGCTTCGTCATCAAATACCGCCACGGCGTGTGTGGGCTGACTGTGCATAATCAACTGATCGAGCGCGTGCTGGCACGTCTCCACGCAGGGCGACCCCTGGACGGCGTGAATGCGACGAATGAGATTGAGTGCATCGACAATGAGCAGATGGACGGCCACGGTGTTCTCCCTGATAAATCAGGCTGTAGGGTAACATTCACAGTGGGGGGAGGCGAAGATCTGAAACAACATTTTGCCGGATGGCGGCTGACGCCTTATCCGGCCTACAAATGACTGTGGCACTGTAGGCCGGATAAGCTTGCGCCAGGGATTAATCGCAGGTAACGATCTTCATCGCCAGACCGCCACGTGAGGTTTCGCGGTATTTGGCATTCATGTCTTTACCGGTTTCGTACATGGTCTCGATAACTTTATCGAGGCACACGCGCGGTTCACTGGTACGGCGCAGCGCCATACGAGCGGCGTTCACCGCTTTCACCGATGCAATGGCGTTACGCTCAATGCACGGAACCTGAACTTGTCCGGCAACCGGATCGCAGGTCAGACCCAGGTTGTGTTCCATACCGATTTCTGCGGCGATACATACCTGCGTCGGGCTACCGCCCAGCAGTTCTGCCAGACCCGCCGCCGCCATAGAACACGCCACGCCGACTTCACCCTGACAGCCCACTTCAGCACCCGAAATTGAGGCATTCATCTTGTACAGGGAACCGATGGCGCTCGCGACCAGCATATAGCGTGCCAGTGAGTTAGCGTTCACTTCGCGGATAAACTTGTCATAGTACGCCAGCACTGCAGGAACAATCCCGCATGCGCCGTTCGTCGGGGCGGTAACTACACGTCCACCGGCAGCGTTCTCTTCGTTCACGGCCAGCGCAAACATGTTGATCCAGTCTACAACCGCCATCGGGTCAGTCGTGGTTTTGTCACTGCTAACCAGCATACGACGCAGTGCTGCCGCACGACGCGGAACGCGCAGTTTGCCCGGCAATACGCCTTCGGTGGTGATGCCGCGCTCAATCCCGCTACGCATCACTTCCCAGACGTTAGCAAAGTGCTGTTCCAGCTCTTCTTTGCTGTGCAGCGCCAGTTCGTTTTGCATCATCAGACCGGAAAGTGACAGGCCGGTTTCCTGGCAATGACGTTGCAAATCAGCTGCGGATTTATACGGATACGGCACGTTTACCGGAGAGTTATTCGGTAAACCAAAGTGTTCTTCATCAACGATAAATCCACCGCCGATGGAATAGTACGTCTGGCTGTAAATGGCTTTTTCGCCTGCCAGTGCGGTAATACGCATCCCGTTTTCGTGCAGGGACAGATTGTCCGTATGGAAATTCATGCACTTATCAACCGGGAATTCGACCTCATGTTGACCGTCCGCCAGCAGCAAACGTCCGTGAGTATTCACATCCTGGATAAAGGCCGGGATAGCATCAATGTCTACGGTATCCGGCAGATTACCCGCCAGGCCCATAATAATCGCGATGTCGGTATGGTGACCTTTCCCGGTCAGGGACAGAGAGCCATAGACATCAACCACTACGCGGGTTACGTCAGTGAGAATTCCGCGTGCAATCAGGTCATCCGTGAATTGTTTGCCTGCTTTCATCGGGCCAACAGTATGGGAGCTGGAAGGGCCAATGCCGATTTTGAAAATATCGAATACGCTAATCATGAGGCGTCCATTGTGTATCGAGGTGCGCCGCCCCGAAGAGCGGCGCAGGGGAATTAACTGAACAGAGAGTAGAAAATAGCGGAGATAGCGATCAGGCCCATAATCACAACGAAAACGTTGCTGATATGGCCGCTGTATTTACGCATTGCCGGTACTTTCTGAATCGCATACATCGGCATCAGGAACAGAATCATCGCGATGATTGGGCCACCCAGGGTCTCAATCATACCGAGGATGCTCGGGTTCAGCGTCGCCACAATCCAGGTGGTTACCAGCATGAACAGTGCAGTGATTTTGTTCAGTTTGTTGATTTCGATGGATTTGCCTTTGCCGCGCAGAGACTTAATCACCATCCCGTTGAAGCCTTCACGTGCGCCTAGGTAGTGGCCGAGGAAGGATTTGGTGATAGCGATAATCGCGATGATCGGTGCCATCCAGGCAATAATCGGCGCGTTAAAGTGGTTTGCCAGGTAAGACAGGATAGAGATGTTCTGTTCTTTCGCTGCAGCCAGATCCGCCGGAGTCAGGCTGAATACGCAGCTGAAGACGAAGAACATAACGGTCAGTACCATCATGATGTGAGCGAATGCCAGAATCTTGGAGCATTTCTTCTCTGCTTCATCACCGTACTCTTCACGCTTCGCCACGGCAAAGGAGGAGATGATCGGGGAGTGGTTGAAGGAGAACACCATTACCGGAATCGCCAGCCACAGGGTCAACAGCAGGCCGTTGCCGGTGGTTGCCGCAGAGTCAAAAGACATGGTTTCCAGAATCGCACCGCTCCACTGAGGGATCAGATACAGCGCCAGCAGCATCAGAGCCGCAACGAACGGGAATACCAGGATACTCATCGCCTTCACGATCATCTGTTCACCGAAGCGCACGATGGTCATCATGCCGACAATCAGAATCAGAGAGAGGATTGCACGCGGCGGCGGCGTAATCGCCAACTGGTGAGTCAGGAAGCTTTCAACGGTGTTGGTGATTGCAACACTGTAAACCAGCAGAATGGGGTAGATAGCGAAGAAGTAGAGCAGAGTAATCAGTTTACCTGCGCCAACGCCAAAGTGTTCTTCTACAACTTCAGTGATGTCTTCACCCGGATTTTTACCGGACAACACGAAGCGGGTCAGACCACGGTGAGCAAAGAAGGTCATTGGGAAGGCAAGAATGGCCATGATGATCAGCGGGATCATACCGCCAACGCCTGCGTTAATTGGCAGGAATAATACACCCGCGCCAATCGCCGTGCCGTAAAGGCCCAGCATCCACATGGTGTCTGTCTTGCGCCATGCGCTGCGGGTCTGGCCCGTAACGATAGTGCTGGTTTGCGTGTTTTCCATCTGTTTCTCCTGGAGGAAGCTTAAAAAGTCGGGTTTGGGTTCAATCCAATGAAAAAATACCCGACTGTAAAACGAAATTCGTTTAGCGATTTTTATATAATTTTTCGCCGTAATAATTTTCGGGCGGAAAGATACATTTAAGTAATGAATGTATCAGTGATCGCGATCTCAAATGCAATAATCCACCTTTTATGTGGATAAATTTGGACCATTAATCTGTTAAAAAATAGTCAAAGCGAATTTACGGGCGTGAAGGCTAACATTAACGACATATGGCATGAAAGACAGGGCGCGAAGATACGAGGGGTACGCTATAAAAACTGTTGTTTTTAGTGAATTCTGATGACTAATTATAATTTGCGGTGATAAATCACGGTTTCCCCTGGGAGGTAATCGTTTGCGTTTTGGGGCTCGCCAGACGAAAGATAATTGATATTTATGTTATTGCGTGAGCTATGTGACTGGTATCACTAAAAAAGCCGGTTGGCTGATGCGCCAAATCCGGCTTTGATATGGACAAAACTGTCACCGCTATAGCGCTGCTAGCGGGTGTTGAAGGTTATGCGCAGATCTCGTAGCACGGGATATACGCAGTGCCCGGCAACTTCATACGATGTTGTGCAACAAAGCCCTGCAGGAGATCGTCCATGCGGCGCATCATCTCAGGGTCACCGTGGATTTTGTACGGGCCAAACTCTTCAATGGCGCGAATGCCGACTTCTTTCACGTTCCCCGCGACAATCCCGGAGAATGCGCGACGCAGGTCTGCAGCCAGCACTTCAACAGGCTGGTCTGGATACAGTTTCAGATTCGCCATGTTTTCATGGGAAGGTTCGAACGGCATCTGCAGATCGGGCGCGATACGAATCGACCAGTTAAAGCTGTAAGCATCACCTGTGTCGCGACGGTTTTCTTTCACCAGCGGCATCGCTTTTTTCATCAGACGAGCGACTTCCGCTGCATCGTCAATGATAATGCGATAGTGGCGACGCGCATCTTCCCCCAGCGTGTGCACGATAAATTCGTCCAGCACGCGGAAGTAATCCGCACTCTCTTTTGGTCCGGTCAGGATCAGTGGTAGAACCTGATCTTTGTTGGCCGGATTCATCAGGATCCCCAGCAGATACAGCAGCTCTTCTGCTGTCCCTACGCCACCCGGGAAGATGATAATACCGTGGGCGATACGCACGAACGCTTCCAGACGTTTTTCAATGTCCGGCATGATGATCAGTTCGTTTACCAGCGGGTTAGGCGGTTCCGCCGCGATAATTGACGGCTCGGTCATACCAATAAAGCGGCTGTCTTTGTAGCGCTGCTGGGCGTGGCCTACCGCAGCGCCTTTCATTGGTGCTTCCATCGCGCCCGGACCACACCCGGTGCAGATGTTCAGTTCACGCAGGCCTAACTGAGTGCCCACGCGACGCGCATACAAGTATTCGTTCTCGTTGATGGAGTGACCGCCCCAGCAGACGACCATGTTCGGCGCTTCACCGACGTGAAGCGCCCGGGCGTTACGCAGAATGGAGAAGACCAGGTTGGTGATGTGAACCGAGCTTTCGAGATCCAGATGCTGGAAACGACCCGCGTTATGGATCTGGCCATTGACGAAAAGAATGTCGCGCAGTACGGCAAACAGGTTGGCCTGCAGCGCGCGAATGATGCGCCCATCGACAAACGCGTCTTCAGGTGGGTTGATCAGTTCCAGCTTCACGCCGCGTTCACGGCGCAGCACGTTAATGTCGAAACTTTCAAAACGAGACAGCAGCTCTTTGCTGTTGTCTGTCAAACTGCCGGAGTTCAGAACGGCAAGCGAACAGTTACGAAACAGTTGATACAGGTCGCTGCTGGCCGTGCGTTTAAGCATATCGACTTCCAGCTGCGACAACATGTCCATTGAGCCAAGCGGGCTAATATGTGTAATCAAGTAAACTCCTTACGGGACGAGAGATATCATCCTCTACTGATTACAATAGCCCTGGCTTATGACCTTTCACAACCTTGCGCGCGGAATCCGACACGCAAAATTGAGAAAAAAGATTACTGACGCACCAGTCTGCCTGTTGCGGGAGTGAAATCTGTGTTGGTGCGCCATGGGTTGATATCGAGGCCGCCGCGTCGCGTGTAGCGTGCGTATACGCTCAGTTTCTCCGGCTGACAGAAACGCAGCAGGTCATTGAAAATGCGTTCCACACACTGCTCGTGAAATTCATTGTGGTGGCGGAAGGAGACCAGATAGCGCAGCAACTTTTCCCTGTCGATTTTGCGACCGCGATACTGAATTTGTATGGAACCCCAGTCAGGCTGGTGGGTGATCAGGCAGTTGGATTTTAGCAGATGGCTGACCAGCGTCTCTTCCACCGCTTTTTCACCGCTTACGGCATTTTCCAGATAGTCGGTGCTGAACTGGTAGTTATCGATGACGATATCCTGATTGTCGATACAGGTGCCATTGAAGTGGGCTATCGGCTGCCCTTCCTGTTCGTCAAGACGATAGAGCGCTACGCTGACATCACCTTGCGCGCAGGCGCGTAGATCGTGTTCCAGCGTCTGACGGACGTGTTCCCATGAATCAAAACGCGTCTGATTAAAACTGTTCAGATACAGCTTAAAACTTTTTGATTCAATCAGATTAACGCTGGTGTAATCCAGCTCCACATGGCCGACCGCAACCTGCGGTAAGCCGTTGGCATTCAGCCATGACAGTTCATACAGCGTCCAGATATCGGCGCCGTGAAAAGGCAGATTATCGGCCTTAAGATCCAGCGGGTCGCGGTTCAGGCTGCGCGGAACACCCTGCAGCAGGCTGGCGTCGTAAATATCCCGGTAATCCGTTGATTTTCCAAGAGTCAGGCCGTCAAGCGCCTGATGATTTTCATAAGAGGACATGTTTCACCGTCATAAACCAGATACACTATGCGACAAGTGTATCCTGGCTTTTGTGAAGAGAGAAATCAGTGGACGAATTGACAGCACAGGCGTTGGCAGCCTTTACGACGCGTTATTGCGATGCATGGCATGAAAAAAACGGCAGCTGGCCGCTGAGTGAAGAGCTGTATGGCGTACCGTCTCCGTGCATCATCTCCTCCACGAACGATGCGGTGTACTGGCAACCGCAGCCTTTTGTGGGCGAGCCGAATGTAAACGCGGTTGAACGCGCCTTTGATATTGTGGTACAACCCGCTGTTCATGCGTTTTATACCACCCAGTTTGCCGGGGACATGCACGCACAATTTGCGGATGAGAAACTTACTCTGCTGCAAACCTGGTCTGAAGATGACTTCAGGCGCGTACAGGAAAACCTGATCGGCCACCTGGTTACGCAAAAACGCCTTAAGCTCTCTCCTACACTTTTTATTGCCACACTGGACAATGAACTTGATGTTATTTCAGTGTGCAACTTGTCTGGGGAAGTCTGCAAGGAAACGCTGGGAACCCGTAAACGGACGGTTCTGGCGGCCTCGCTTGCGGAATTTCTCACTCAACTTAAGCCTGTTCTGTAATCCAGTTTGCCCTAGGGCGTGTGAGAGATCTCTTACAAACCCTGTAGGAGATTGCCAGGTGATCAGTAAAGACTTCATCGACCGATATAATGTTAACTATTTATAATTCAATTGGTTAATGTTTTATTGATAACTTTCATATGAAAATAATCATTAGGGTATGTCTGTAAGTGTCTTGTAAGACAATGCGAAACAGGCGATTCTATCTCTGTCGACAAGGAGTCGCACAACGAAGTGAACATCAGGATGATGACACTTCGGCAGGACACACCAGGACGGTGCTGCAAGGACAGGTTTCAGGATGAAGCAAAGAGGAAAACGCGGGAAGCGTTAAAGGACACCTCCAGGATGGAGAACGAGAGCCGGTCAGGATGTTCGGCGGGTCAGGATGGCCAGGACACTTCAGGATGAAGTTTTCACATCGGGGTGATGTGAGCAGGATGCAAAAGTTCAGGATGAACGCGGTCGCAAGACCACAGGAAAAGTTGTCACGGATGAGCAGGGAGCACTAAAAGTAGCTGGAATGCTGCGAAACGAACCGGGAGCACTGTTTTTACAGTGCTCCCTTTTTTTATTTCCTTTCTACTGGTGCTATTCTTCGCGCCAGATTTTTCATCATTGAGGTTAATTTCATGACGACTCATGACCGTGTGCGCGAGCAGTTGCATGCGCTTGAAGCACTGCTGCGTGAACATAATCACTGGCGGATGGATGAGCCAGAAGCGCATCTGTTTTCCAGCACGCAGCCTTTTTGTATGGATACCATGGAGCCGGTTGAATGGCTGCAGTGGGTGTTGATTCCCCGCATGCATGCGCTGCTTGATAATGCGCAGCCACTTCCAGAAGCGTTCGCTATTGCGCCATATTATGAAATGGCGCTGGCAGCCGATCATCCACAGCGCGATGTGATCCTGATTGCATTGCAGGATCTGGATGCGCTATTTACCAGTGATAACGCCTGATGCTGGAGATTCTCTATCAGGACCAATGGCTGGTTGCAGTCAACAAACCTTCGGGCTGGCTGGTTCATCGCAGTTGGCTCGACCGCGATGAGAAAGTGGTGGTAATGCAAACGGTGCGCGACCAGATTGGTCAGCACGTTTTTACCGCCCACCGACTCGACAGACCGACATCCGGTGTGCTGTTGATGGGGCTGTCCAGCGAGGCCGGACGACGGCTGGCACAGCAGTTTGAGCAGCATCAAATCCAAAAACGCTATCATGCGATTGTGCGTGGCTGGCTGATGGATGATGCCGTGCTGGATTATCCTTTGGTGGAAGAGCTGGACAAGATTGCCGATAAATTTGCCCGTGACGACAAAGGCCCACAGCCTGCGGTAACCCATTATCGCGGCCTGGCGACGGTTGAAATGCCGGTGGCGACCGGACGTTATCCGACCACCCGTTACGGGCTGGTGGAGCTGGATCCTAAAACCGGTCGAAAACACCAGCTCAGACGTCACTTGGCGCATTTGCGTCATCCGATTATTGGCGACAGCAAGCACGGTGATTTGCGACAAAATCGCAGCGCCGCGGAGCATTTCGGTTGTCAGCGATTAATGCTGCATGCCAGCCAGCTTGCGCTGACCCATCCTTTCACCGGCGAACCGCTGGTTATTCGCGCCGGGCTGGATGACGTCTGGATGCAGGCGTTATCACAGTTTGGCTGGCGTGGACTTCTCCCTGAGAATGAAAGGGTTGAGTTCAGCGGGCTGTCAGGTCAGGATAAGCAGATAGATTCTTAAGTCCCAGGAGATTACGGTTATGGCGGAAATTGGAATTTTTGTCGGCACGATGTACGGAAACGCGCTGCTGGTTGCCGAAGAGGCCGAAGCTATCCTCGCAAATCAGGGGCATAAAGCTACGGTTTATGAAGATCCGGAACTGGCTGACTGGGAAAAGTACAAAGACAAGTACATCCTGGTCGTAACGTCAACGACGGGACAAGGCGATCTGCCGGACAGCATCGTGCCGCTGTTTCAGGGAATTAAAGACCAACTGGGTTATCAGCCCGACGTTCACTACGGCATTATTGCGCTCGGTGACAGTTCATATGTCAATTTCTGCGGCGGTGGTAAGCAGTTTGATGCGCTTTTGCAGGAACAGAGCGCCCAGCGTGTAGGTGAGATGCTGCTGATTGATGCCGGTGAACATCCGGAACCGGAAAGCGAATCCAACCCTTGGGTAGAACACTGGGCAACGCTCCTCAAATAGAATATTACCCAACCATCCGCACAGTTCGAATCATAAGCCGGGTAAGGCGTCGCCATTACCCGGCAATAAATCCCCCTCAAACGCCAATTTCGTGAAGCATCTTCCATTCCCTTAGGCTTATGCCATAAACAACCTCATTCACCTCTCGCAATGTTGTGTTTTTGCACGGTGAGGGTAAGAGGCACTCCTTCATATACTTTTCCCGTCAGTTCCCGAAAAGGCAGCGAGTCAGAATAAAACGGCCCTGAGCTGTACCAAAACTGCCACACACTAACCTCTCATTCTGATCACCCTACAGGTGCTGTACAGAATGAACTGGCGAAAGCCACGATTCAGGAGTGCAACAATGAGTTCATTAAGTCAGGCGGCGAGCAGCGCGGAAAAACGCACTAACGCTCGCTACTGGATAGTGGTGATGTTGTTTATCGTCACATCCTTCAACTACGGCGACCGCGCCACCTTATCCATTGCCGGCTCTGAGATGGCCAAAGACATTGGCCTTGATGCCGTCGGGATGGGGTATGTATTTTCCGCTTTTTCATGGGCCTATGTTATCGGCCAGATCCCCGGCGGCTGGTTGCTTGACCGCTTTGGTTCAAAACGCGTTTATTTCTGGTCCATCTTTATCTGGTCCATGTTTACCCTGCTGCAGGGCTTCGTCGATATCTTTAGCGGCTTCGGCATTATCGTTGCGCTGTTTACGTTGCGATTCCTTGTCGGTTTAGCTGAAGCGCCCTCCTTCCCCGGCAATAGTCGCATAGTCGCAGCGTGGTTCCCGGCACAGGAAAGGGGCACGGCGGTCGCAATCTTTAACTCTGCGCAATACTTTGCCACCGTTATTTTTGCGCCAATCATGGGGTGGCTGACCCACGAAGTAGGCTGGTCACACGTATTCTTCTTTATGGGCGGACTCGGGATCATCATCAGCTTTGTCTGGCTGAAGGTGATTCATGAACCAAACCAGCACCCGGGTGTAAACCAAAAAGAGCTGGACTACATTGCCGAAGGTGGCGCACTGATCAACATGGATCAGGCAGCCGCTAAAGCTAAAGTTCCGTTCAGCGTGAAATGGGGACAAATCAAACAGTTGTTGGGTTCCCGCATGATGATCGGTATCTACATCGGTCAGTACTGTATTAACGCGCTGACCTACTTCTTTATCACCTGGTTCCCGGTCTATCTGGTACAGGCGCGGGGTATGTCGATTCTGAAAGCGGGATTTGTCGCGTCGGTCCCGGCTATTTGCGGATTCGCAGGCGGCGTGCTCGGCGGCATTATTTCCGACTGGCTGATGCGTCGCACCGGTTCGCTGAATATCGCCCGCAAAACGCCAATCGTGTTGGGTATGTTGCTGTCAATGGTGATGGTGTTCTGTAACTACGTCAACGTTGAGTGGATGATTATCGGCTTTATGGCGCTGGCTTTCTTCGGTAAAGGTATTGGTGCACTGGGCTGGGCGGTAATGGCAGACACGGCCCCCAAAGAGATTAGCGGCCTGAGCGGCGGTCTGTTCAACATGTTCGGTAATATCTCCGGCATCGTGACACCGATTGCTATTGGCTACATTGTGGGCACGACGGGGTCGTTTAATGGTGCCTTGATTTACGTTGGGGTGCATGCGCTGATTGCTGTGGTGAGCTATCTGGTGCTGGTCGGTGATATTAAACGTATCGAACTGAAACCTGTCGCAGGACAATGATGATGACAACACAATCAAGCCCCGTTATTACCGATATGAAGGTCATCCCGGTGGCCGGGCATGACAGCATGCTGCTCAATATTGGTGGTGCGCACAACGCATATTTCACTCGCAATATTGTGGTTCTTACCGATAACGCCGGTAATACCGGCGTCGGTGAAGCGCCGGGCGGTGAAGTGATTTATCAGACTCTGGTTGACGCTATCCCGATGGTATTGGGTCAGGAAGTGGCCCGCCTGAATAAGGTGGTCCAGCAGGTACATAAAGGCAATCAGGCTGCTGACTTTGATACTTTCGGCAAAGGTGCCTGGACATTTGAGCTGCGCGTCAATGCGGTGGCGGCGCTGGAGGCCGCGCTGCTGGATCTGCTGGGCAAAGCGCTGAATGTACCGGTCTGCGAGCTGTTAGGTCCGGGTAAGCAGCGTGATGCAGTGACCGTGCTCGGGTATCTGTTCTATGTAGGTGATCGCTGCAAAACCGATTTGCCGTATCTGGAAAGTACGCCGGGTAAACATGAGTGGTATCAATTACGTCACCAGCAAGCGATGACCAGCGACGCGGTGGTGCGTCTGGCGCAGGCGTCACAGGATCGTTATGGCTTTAAAAATTTCAAACTGAAGGGCGGTGTGCTGCCGGGTGAGCAAGAAATTGAAACCGTCCGTGCGCTGAAAGCATGTTTCCCGGATGCGCGTATTACCGTCGATCCAAACGGTGCCTGGCTGCTGGATGAAGCCATCTCCCTGTGTAAAGGCCTGAATGATGTGCTGACCTATGCCGAAGATCCGTGCGGCGCTGAACAGGGCTTTTCCGGGCGCGAAGTGATGGCCGAGTTCCGCCGCGCGACTGGTTTGCCGGTGGCGACCAACATGATTGCTACCAACTGGCGCGAAATGGGCCACGCGGTAATGCTGAATGCAGTCGATATTCCGCTGGCCGATCCGCACTTCTGGACGCTTTCCGGCGCGGTACGCGTGGCGCAGTTGTGCGATGACTGGGGCCTGACCTGGGGCTGCCATTCTAATAACCACTTTGATATTTCGCTGGCGATGTTCACCCACGTCGGTGCGGCTGCGCCGGGTAATCCAACGGCTATTGATACCCACTGGATCTGGCAGGAGGGTGATTGCCGCCTGACCAAAAATCCGCTGGAGATTAAAAACGGAAAAATTGCGGTACCCGATGCGCCCGGTCTGGGCGTGGAACTGGACTGGGATCAGGTGCAGAAAGCGCATGAAGCCTATAAGGCGCTGCCCGGCGGCGCGCGTAATGACGCAGGCCCAATGCAGTATCTGATCCCCGGATGGACTTTTGACCGTAAACGTCCCGTTTTCGGCCGCCACTAATTTTGAATAAGGACTTAATTATGAGCGCACAATTTTCTACCCCACTGGTTACCTCTATGCAGGTTATTCCGGTTGCGGGTCATGACAGTATGCTGATGAACCTGAGCGGCGCACATGCTCCGTTCTTCACGCGCAATATTGTGATTATTAAAGATAACTCCGGTCATACCGGCGTGGGTGAAATTCCCGGCGGAGAAAAAATCCGTAAAACGCTGGAAGATGCGATTCCGCTGGTGGTGGGCAAAACGTTAGGTGAATACAAAAACGTACTGAATACGGTACGCAATACCTTTGCCGATCGGGATGCCGGTGGGCGTGGTTTGCAGACCTTCGATTTACGTACCACTATTCATGTGGTTACCGGGATCGAAGCGGCAATGTTGGATCTGTTAGGCCAGCACCTGGGGGTGAATGTCGCGTCTCTGCTGGGTGATGGCCAGCAGCGTAGCGAAGTGGAAATGTTGGGGTATCTGTTCTTCGTCGGCAACCGTAAAGCGACGCCGCTGCCGTATCAGAGTCAGCCGGATGAGAAGTGCGACTGGTATCGTCTGCGCCATGAAGAGGCCATGACCCCGGATGCGGTTGTGCGCCTGGCTGAAGCCGCGTATGAGAAATATGGCTTTAACGACTTTAAACTGAAAGGTGGCGTGCTGGCAGGGGAAGAGGAAGCGGAATCTATCGTCGCGCTGGCGAAGCGTTTCCCGCAGGCCCGCGTAACGCTCGATCCCAACGGCGCCTGGTCGTTGAATGAAGCGATCAAGATCGGTAAGTATCTGAAAGGATCGCTGGCCTATGCGGAAGATCCGTGCGGCGCCGAGCAGGGCTTCTCTGGTCGTGAAGTGATGGCGGAATTCCGCCGCGCCACCGGTCTGCCGACCGCCACCAACATGATCGCCACCGACTGGCGTCAGATGGGGCACACGCTGTCGTTGCAGTCTGTGGATATCCCACTGGCGGACCCGCATTTCTGGACCATGCAGGGGTCTGTTCGCGTGGCGCAAATGTGCCATGAGTTTGGGTTGACCTGGGGGTCGCACTCTAACAACCACTTTGATATTTCGCTGGCGATGTTTACGCATGTAGCGGCAGCGGCTCCGGGAAAAATTACCGCGATTGACACCCACTGGATCTGGCAGGAAGGCAATCAACGCCTGACCAAAGAGCCATTTGAAATCAAAGGCGGCATGGTGCAGGTTCCGGCAAAACCGGGTCTGGGTGTAGAACTGGATATGGACCAGGTGATGAAAGCGCACGAACTGTACCAGCAACATGGCCTGGGAGCGCGTGATGACGCGATGGGAATGCAGTACCTGATCCCGAACTGGACCTTCGATAATAAACGCCCATGCATGGTGCGCTAAGTGTTATGCCGGTTCTGGCAGGAACCGGCACATCTCTAGGTGTATGATTAACAGAATCAACATGCGTAAGGACGGCTTATGAAAATAGTAATTGCACCGGATTCTTATAAAGAGAGTTTGAGTGCGCTTGAGGTGGCAACTGCCATTGAGCAGGGTTTTCGTGAGATCTGGCCTGATGCGGATTACGTAAAGATACCAGTCGCTGATGGTGGTGAAGGAACGGTCGAGGCGATGGTTGCCGCTACGGCGGGCCACCTTGTGCATGTTGATGTTACGGGGCCCCTGGGAAGTAAGGTACAGGCATTTTATGGGGTATCAGGAGATGAGCGCTCAGCGTTTATCGAGATGGCGGCCGCCAGTGGGTTAGAGCGAGTTCCGGCAGGGTTACGCGACCCGCTGAAAACCACCTCATGGGGGACCGGAGAGTTGATTCGCCATGCGCTGGATGCGGGTGTAGAACACATCATCATCGGGATTGGCGGTAGTGCGACCAATGATGGTGGTGCCGGTATGGTGCAGGCACTGGGCGCCAAATTGCTGGATGCACAGAATAACCAGATTGCACAAGGCGGGATCGGTCTGGAAGCGCTCACCAGGATCGATATTTCAGCGTTAGATAAGCGCCTTGCCACCTGTCGTATCGAAGTGGCCTGTGATGTCACGAATCCGCTGACCGGTAAAGAGGGCGCTTCTGCAGTATTTGGTCCACAAAAAGGGGCAACGCCAGAGATGATCACCCGTCTGGATAATGCGCTGACGCACTATGCACAACTGATTGCCCGCGATCTGGACGTTAACGTGCTGGATCTGGCCGGTGGAGGCGCAGCCGGAGGCATGGGTGCTGCACTGTATGCGTTTTGCGGCGCGCAGCTACGCCGTGGTATCGAGATCGTGACGGATGCGTTACACCTCGCCGACTGCGTTGCGGATGCAGATCTAGTTGTGACCGGGGAAGGGCGTATTGACAGTCAGACGATCCATGGCAAAGTCCCGGTGGGCGTAGCGAACGTTGCAAAGCGATATAATAAGCCCGTCATTGGTATTGCAGGCAGCCTGACACCAGATGTTGGCGTGGTGCATGAGCATGGAATTGATGCTGTTTTTAGCGTGATTTATACCATTTGCACGCTGGATGAGGCGCTGGATAATGCGAGTGAAAATGTGCGGATGACGGCACGAAACGTGGCCGCAACGCTTAAAGCAGGGCAGCAATTACGCTGAGTTGTAGGTCGGAGAAGGCGTTTACGCCGCTCCAGCGATGTGCCCGATGGCGCGACGCCTATCGGGCCTACGGTAAACAGCGAAACCTGTCGGCCGGATAAGGCGTTTACGCCGCATTCGGCGAATATCACCCCAATATCCGTTTCGCTTCTCGCCCGACGTTGTCCATCTCATCAAGAAGCTCTAAAAACTCTGGTTCCAGATCTTCTTCTTTGGTCCCGCTACGTAACTGCTGTTCAATAAGCTGGCACAGGTTTTTCATGCGGGGAACCCCGCTGTAACCGCAGCTGCCGTGTAGTTTATGAATCAAATCCACCAACCCTTCAGGGTTTTCACCCACCAGTTGCTCTTCAATTCTGTTACGGACTTCAGGCAAGAAATCGATCAGCATTTGCAGCATATCCCGCGCCAGATCGTTTTTACCGGCAGCCTGTCTCAAAGCCAGTTGCCAGTCGAGGGTCGTATTCGGGTTGACCACGGGGTCAGGGGGGGCCGCCACGATAGCCCGGGCTGATGTGCCGGCACCGGGCTTATAGCGCAACAGCAAACTGTGCAATTTATCTTCTTCAATCGGCTTAGCCAGGTAGTCATTCATTCCGGCGCTGAGTAACTTCTCTTTTTGCCCTGCCATGGCATGTGCTGTTACCGCAATAACCGGTGTCTGCTGCTGGTGTGGAAGCTGATGGATCAGTTCGCAGGCACGAATACCGTCCATGTCTGGCATCTGAATATCCATCAGGATCAGATCAAACTGCATTTGCTTGGCTCTGTCCACCGCCTGCTGTCCGCTGTCGCACAGCTCGACGTGCTGAACCTTATCTTCAAGTAATGCGCCGATAAGCTTCAGGTTCGCCGGGTTGTCGTCCACCGCCATCACGGTCATCGCAATCTTGCTTTCATCTAACAACTGGCGTTCTGCACCCTGGTTCAGGTGGCAATATTCGGTTAACGCAGGCAGTAATCGGGTTGAGGTGAGCGGTTTTAACAGACATGCCGCCGCGCCGCCTTGCTTTAATTTTTCAGCGTTAATCTGCGCATGGCAAGGCAGCGCCAGCAACAGGAAATCGGTCATTGCGGCTGCGCTTGCCAGACGTTTATGCTGCATGGTGAGCGGCTCGTGGAAAGTGACGGGGACACCAAGTAGCAGGATATCGTAGTGTTCTGCCGGTAATGCAGAGAATGAAGGACTGTAAATCACCTCCAGCGGCGTTTCACTCAAGATATCTAACGTGCATTGCGCGGCGGTAGCATTTGGTTCAACGTAAGCCAGTCGTTTTCCGGCCAGACAGCGGGTGGTTGAACGATCGCTGATAACATTAGGATTGAGATCAAGACTGATATGGAACCAGAAAGTGGAACCGCGATTGGGTTGGCTATGGAACGAGATATCCCCACCCATTTCATTGACCAGTTTTTGTGTGATCACAAGGCCAAGTCCGGTACCGCCGTGACGGCGCGAAATGCTGGCATCAGCCTGACGGAAAGCCTGGAACAGACGTGACTGATCGCGTTCCGGGATGCCAATACCGGTATCGCGGATTTGAACTTCAATCTGGACTTTGGTGTTACTGAGCGCGCGTTTTTCAACCAGAATGTCGATATTGCCGCTCTCGGTAAATTTGATGGCATTGCCGACCAGGTTGGTAATGACCTGTTGCAGGCGCAGCGGATCGCCAATCACATTGTCCGGAACGTCATTTTTAATATTCAGTGTTAGCTCCAGCCCTTTGTCATGGGAGGAGTGCGCTAACAGCGTTACGACGTCATCCAGTGTGCTGCGCAGCGGGAACGGTATGCTTTCCAGAATCAGTTTACCCGCTTCCAGTTTAGAGAAGTCGAGCACATCATTGATGATAGCAAGCAGGTTGTTAGCAGAGCGCTCAATTGTATTCAGGTGATCGCGCTGGGTGGTGTTGAGCTCGGTTTTCAGTGTCAGGCGTGTAAAGCCAATGACACCGTTTAGCGGTGTACGTAGCTCATGAGACATGTTCGCCAGGAACTCTGATTTAATACGTGCAGCTTCCTGGGCGCGTTTCTTTGCCAGATCCAACTCAACGTTCTGGATTTCCATCTGCTCCAGCGTTTCGCGCAGATCTGAAGTCGCCTGATCGATATTGTGCTGCATCTCTTCATGGTAGGCGGCGAGAGACATTGCCATCGAGTTGATGCCATTCTTCAGCATATCCAGTTCGCCCAACATGAAACCTTCCACGCGGCTATCGAGCTGACCTCTACGTATTCGGTCAACGGTATTCACCATGTTACGAATTGGTCCGGTCACATCGCGCATCAGACGCCAGCCGAAAATTAACGCAATGCCAATACAAAACAGCATCATGACGCTGGAGATAAAGATCTCTTTGTACTGCTGTAATCGCACGGACTTGAGGTCCAGCTCAAGCGCCACATACCCCAACATATTTTTGGTGTTTTTGGCATCGCTAACGGCAGATTCATCAGGTGAATAGCTTTCCGATATAATAGGGGTACGCAGGATCATGATATCCCCGTGCCGGGTTACGCTCAGCTTTCGCGGAAACGGCGATCCGGTAGCCAATTGCATCTCTGACGGATCAAGATGAAAGTTGGAGGTGACGAACAGTTGGTTATTTTCGTCATAGACGGAAATTGCCCGCACAATATCGGAATGGCGACGATGCAACACGCTGATAAGCTGGCCGATGGATTCCCGGTTTTGCAAGTTCATGCCGTATTCGCTGGAAACCGCGAGTGGCTCGATGATGCTGGCACCAGCATCTTCCAGTTGACGCTGCAAGTCGTTATAGCGATGCACAACAAAAAAGATACTGAGCAGCAAACCTATCAGGACGGTCGGGGCCAGGATCAGAATCATCATGCGTGCGCGCAGGCTGTAGTTGGTCATGGAGTTCCGTTATGGGACAATTAGGGTCACACTGTTCAATAGAGAAATATCTCGTCGATGGCGCAATTCTACTCTGCAAAACGACGCGTGACGACGCGTCAGATCATAACCGTTACCGTCAATGACCTTGATTCTTTTGGTCAGGGCGTTGCTCGTCATAACGGGAAAGCCCTGTTTATACCGGAATTGCTGCCTCAGGAAAGCGCAGAAGTGGTGATAACTGAAGATAAAAAACAGTTCGCCCGCGCGCAAGTCAAACGTCGTTTAAACGACAGTTCGGAACGTGAAGTGCCACGTTGTCCACATTTTGGGGTCTGTGGTGGCTGCCAACAGCAGCACGCCAGCATCTCGTTGCAGCAGCGTAGCAAAAGTGCAGCGTTATCGCGTTTAATGAAATGTGAGGTGACAGAAGTTATCGCCGATACCCCGTGGGGCTATCGACGCCGCGCGCGTTTAAGTCTGAACTATCGCTCGAAAGAGCAGCAATTGCAGATGGGATTTCGCAAGTCCGGCTCCAGCGACATTATTGATGTGAAGCAATGCCCTATTTTGGTGCCCCAACTTGAGGCGTTGCTGCCTGAAATTCGGGCATGCCTGCAGAGTCTGCAGGGGCTGCGTCACTTGGGGCATGTCGAATTGGTGCAGGCTGGAAGTGGAACCCTGATGATTTTGCGCCACACCGCACCATTGAGTGCCGCGGATAAAGAAAAACTGGAACGCTTTTCGCATTCTCAGGGACTGTCTTTGTTTCTGGCTCCGCAAAGCGAGATACTGGAATCAAATTCAGAAGAATCGCCCTGGTATGATTCAAATGGACTACGTTTAACCTTCAGCCCGCGTGATTTTATCCAGGTCAATGAAGGGGTAAACCAAAAAATGGTTTCCTGTGCGCTGGAATGGCTGGATGTGCAGCGAGAGGACCGGGTGCTCGATTTGTTCTGTGGTATGGGGAATTTTACGTTGCCGTTGGCCGTACGAGCAGCGAGCGTTGTGGGTGTTGAAGGTGTCCCTGCGCTGGTGGAAAAAGGCCGGGAAAATGCGCGGAATAACGGACTACACAATGTGACATTCTTTCATGAAAACCTTGAAGAAGATGTCACCAAACAACCATGGGCAAAAAACGGATTTGATAAAGTATTGCTCGATCCTGCGCGTGCGGGGGCTGCCGGCGTGATGCAACATATTATAAAGTTAAACCCTGGCCGCGTTGTTTATGTATCCTGTAATCCTGCTACGCTGGCTCGTGACAGCGAAGCGTTACTCAATGCAGGATATACCGTTCGGCGACTGGCGATGCTCGATATGTTCCCGCACACTGGACATCTGGAATCGATGGTCCTGTTTGAGCGTTTGTAATGAATTTTATACCCATTGGATTTCGGGTTGTAATGCAACGTGAAAGACAATGGGTACGGCTTGTCGACTTCGACAGGCCATGCCCCTTAAGGAGAGGACGATGGTTGCGGTAAGAAGTGCACATATAAATAAAGCTGGTGAGTTTGATCCTAAGAAATGGATCGCGAGTCTTGGGATCTCCAGCCAGCAGTCGTGTGAACGCTTAGCCGAAACCTGGGCGTATTGCCTGCAGCAGACACAGGGGCATCCGGATGCGGATCTGCTGCTGTGGCGTGGCGTCGAAATGGTGGAAATACTCTCCATGCTGAGCATGGATATCGACACGCTGCGAGCGGCGATGCTGTTCCCTCTGGCGGATGCCAATGTGGTGAGTGAAGACATCCTGCGCGAGAGCGTAGGCACGTCAATCGTTAACCTTATCCATGGTGTGCGTGATATGGCGGCGATACGCCAACTTAAAGCCACGCATACCGATTCAGTCTCTTCCGAGCAGGTCGATAACGTTCGTCGCATGCTGCTGGCAATGGTCGACGACTTCCGCTGCGTGGTCATCAAGCTGGCGGAACGTATTGCCCATTTGCGAGAAGTGAAAGATGCGCCGGAAGATGAACGCGTACTGGCGGCAAAAGAGTGCACCAATATCTACGCCCCGCTGGCTAACCGATTAGGCATCGGGCAATTAAAATGGGAGCTGGAAGATTACTGCTTCCGTTACCTGCACCCGGCTGAATACAAACGTATTGCCAAGCTGCTGCATGAACGTCGTATCGACAGGGAACATTATATTGATGAATTCGTCGGTCATTTGCGCTCAGAGATGAAAACGGAAGGCGTCAAAGCCGAAGTTTACGGACGTCCGAAGCACATCTACAGCATCTGGCGCAAAATGCAGAAAAAGCAGCTGGCTTTTGACGAACTGTTCGATGTGCGTGCGGTGCGTATCGTGGCTGAGCGTTTACAGGATTGCTATGCCGCGCTGGGGATTGTGCATACTCACTATCGCCATCTGCCTGATGAGTTCGATGACTACGTTGCCAATCCAAAGCCTAACGGTTACCAGTCAATCCATACGGTTGTGCTGGGGCCTGGCGGTAAAACCATTGAAATCCAGATCCGTACCAAACAGATGCACGAAGATGCTGAGCTGGGTGTTGCCGCGCACTGGAAGTACAAAGAAGGTACTGCTTCAGGCGCGGCGCGCTCTGGTCATGAAGACCGCATTGCGTGGCTGCGTAAACTGATAGCCTGGCAGGAAGAGATGGCGGATTCCGGTGAAATGCTGGATGAAGTGCGTAGCCAGGTCTTTGATGACAGAGTTTACGTCTTTACGCCAAAAGGCGATGTTGTGGACTTACCGGCGGGCTCAACGCCGCTCGATTTTGCTTATCACATTCACAGTGATGTGGGGCATCGTTGCATTGGCGCGAAAATTGGCGGGCGCATCGTACCGTTTACCTATCAGCTGCAGATGGGCGATCAAATCGAAATCATCACTCAGAAACAGCCAAACCCAAGCCGCGACTGGCTAAATCCTAACCTTGGCTACGTAACCACCAGTCGTGGGCGTTCGAAGATCCACGCCTGGTTCCGTAAACAGGATCGCGACAAAAACATCCTGGCGGGCCGCCAGATCCTCGACGATGAGCTGGCGCATTTAGGTATTAGCCTGAAAGAAGCGGAAAAACATCTGCTGCCGCGCTATAGCTTCAATGAGCTGGATGAGCTGCTGGCGGCGATTGGCGGAGGAGACATCCGCCTCAACCAGATGGTGAACTTCCTGCAGGCGCAGTTTAATAAACCAAGCGCTGCCGAACAGGATGCCGCCGCGCTGAAACAACTTCAGCAGAAAACGCAGGCGCCGCAGAGTCGCCGAAAAGACGACGGTCGCGTGGTGGTTGAAGGGGTGGGTAACCTGATGCACCACATCGCTCGCTGCTGCCAGCCGATTCCCGGCGATGAGATTGTCGGGTTTATCACCCAGGGACGCGGTATTTCCGTCCACCGGGCGGATTGCGAACAGCTGAATGAACTGCGCTCGCATGCGCCGGAACGAATTGTTGACGCGGTTTGGGGCGAAAGCTACTCGGCAGGGTATTCGCTGGTGGTTCGCGTCCAGGCTAACGATCGCAGCGGCTTGTTACGTGATATCACGACGATTCTTGCCAACGAAAAGGTGAACGTGCTGGGGGTTGCCAGCCGGAGTGATACCAAACAACAGTTGGCCACCATTGATATGACCATCGAAATCTACAACCTGCAGGTGCTCGGACGTGTGCTCGGCAAGCTGAACCAGGTGCCGGATGTGATCGACGCACGCCGTCTGCACGGTAATTAATTATTTTGTAGGCCGGATGATCTTGCAGGCCTGATGGCAACGCGTCAGCGTTGCCATCAGGCATTGCTATATCGCCGGATGTTGGCTGTCGCCATATCCGGTCTACTATATTGAAATTTCAGGATATTCCAATGAACCAAATCGATCGACTGCTCGGTATTATGCAGCGCCTGCGCGACCCGGAAAACGGTTGTCCGTGGGATAAAGAGCAGACATTCGCCACTATTGCCCCTTACACCCTCGAAGAAACCTATGAAGTACTTGATGCCATTGCGCGCGAAGACTTCGACGATCTGCGTGGTGAATTAGGCGATCTGTTGTTCCAGGTGGTGTTTTACGCCCAGATGGCACAGGAAGAAGGGCGCTTCAACTTTGATGATATCTGTGCTGCGATAAGCGATAAGCTTGAACGCCGCCACCCGCATGTTTTCGCAGATGTTTCTGCCAGTAACAGCACCGAGGTGCTAACCCGTTGGGAGCAAATCAAAACAGAAGAACGTGCCGAGAAGTCACAACATTCCGCGCTGGACGATATTCCCCGTAGTTTACCGGCGCTAATGCGCGCCCAGAAAATCCAGAAACGTTGCTCAAATGTTGGCTTCGACTGGAAAACATTAGGGCCGGTTGTCGACAAGGTTTACGAAGAGATTGACGAAGTCATGTTCGAGGCGAAGCAGGCTGTCGTTGACCAGGCTAAACTGGAGGAGGAAATGGGCGACCTGCTGTTTGCCACGGTCAATATGGCCCGTCATTTAGGGACAAAAGCAGAGACTGCTTTGCAGAAAGCGAATGAAAAATTCGAGCGCCGTTTTCGTGAGGTTGAGCGAATTGTGGCTGCCCGCGGTCTGGAAATGACAGGTGTTGATCTGGAAACAATGGAAGAAGTCTGGCAACAGGTAAAACGACAGGAAATTGATCTCTAAGGGATTTCATCGGTCAAGGGCGATTTGTGTGATTTTTTAAATAACAAGCGCTTGATTTACGTCAAAAACATTTACCCCAAAGGGGCTATTTTCTCACTCCCGATGTTAATGTGAGCCTGGTGAAGAGGAGGAATAATGAAAGTTTGTGGCGCTCGTCATGTTCGGGTATACTACTTTCCCGTCTTGGTAATTCCATCGTTTCACCCTAACTTCTCAGGTCCAGCATGACAACGAACTATATTTTTGTGACCGGCGGGGTCGTATCCTCTCTGGGAAAAGGCATTGCCGCAGCCTCCCTGGCAGCCATTCTTGAAGCCCGTGGCCTCAATGTAACCATGATGAAACTGGATCCGTACATCAACGTCGATCCAGGTACTATGAGCCCTATCCAACACGGGGAAGTGTTCGTTACCGAAGACGGCGCTGAAACCGACCTGGACCTGGGTCACTATGAGCGTTTCATTCGTACGAAAATGAGCCGCCGTAACAACTTTACCACCGGTCGTATCTACTCCGACGTTCTGCGTAAAGAACGCCGTGGTGACTATCTGGGCGCGACCGTTCAGGTTATCCCGCACATCACGAATGCCATTAAAGAACGCGTTCTGGAAGGCGGCGAAGGTCATGATGTTGTTCTGGTTGAAATCGGCGGAACCGTTGGGGATATCGAATCTCTGCCGTTCCTTGAAGCGATTCGCCAGATGGCCGTAGAAATTGGCCGTGAGCACACGTTGTTTATGCATCTGACGCTGGTTCCGTACATGGCGGCGGCAGGTGAAGTCAAAACTAAACCGACTCAGCACTCGGTAAAAGAGCTGCTTTCTATCGGTATTCAGCCAGATATCCTGATTTGTCGCTCCGATCGCGCAGTTCCGGCTAATGAACGTGCAAAAATTGCATTGTTCTGTAACGTTCCGGAAAAAGCGGTGATTTCTCTGAAAGATGTCGATTCCATCTATAAAATTCCGGGCCTGTTGAAATCCCAGGGCCTTGACGATTATATTTGTAAACGATTCAGCTTGAACTGTCCGGAAGCGAATCTGTCAGAATGGGAACAGGTTATCTACGAAGAAGCGAATCCGGCAGGCGAAGTGACTATTGGTATGGTCGGCAAGTACATTGAACTGCCGGATGCCTATAAGTCAGTTATCGAAGCGCTGAAGCACGGTGGCTTGAAGAATCGTGTCACCGTCAACATCAAGCTGATTGATTCGCAAGATGTCGAAACGCGCGGCGTTGAGATCCTGAAAGGTCTTGATGCAATCCTGATCCCAGGCGGCTTCGGCTACCGTGGTGTTGAAGGTAAAATCGCGACAGCGCGCTTTGCGCGTGAGAACAATATTCCTTATCTGGGTATTTGCCTGGGTATGCAGGTTGCGTTGATTGAGTTTGCTCGTAACGTCGTGGGAATGGACAACGCCAACTCCACAGAATTTGTGCCAGACTGTAAGTACCCGGTGGTGGCCCTGATTACTGAATGGCGTGATGAAGACGGCAACGTCGAAGTCCGTACCGAGAAGAGCGATCTGGGCGGCACAATGCGTCTTGGTGCGCAACAGTGTCAGTTGAGCGATGAGAGTCTGGTTCGTCAACTGTACGGTACGCCGACAATTGTTGAACGCCATCGCCACCGCTACGAAGTCAACAATATGCTGTTGAAACAGATTGAAGCTGCGGGTCTGCGTGTTGCAGGCCGTTCCGGTGATGATCAGTTGGTCGAGATCATTGAGGTACCGAATCATCCGTGGTTCGTGGCCTGTCAGTTCCACCCGGAATTTACTTCCACGCCACGTGATGGGCACCCGCTGTTCGCCGGCTTTGTGAAAGCCGCCAGTGAACATCAGAAGCGTCAGGCGAAGTAAGAAGTAAAAAGTTAGAACGGCAATGCACCCATCAGGGTGCATTGTTTGTCTGGAGTTTTAGTTTAACTTGTACTGAGGAAAACCTAATGTCCAAAATCGTTAAAATCATCGGTCGTGAAATCATCGACTCCCGTGGTAACCCGACTGTTGAAGCCGAAGTACACCTGGAAGGTGGTTTCGTTGGTATGGCAGCAGCTCCGTCAGGTGCTTCTACTGGTTCCCGCGAAGCACTGGAACTGCGCGATGGCGACAAATCCCGCTTCATGGGTAAAGGCGTACTGAAAGCTGTTGCAGCTGTTAACGGCCCGATTGCTCAGGCTCTGCTGGGTAAAGATGCTAAAGATCAGGCTGGCATCGACAAGATCATGATCGATCTGGACGGTACTGAAAACAAATCCAACTTCGGTGCAAACGCCATCCTGGCTGTGTCCCTGGCGAACGCCAAAGCAGCTGCTGCTGCTAAAGGCCTGCCGCTGTATGCACACATCGCTGAACTGAACGGCACTCCGGGCAAATACTCCATGCCGGTTCCGATGATGAACATCATCAACGGTGGTGAGCACGCTGACAACAACGTCGACATCCAGGAATTCATGATTCAGCCTGTTGGCGCTAAAACCCTGAAAGAAGCTGTACGTATGGGTTCTGAAGTGTTCCACAACCTGGCTAAAGTTCTGAAAGCCAAAGGTATGAACACTGCAGTGGGTGACGAAGGCGGCTATGCGCCGAACCTGGGTTCCAACGCTGAAGCTCTGGCGGTAATCGCTGAAGCGGTTAAAGCAGCTGGCTACGAGCTGGGCAAAGACATCACTCTGGCGATGGACTGTGCAGCGTCTGAATTCTACAAAGACGGTAAATACGTTCTGGCTGGCGAAGGCAACAAAGCATTCACCTCCGAAGAATTCACTCACTTCCTGGAAGAACTGACCAAACAGTACCCGATCGTGTCCATCGAAGATGGTCTGGACGAGTCTGACTGGGATGGTTTCGCATACCAGACTAAAGTACTGGGCGACAAAATCCAGCTGGTTGGTGACGACCTGTTCGTAACCAACACCAAGATCCTGAAAGAAGGCATCGAAAAAGGCATCGTTAACTCCATCCTGATCAAATTCAACCAGATCGGTTCTCTGACCGAAACTCTGGCTGCGATCAAAATGGCGAAAGACGCTGGCTACACCGCTGTCATCTCTCACCGTTCTGGCGAAACTGAAGACGCTACCATCGCTGACCTGGCTGTTGGTACCGCTGCAGGCCAGATCAAAACTGGTTCTATGAGCCGTTCTGACCGCGTTGCTAAGTACAACCAGCTGATTCGTATCGAAGAAGCTCTGGGTGAACAAGCTCCGTACAACGGTCGTAAAGAGATCAAAGGTCAGGCGTAATCCTGTTCTTTCTCTGATTTAAAAATGCCAGCCTTCGGGCTGGCATTTTTTTGCCTGCACAATAGCAACCTATTTAAAGTCCACTGCCATTTGCTGTGGAATAGTCAGCCCACGTGTCGTCTGTACACAGCGCTCAATGTAATCGGTAAAACGCGGCGGCTTCGGCATCCCCATGCTGAGCAGCTTATCATTGCTGAATCGCACGTTCAGCGTTGCGAACGCGCCGTAAAGACGCATGGCTTTCAGCATTAGTCGTTCGTTGCAGGGGCCAAAAATATTCTTCAGTTCACGGCGCATTTGGACCAGCGTTTCATAGCTGACCTGTGCGTATTTATTGCCGACGGGAGCTTGTTCCAGCGCAGATGCCATCGCGTTATCAATATCTGCAAACCTCACGCTATTTTCTTCTCCTGCTGAGATGTGCACCACTTCACCGCGAGCAAGTGGACTGCTCAGTAACATCAGCAATGCATCGGCGCAATAATCAACCGGGATCACGTCAATACGGTCTTCCATCGAACACATAAATTTTTGTAGCATCAGACCCATGCTGAATACCCAGAAAATACTGCTGGAGGGTTTACAGCCGTGATGAGTATGGCCAACAACGATCGAAGGCCGCGCGATAACCAGTGGTAATGTTGGGCATTCCTGTTGTATCAGACGTTCTATCGTGGATTTAGAGTGCGTATACTCAACCAGATGCTCAGCACGCTCGCGAAACTCTGCACTTTCGGCCACCAGTGAATCGGGGTCTGGGGAGCATGACATTGCTGTACCAACGTGAAGAAAACGCTGCAGGCTGCCGACACAGGCCATTCTCCGGGCGAACTTCAGCGTTCCTTCGACATTGACTTTCCAGATAAGCGGGTTGTTGCCAAAAGAGGCGACGGCGGCGCAATTGATGACATGAGTAACCTGGCCCAGACGCGGGTCGTTAAGAAACGCTTCAGGTTCTACTAAATCACCCAACAGGATATTCCGCGGGCTAAGTGTGGCCAGTTTTTCTTCTGCAATATTGAATTTGCGCAGATTTTCCTTTATCCGTTCCAGCGCAGATACATCATTACTGGCACGAACTAAAAGCAGCAGATTAAATCCATTTGTCTGATTCAGAATGTTTTCTAAAACGGCTCCGCCCAAAAAACCGGTTGCGCCAGTAATTAATAGTGTATTCATGAATGCAGTCTCATTAGGGGTGGTTGACTGGATTCTAGGCGCGGATAATTAAACGGAGATTAAATGGAAAATTAGCGTAAGTTTAGGTTTCTTAAGCCTATTCTAATATAAAAAGATACCGCGGATCGAATTTGACTATGCGTGATGCTAATAAATTCATAATTTCATGTATCCGTTTGTACATGCTTGAAATATTTTACTTTTAAAATATTTATACTATTTTTATAAGGTTATTATCAATAATATTTTGTTACATCAAAACGCTGCCTGAACAGCTATGAAATTAAATCACAGCTATTCGATCATTGCAGGAGCAAACACGAGATCATGTTTCATGATTTTTAACTCAGGGGGCAGCGCAGCCGGGGGCAAGACCTGAGAGTGCAAATCTGCAATAATACGCGTCCATAACCCTAAACAGAGATGACTATGCAGTACCCGATTAACGAGATGTTCCAGACCCTGCAAGGTGAGGGTTACTTTACCGGCGTCCCCGCCATTTTTATTCGTTTACAGGGATGCCCGGTTGGCTGTGCCTGGTGCGATACCAAACACACCTGGGATAAGCTTGAGGATCGGGAAGTCTCCCTGTACAGCATCCTGGCTAAGACGAAAGAGAGTGATAAATGGGGTGCGGCGAGCAGTGAAGATCTGCTGGCTGTTATTCAGCGTCAGGGCTATACCGCTCGTCATGTGGTGATAACCGGTGGTGAGCCCTGCATTCATGACCTGATGCCGCTGACTGACCTGCTGGAAAAGAACGGCTTTAGCTGCCAGATTGAAACCAGCGGCACCCATGAAGTGCGCTGTACGCCGAATACCTGGGTGACCGTATCGCCGAAGGTAAATATGCGCGGCGGTTATGATGTGCTGTCGCAGGCGCTGGAGCGCGCGAATGAAATCAAACATCCGGTTGGTCGCGTTCGCGATATTGAAGCACTGGATGAACTGTTGGCCACGTTGAGCGACGAAAAACCACGAATCATCGCCTTACAGCCAATCAGTCAGAAAGAAGATGCGACGCGTTTGTGTATTGATACCTGTATTGCGCGTAACTGGCGTTTGTCGATGCAAACCCACAAATATCTGAATATTGCCTGATAAGTTTTGCCGGGGCGCTTCGCTTGTCCGGCCTACGCTTGCTAATAAGGTAGGCCGGGATCAGTCGCGGTGCGTCGCCATCCGGCAAGGTCGGGATCACTCGCCGCGATACACGCAGCCTGCTGTGCAGGTTTCTTTTACCATTACTGCGCTCAGCAGTGGAACCACCGGTTTAACCTGCTCCCAAATCCATTTTGCCAGCACTTCACTGGTTGGGTTTTCGAGGCCCTGAATATCGTTCAGATAGTAGTGATCGAGTCTGTCGTAGGTCGGCTTAAACGCCGCTTTTAACTCAGAAAAATCCATGATCCAACCGGTATGCGGATCGACTTCACCGGTAATTTCAAGACGCACCATAAATGAGTGACCATGCAGGCGGCCACATTTATGCCCTTCTGGTACATGCGGCAGGCGGTGAGCGGCTTCGAAGGTGAAATCTTTAAACAAGGTGGTGGACATTTTTTACTCTCAAGAATGCGAAAAACCGCCGTAGGGTACCGTAAAGTACAATTTTTATCATTAGTTAAAAGGGCGCTAAGCATCAGAACGTTATATTTACGCTGTTAATGTTTGATAACTATTTATATATCATATAGTTATTAAATCGTTTTTGTCGTTAATGACTATAACTAAAACAGGTTAGTCCATTTGGTTATTTGTTATTTCTATCCCTTCTTTAATTGTTACTATCCCCGCCGTTAACCTTATCTTCAGTTTGGGTTTTATTGCTGAAATCCGCTTTGCTTACTGGAACATGACAACGCATGACGACACAGGCCCCACCTTCCGCTTTGCTACCGCTAAATCCGGAGCAACTGGCACGCCTTCAGGCAGCCACGACTGACTTCACTCCCGCACAGCTCGCGTGGGTTTCTGGCTATTTCTGGGGCGTGCTGAATCAGCAGCCTGGCAGCAATGCGGCGGCCCCTGCGCCTGCTGCTGAAATGCCCAGTATTACGCTTATCTCCGCCTCGCAAACCGGTAATGCGCGTCGTGTGGCGGAAGCCCTGCGCGATGATTTGATCGCTGCGAAGCTCAACGTTACTCTGATCAACGCTGGCGACTATAAATTCAAACAAATCGCCAATGAAAAATTACTGATCGTGGTGGCGTCGACGCAAGGGGAAGGTGAGCCGGCGGAAGAAGCCGTGGCGCTGCATAAATTCCTGTTTTCGAAAAAAGCGCCGAAGCTTGAGAACACCGCTTTTGCCGTGTTTGGTTTGGGCGATACCTCCTATGAGTTCTTCTGCAAGGCGGGGAAAGATTTCGACAGCAGGCTGGCTGAACTGGGTGGCGAGCGGCTGCTGGATCGGGTGGATGCTGATGTCGAATACCAGGCCGCTGCCGCGCAGTGGCGTGAGCGTCTGGTTGAGGTTCTGAAAGCCCGTGCGCCGGCTGCACCGTCTGTGCAAGTTGCTGCGAGTGGTGCGGTAAACGAAGTACACACCAGCCCGTATACCAAAGAAGCGCCGCTGGCGGCGTCACTTGCGGTGAATCAGAAAATCACCGGTCGCGACTCACTAAAAGATGTGCGCCATATCGAAATCGATCTCGGCGATTCCGGCCTGCGCTACCAGCCGGGCGACGCGCTGGGCGTGTGGTATCAGAACGATCCCGCGTTGGTCAAAGAGCTGGCAGAGCTGCTGTGGCTGAAGGGTGATGAACCGGTCACGGTTAATGGCAAAACGCTGCCGCTGGCAGAAGCCTTACAGTGGCACTTTGAGCTGACGGTCAACACCGCCAATATCGTGGAAAACTACGCCACGCTGACGCGCAGTGAATCGCTGCTGCCGCTGGTGGGCGATAAAGCGCAGTTGCAGCATTACGCCGCCACCACGCCAATCGTCGATATGGTGCGTTTCTCCCCGGCACAACTGGACGCTCAGGCGTTAGTTGATCTTCTGCGCCCGCTGACCCCGCGTTTGTACTCCATTGCTTCCTCCCAGGCGGAAGTCGAAAGTGAAGTGCACGTGACTGTTGGCGTCGTGCGTTACGACATTGAAGGCCGCGCCCGCGCCGGTGGTGCCTCCAGCTTCCTCGCCGATCGTGTGGAAGAAGAGGGCGAAGTTCGCGTCTTCATCGAACATAACGACAACTTCCGCCTGCCTGCGAACCCGCAGACGCCGGTGATCATGATTGGCCCGGGTACCGGTATCGCACCGTTCCGTGCCTTTATGCAGCAGCGTGCGGCCGATGGCGCAGAAGGTAAAAACTGGTTGTTCTTCGGCAACCCGCATTTCACCGAGGATTTCCTCTACCAGGTGGAGTGGCAGCGCTACGTCAAAGAGGGCGTGTTGAGCCGGATCGATCTCGCCTGGTCGCGTGACCAAAAAGAAAAAATCTACGTACAAGACAAACTGCGCGAACAGGGCGCGGAACTGTGGCGCTGGATCAATGACGGTGCCCACATTTATGTCTGCGGCGACGCTAATCGCATGGCGAAAGACGTTGAGCAGGCATTGCTGGAAGTGATTGCTGAATTCGGTGCAATGGACATCGAAGCGGCGGATGAATTTTTAAGTGAGCTGCGCGTTGAGCGCCGTTATCAGCGAGATGTCTACTAATGAGCGAAAAATACCCAGGGCCTTTAGTGGTCGAAGGCAAACTGACTGACGCCGAGCGCATGAAGCGTGAAAGTAATTTCCTGCGCGGCACCATCGCGGAAGACCTGAACGACGGTCTGACCGGCGGCTTCCACGGCGATAACTTCCTGCTGATCCGTTTCCACGGCATGTACCAGCAGGACGACCGCGATATTCGCGCCGAACGCGCTGAGCAGAAGCTGGAGCCGCGCCACGCGATGCTGCTGCGCTGCCGTCTGCCGGGCGGGGTGATCACCCCAACCCAGTGGAAGGCCATCGACAAATTTGCCACTGATAACACCATTTACGGCAGTATTCGTCTGACTAACCGTCAGACCTTTCAGTTCCATGGCATTCTGAAGAAGAACGTGAAGCCGGTGCACCAGATGCTGCACTCCGTCGGGCTTGATGCGCTGGCGACCGCCAATGACATGAACCGTAACGTGCTGTGTACCTCTAACCCGTATGAGTCAGAGCTGCACGCCGAAGCCTACGAGTGGGCGAAGAAAATTTCTGAACATCTGCTGCCGCGCACCCGCGCTTATGCGGAGATCTGGCTGGATCAGGAAAAAGTTGCGACGACGGACGAAGAGCCGATCCTCGGGGCGACCTATCTGCCGCGTAAGTTTAAAACCACAGTCGTCATCCCGCCGCAGAACGATATCGATCTGCACGCCAACGATATGAATTTCGTGGCGATTGCCGAAAACGGCAAGCTGGTAGGCTTTAACCTGCTGGTCGGCGGTGGTTTGTCGATTGAGCATGGCAATAAGAAAACCTACGCCCGTACGGCAAGTGAATTCGGCTATCTGCCGCTTGAACACACGCTGGCGGTTGCGGAAGCGGTGGTGACGACGCAGCGTGACTGGGGCAACCGTACCGACCGTAAAAACGCTAAAACCAAATACACCCTTGAACGCGTTGGTATCGACACGTTCAAAGAGGAAGTGGAGCGTCGTGCGGGGATCAAATTTGAGCCGATCCGCCCATACGAGTTCACCGGTCGTGGCGACAGGATTGGTTGGGTGAAAGGGATCGACAATAACTGGCATCTGACGCTGTTTATTGAAAATGGCCGTATTCTGGATTACCCGGGCCGTCCGCTGAAAACCGGCCTGCTGGAGATCGCGAAGATCCACAAAGGCGATTTCCGCATCACCGCTAACCAGAACCTGATCATCGCTGGCGTACCGGAAAGCCAGAAGGCGAAGGTAGAGAAGCTGGCGCGCGATCATGGTCTGATGAATGCGGTGAAGCCGCAGCGTGAAAACTCGATGGCCTGCGTGTCGTTCCCGACCTGTCCGCTGGCGATGGCGGAAGCCGAGCGTTTCCTGCCGTCGTTTACTGACAAAGTGGAATCCATTCTGGAAAAACACGGCATTCCTGAAGAACACATCGTGATGCGCGTCACCGGCTGTCCGAACGGCTGTGGCCGAGCGATGCTGGCTGAACTGGGGCTGGTGGGTAAAGCGCCGGGCCGCTACAACGTGCATCTGGGCGGTAACCGCATGGGTACGCGCATTCCGCGTATGTATCGCGAAAACATTACGGAAACCGAAATTCTCGCTTCCGTAGACGAACTGGTTGGGCGCTGGGCGAAAGAGCGCGAAGCGGGTGAAGGCTTCGGCGACTTTACGGTGCGTGCGGGCATCATTCGCCCGGTGCTCGATCCAGCGCGTGATTTCTGGGAATAACATGAAGCGCCATCAGGCAAGGCACACAGTGAGGAACTTATGTCCCAACTCGATCTAAACATGCTGAATGAACTGCCGAAAGTCGAACGCGTATTAGCACTGGCAGAAACCAACGCCGAACTGGAAAAACTGAGTGCCGAGGATCGTGTGGCGTGGGCGCTGGAAAACCTGCCCGGCGAATATGTTCTGTCATCAAGCTTCGGTATTCAGGCGGCGGTCAGCCTGCATCTGGTGAACCAGGTTCGCCCGGATATCCCGGTGATCCTGACCGATACCGGTTATCTGTTCCCGGAAACCTACCAGTTTATTGACGAGTTAACTGACAAACTCAAGCTGAATCTCCAGGTTTATCGCGCGAAAGAGAGCGCTGCCTGGCAGGAAGCACGCTACGGCAAGCTGTGGGAGCAGGGCGTTGAGGGCATTGAGAAATACAATGACATCAACAAGGTTGAGCCGATGAACCGGGCGCTGAAAGAACTCAACGCGCAAACCTGGTTTGCCGGTCTGCGCCGCGAACAGTCCGGTAGCCGTGCACATTTACCGGTATTGGCTATTCAGCGTGGCGTATTTAAAGTGCTGCCGATTATCGACTGGGACAACCGTACGGTATACCAGTATCTGCAAAAACACGGTCTGAAGTATCATCCACTGTGGGATCAAGGCTATCTGTCAGTCGGCGATACCCATACCACCCGCAAATGGGAGCCGGGGATGGCGGAAGAAGAGACGCGGTTCTTTGGGCTGAAAAGAGAGTGCGGGCTGCACGAAGGGTAACGGCTAAAAGCCCGGTAACGTTTACATTTTACCGGGCTTCTTCTTCAGGATTTACCTGCTTTCGCCAGTTCTTTTACCAGCGGCAGCATGATGCGTACGACGTCGCGGCTGCGATGTTCAATCCGGCCTGGAAGCGCTTTATCAATATGCTGCTGGTTGTCCAGACGCACGTCGTGCCAGCTGTTACCTGCGGGGAAAGAGGCGGTTTTAGCGCGTTGCTGATAGCCGTCTTTTTTACCCAGGTTCCAGTTGGTTGCTTCTACCGAGAGCACGGCGATTCCCGCTTTGTCGAAGACCTCGGCATCGTTACAACATCCGGTTCCTTTCGGATAGTCTTTGTTCAGGCCCGGGTTGGTACTGGCGACGATACCGCGGCTGTGTGCAATTGCCAGCGCCCGGTCGCGCGTCAGTTTTCGTACGGCTTCCGGGGTTCTTTTCCCACTATTGAAGTAGAGCTTATCCCCGACGATCAGGTTATCGAGGTTGATAACCAGCAGCGTATTTTTCTTCTCAGCCGCACTCATGCGCTTGAGGATATTTTCTGCGCCGAGTTTGCCTTCTTCCTCGCCGCTGGTGGCGATAAACCGAATGCCGTACTGTGTCGGCACATTTTTAAGTTTTTCAGCCAATTCCAGCATGACACCCAAACCTGCGGCGTTATCGTCGATGCCCTGTAAGGTTAACCCGCCCAGATTAGCATCGGAATCGGCATCGCTCAGCGCGGCGTAAGTGTCGAGGTGTGCCATGATAATAATCTGCTGCGGCGCTTTGCCTTCATGCGCTGCAATGACGGTGCTGCCCGTAACGTTATGCCAGTTCTTACGGTTGTCTTTGGCGGTATAAACATAACGGCTATTAAACGTTCGAATATCACTGCGATAGCCCATCTGCTGAAATTGCTGACGTAAATAATCAGCAGATAGCATTTCTGCCGGAGAGCCCGTCACGCGGCCAGGGAAGAATGTTGCGATATATCGGGCCTGAGTATTTGCGATATCTCCAGGTCTGGAGGATGTTGCCTGTGCAGGAAGGATAAAACACGCGCCGAGCGCCATGGCAGCAATAAGGTGGCGCGTTGCGGAAAACATAATGAGTCCTTAAATACCAAGCAGAAATTTTCAGCCGCTAGTATGAAACTGTGATCGAGGTAAAACAATTTCATTTGCTCCTAAATGCCCGAAATCCGGCGGCTTAAGCACTTTTTGAACTTTGCTTTTCCAAATCGTTATTCCTTTGAGGAACTACTCATTCCAATTCGTAATTTCATTCGCTCTCTTGCCCTCCCTATAGTCAGGTTATCTGAACTTCGTTAGCAAAATAACGGCAATACATAGGAACGGTTATGGATCAAAAACGACTTACCCACCTGCGGCAACTGGAAGCGGAGAGCATCCATATCATTCGTGAGGTGGCCGCCGAGTTTTCGAATCCGGTGATGATGTATTCCATCGGCAAGGATTCCAGCGTAATGCTGCATCTGGCGCGCAAAGCGTTTTATCCTGGTTCACTGCCGTTTCCTCTGCTACACGTTGATACCGGCTGGAAATTCAGCGAGATGTATGAGTTTCGTGACCGTACGGCAAAAGCCTACGGCTGCGAACTTCTGGTGCATAAAAACCCGGAAGGGGTGGCGATGGGCATCAACCCGTTTGTCCATGGTAGCGCCAAGCATACCGACATTATGAAAACCGAGGGGTTGAAGCAGGCGCTGAACAAATACGGTTTTGACGCAGCATTCGGTGGCGCACGCCGTGATGAAGAGAAATCGCGCGCGAAAGAGCGCATCTATTCCTTCCGCGATCGTTTTCATCGCTGGGACCCGAAAAACCAGCGTCCGGAGCTGTGGCATAACTACAACGGCCAGATTAACAAAGGCGAAAGCATTCGCGTATTCCCGCTTTCTAACTGGACGGAACAGGATATTTGGCAGTACATCTGGCTGGAGAACATCGACATTGTTCCGCTGTACCTTGCCGCAGAGCGTCCGGTGCTTGAGCGCGATGGCATGTTGATGATGATTGATGACGACAGAATCGATCTGCAACCCGGTGAAGTGATTAAAAAACGCATGGTGCGTTTCCGCACGCTCGGCTGCTGGCCGCTCACTGGCGCGGTGGAGTCAGACGCGCAGACGCTGCCGGAAATTATCGAAGAGATGCTGGTCTCAACCACCAGTGAACGTCAGGGGCGCGTGATTGACCGCGACCAGGCGGGCTCCATGGAGCTGAAGAAACGTCAGGGGTATTTCTAAGGAGCCGCCATGAATACGACACTTGCACAACAAATTGCTAATGAAGGCGGCGTTGAAGCCTGGATGGTTGCCCAGCAACACAAAAGTCTGCTGCGCTTTTTAACCTGCGGTAGCGTGGATGACGGGAAAAGTACCCTGATTGGACGTTTGTTGCATGATACCCGACAGATCTACGAAGATCAGCTTTCATCGCTGCACAATGACAGTAAACGTCACGGTACCCAGGGCGAAAAGCTCGATTTGGCGTTATTGGTTGATGGCTTGCAGGCCGAGCGTGAGCAGGGCATCACCATCGACGTGGCTTACCGTTATTTCTCTACCGAGAAGCGTAAATTTATTATTGCGGATACCCCCGGCCATGAGCAGTACACCCGCAATATGGCAACCGGTGCGTCGACCTGCGATCTGGCGATCCTGCTGATCGATGCACGTAAAGGTGTGCTGGATCAGACGCGTCGTCACAGCTTTATCTCCACGCTGTTGGGAATAAAACATCTGATCGTTGCGATCAACAAAATGGATCTGGTGGATTTTAGCGAAGAGACATTTAACCGGATTCGTGAAGATTATCTGACCTTTGCAGAGCAGTTGCCGGGCAACCTGGATATCCGTTTTGTACCGCTTTCAGCACTGGAAGGTGACAACGTGGCGTCGCAAAGTTTCAGCATGCCGTGGTACAGCGGCCCGACGCTGCTGGAAGTGCTTGAAACTGTTGAAATCCAGCGCGTTGTCGATACTCAGCCGATGCGATTCCCGGTGCAGTATGTGAACCGCCCAAATCTTGATTTTCGTGGTTATGCCGGAACGCTGGCCTCCGGTAGTGTGAAGGTGGGACAGCGCGTCAAAGTGCTACCGTCCGGCGTTGAGTCCAGCGTAGCGCGGATCGTGACCTTCGATGGCGACTTGCAGGAAGCGCATGCAGGGGAAGCGATCACCCTGGTGCTGAAAGATGAGATCGATATCAGCCGTGGCGACCTGTTACTTGATGCCGGTGAAGCGTTGCCAGCGGTACAAAGCGCTGCCGTTGATGTGGTGTGGATAGCGGAACAACCGTTGTCGCCAGGGCAGAGCTATGACATCAAAGTGGCGGGCAAGAAGACGCGTGCGCGTGTTGATAGCGTGGAGTATCAGGTCGATATTAATAACCTTACCCAACGTGACGTTGAAGTGCTGCCGCTAAACGGCATCGGCCTGGTTAATCTGACCTTTGATGAACCGCTGGTGCTGGATACCTATCAGCATAATCCGGTCACGGGCGGCCTGATTATCATTGACCGTCTGACTAACGTTACCGTCGGGGCTGGACTGGTACGCGAGCCGATCGTCCAGGAGCAGGCCACGACATCCCAGTTCAGCGCGTTTGAGCTGGAGCTTAATGCGCTGGTGCGTCGCCATTTCCCACACTGGGGTGCGCGCGATCTGCTGGGAGGAAAATAATGGCGCTGCATGACGAAAACGTCGTCTGGCATGCCCATCCTGTTACGCCGCAACAGCGGGAGCAACACCATGGGCATCGTGGTGTTGTGCTGTGGTTCACCGGACTCTCTGGTTCGGGTAAATCCACGGTGGCGGGAGCGCTGGAAGAAGCGTTGCACAAGCTGGGGGTTAGCACTTATCTGCTGGATGGCGATAACGTGCGCCACGGTCTGTGTAGCGATCTTGGATTTAGCGATGCCGATCGTAAGGAGAATATTCGTCGGGTTGGTGAGGTGGCTAACCTGATGGTGGATGCGGGCCTTGTGGTGTTGACCGCCTTTATTTCACCGCATCGCGCCGAGCGCAAAATGGTTCGTGAGCGGGTTGGCGAAGGGCGTTTTATAGAGGTGTTTGTCGATACGCCGCTGGCGACCTGTGAATCACGTGATCCAAAAGGGCTGTATAAAAAAGCGCGGGCGGGTGAGTTGCGCAATTTTACTGGCATTGACTCGGTATACGAAGCGCCTGAATCGCCAGAAATTCATCTTGATGGTGAACAATTGGTAACAAATTTGGTACCCCAATTATTAGACCTGCTGAGGCAGGAAGATATTATCAGATCCTGAGACACCCGAGCTCACATGCCCGGTCAGTCACGGTCACAGGATTAGATATGCGTAACAGCCATAACATTACTATTACAGAGTCAGATACCTTCGCCGCCGACGACGAAACCACCTGGTCACTACCGGGGGCCGTGGTCGGTTTTATTGCGTGGTTGTTGGCGCTGGGATTCCCGTGTCTGATGTATGGCCCTAATACACTGTTTTTTTTCATTTATACCTGGCCCTTTTTCCTCGCGTTGCTGCCCGTCGCCATTGTGGCGGGTATTGCCCTGCATTCGCTTATGCAGGGACGGCTGCTGCTAAGCGTTACGTTTACCCTGCTGGTGGTCGGGTCGATGTTTGGCGCATTGTTCCTGTGGCTGCTGGGCTAGGTTCACTTCCCTTTTTTCATGGTGAGTGGTGCCGCATAACGGCAGCTCTAATTCAAACCGTAACCAACAATGAGATTATGTTCTCCTTACACGGGGTATACGTAACAACGGGCAAATGTGGTACATTTGCCCGCGTTGTCGCGGCATTCCCGACCGTTGATGTAAAGTTGTCTGCGGAAGTTATGGGATGTTAATGCCGTTTTTCAGGGGGCAGGATGGGTAAACTAACGCTGCTGTTGCTGGCTTTATTAGTCTGGCTGCAGTATTCGCTGTGGTTCGGTAAGAACGGCATACATGACTATAGTCGCGTCAACGATGATGTTGCTGCGCAGCAAGCTACAAACGCGAAACTTAAAGCGCGTAACGATCAGCTCTTTGCTGAAATTGACGATCTCAATGGCGGACAAGAGGCTATTGAGGAGCGTGCGCGCAACGAACTCAGTATGACTAAGCCGGGCGAAACCTTTTATCGTCTGGTGCCTGACGCGTCTAAACGTGCTCAGACTGCAGGGCAAAACAATCGATAAACCGTCCAGGGATTTAACATGGCAGCCACTTTATTGGACGTTTGCGCCGTGGTGCCGGCTGCCGGGTTTGGCCGCCGAATGCAAACAGAGTGTCCTAAGCAGTATCTCTCTATTGGCAATAAAACCATTCTTGAACACTCGGTGGATGCGCTGCTGGCTCATCCCCGGGTGACGCGAGTAGTCATCGCTATCAGCTCAGGCGACAGTCGCTTTGCCCAACTTCCACTTGCTGTGCACCCGCAAATTACCGTAGTGGATGGCGGCAACGAGCGTGCTGATTCTGTCCTTGCCGGTTTGCAAGCCGCAGGGGAGGCTCAGTGGGTACTGGTGCATGATGCCGCGCGGCCATGTCTGCATCAGGATGATTTAGCCCGCTTACTGGCAATAAGTGAAGCCAGCCGTATCGGCGGTATCCTGGCGGCTCCCGTACGCGACACAATGAAACGTGCCGAGCCTGGTAAGACCGAGATTGCTCATACGGTCGAACGCACCGATTTATGGCACGCGTTGACGCCGCAGTTTTTCCCACGCGAGCTGTTGCACGACTGCCTGACGCGAGCGCTCAACGAAGGCGCAACCATTACGGATGAGGCTTCGGCACTGGAATATTGCGGCTTTCATCCGCTGCTGGTCGAAGGACGCGCTGACAACATTAAAGTCACCCGCCCGGAAGATCTGGCGCTGGCGGAATTTTATCTGACCCGAACTATCTAGACACCTCATCCTTCACGCTGCAACGAGGCAGCTTGCAGGATGTTGTGTATACCAGGAGAAGACATAATGCGAATTGGACACGGTTTCGACGTACACGCTTTTGGCGGCGTTGGCCCAATTATCATTGGTGGTGTGCGCATTCCGTATGAAAAAGGTTTGCTGGCGCATTCTGATGGTGATGTAGCGTTACACGCGCTAACCGATGCTCTGCTGGGCGCGGCTGCGCTGGGGGATATCGGTAAACTATTCCCGGACACCGACCCGGCCTTTAAAGGTGCAGATAGTCGTGAATTATTGCGTGAAGCCTGGCGGCGTATTCAGGCCAAAGGCTATACGCTTGGTAATGTGGATGTGACAATTATTGCCCAGGCGCCGAAGATGCTGCCGCACATTCCACAAATGCGTGTGTTTATTGCCGAAGACCTCGGCTGCCATATGGATGATGTTAACGTGAAAGCGACCACCACGGAAAAACTCGGTTTTACCGGGCGTGGGGAAGGGATTGCTTGTGAAGCGGTGGCGTTACTCATTAAGGCAACGAAATGACTGCGTTTGAAGATCTGACGTATCTCCATGGCAAACCACAAGGCCATGGCGTTCTGAAAGCGAATCCGGAAGACTTTGTCGTCGTCGAAGATTTAGGCTTTGAACCCGATGGCGAAGGCGAGCACATTTTGGTGCGTATCCTGAAAAACGGCTGTAACACCCGTTTTGTGGCTGACGCGCTGGCGAAATTCCTGAAAATTCATGCCCGGGAAGTCAGCTTTGCTGGCCAGAAAGACAAGCATGCGGTCACGGAACAGTGGCTGTGTGCGCGTGTGCCGGGCAATGCGATGCCTGATTTAAGCAAATTTGAGCTTGAAGGCTGTAAAGTGCTGGAGTACGCGCGCCACAAGCGTAAGCTGCGTTTAGGGGCGCTGAAAGGCAACGCGTTTACGCTGGTGCTGCGTGAAGTGAGCGAGCGAAATGATGTTGAAGCGCGTTTGCAGGCAATTAACGAGCGCGGCGTTCCGAACTATTTTGGCGCTCAGCGTTTTGGTATCGGCGGCAGCAACCTGCAAGGGGCGCTGCGCTGGGCGCAAAGCGATGCGCCGGTGCGCGATCGCAATAAACGCAGTTTTTGGTTGTCGGCGGCCCGTAGCGCGTTGTTTAATCAGATAGTCAGTGAACGCCTGAAAAAAACAGACTTTAATCAAGTTGTTGACGGCGATGCGCTACAATTGTCGGGACGCGGAAGCTGGTTTGTCGCCACACAGGAAGAACAAACTGAATTACAGCGTCGCGTCGATGAGAAAGAATTGATGATAACAGCGGCATTGCCGGGCAGCGGTGAGTGGGGAACTCAACGCGATGCGCTGGCGTTTGAAGAAGCCGCTATTGCTGACGAAACCGCGCTGCAGTCTCTGTTATTGCGCGAGAAAGTCGACGCGTCGCGCCGCGCTATGTTGCTGTATCCACAACAATTAAGCTGGAACTGGTGGGATGACGTAACCGTTGAGTTGCGCTTCTGGCTACCGGCAGGTAGCTTCGCCACCAGTGTTGTAAGGGAACTTATTAACACAATGGGTGATTATGCGTATATTGCTGAGTAACGATGATGGGGTCCACGCGCCCGGTATACAAACGCTGGCGAAAGCGCTGCGTGAGTTTGCTGACGTACAGGTGGTTGCCCCGGATCGTAACCGCAGTGGCGCGTCTAACTCGCTGACGCTGGAGTCTTCACTTCGCACGTTTACCTATGATAATGGCGATATCGCTGTACAAATGGGGACACCCACCGACTGCGTCTATCTGGGCGTGAACGCATTAATGCGTCCGCGTCCGGACATTGTCGTTTCTGGTATTAACGCGGGTCCTAATCTGGGTGATGATGTTATCTATTCTGGTACCGTGGCGGCGGCGATGGAAGGTCGTCATCTGGGGTTCCCTGCGCTGGCGGTCTCACTCGATGGGCATAAACACTACGATACTGCTGCCGCAGTAACCTGCCGGATTTTACGCGCGTTAAGCCGCGAACCGCTGCGCACCGGTCGCATTCTGAATATCAACGTGCCGGACTTACCCCTGGATCAGATCAAAGGTATTCGCGTTACCCGCTGCGGCAGCCGCCATCCGGCGGATCAGGTGATTCCACAGCAGGACCCCCGCGGCAATACGCTGTACTGGATCGGACCACCGGGCGAAAAATGCGATGCCGGTCCGGATACGGATTTTGCTGCCGTTGATGAAGGTTATGTTTCCATCACGCCGCTGCATGTCGATTTAACCGCATATGGCGCGCATGAGGTGGTTTCTGACTGGTTAGACAGCGTGGGAGCCGACACGCAATGGTAAGCAGACGCGTACACACTCTTCTTGAACAATTACGTGCGCAGGGCATCAGAGATGAGCATGTCCTGGATGCGCTCGCCGCCGTGCCGCGTGAAAAGTTCGTTGATGAGGCGTTTGAACATAAGGCCTGGGATAATATCGCCCTGCCGATTGGCCAGGGGCAGACCATCTCACAGCCCTATATGGTGGCTCGCATGACCGAGCTGCTGGAGCTAACGCCGCAGTCTCGGGTGCTGGAAATTGGTACCGGCTCTGGCTACCAGACGGCGATCCTGGCTCATCTGGTGCAGCACGTGTGCTCTGTTGAGCGCATTAAAGGTTTGCAATGGCAGGCGCGTCGTCGCCTGAAACAGCTTGATTTACATAATGTTTCGACCCGTCATGGTGATGGATGGCAAGGCTGGCAGGCGCGAGCGCCGTTTGACGCTATCATTGTGACGGCAGCACCGCCTGAGATCCCAACGGCATTGATGATGCAGTTGGATGAAGGCGGCATTCTCGTCTTGCCCGTGGGCGATGAGCACCAGTTTTTGAAACGGGTGCGTCGTCGGGGAGGCGAATTTATTATCGACACCGTGGAGGCCGTACGCTTTGTTCCCTTAGTCAAAGGGGAGCTGGCGTAGCTAACGCTGCTGAATACCTGGAGTTTTCCTGGATATTCTGGAATTAGTAAGCGTATCGTGGTCACGTTTTCCAGTGTCCAGTCCGATGCCTTGCACGGTGATTACGTCACTGGGTATTAACCAAATTTTCCTGGGGGATAAATGAGCGCGGGAAGCCACAAATTTACCGTTCGCCGCATGGCGGCATTGTCACTGGTTTCGTTATGGCTGGCAGGTTGTTCAAACACCTCGAATCCACCAGCGCCGGTCAGCTCTGTTGGCGGCAATGCATCATCGAACACCAGCTCCGGCATGCTGATCACGCCTCCACCAAAAATGGGATCAACGGCGACAGTACAACAAACGCCACAGATCCAACCGGTGCAACGCCCGGCGACTCAGCCAACACAGGTTCAGCCGGTTGCAGAACAGCCTGTCCAGATGGAAAACGGGCGGATTGTGTACAATCGTCAGTATGGGAATATTCCGAAAGGTAGCTATACGGGTGGCAGTACCTATACTGTTAAGAAAGGCGACACGCTTTTCTATATTGCCTGGATTACCGGGAACGATTTCCGTGACCTCGCACAACGCAATAACGTTCCGGCCCCGTATGGCCTGAATGTCGGACAAACTCTGCAAGTGGGCAACGCGTCGGGTGCACCGATTACCGGTGGTAATGCCATCACCCAGGCGGATGCAGCACAGCAAGGAGTTGTGACCAACCCTGCACAAAATTCCACCGTTGCTGTTGCTTCGAAACCAACAATTACGTATTCTGAGGATTCAGGTGAACAAAGTGCTAACAAAATGTTGCCGAACAACAAGCCTGCTGGGACCGTCGTCACAGCGCCTGTAACGGCTCCGGCAGTTAGTGCAACCGAATCGACTGCAAGCTCAACTTCTACCAGTTCGCCGATTTCTACCTGGCGCTGGCCGACTGACGGCAAAGTGATCGAAAACTTCGCAGCTACCGAAGGTGGCAATAAAGGGATCGACATTGCAGGCAGCAAAGGACAGGCTATTGTCGCGACCGCAGATGGACGCGTCGTATATGCCGGTAATGCGCTGCGTGGTTACGGTAATCTTATTATCATCAAACACAACGATGATTACCTGAGTGCCTACGCCCATAACGATACAATGCTGGTCCGGGAACAACAAGAAATCAAGGCGGGGCAGAAGATAGCTACCATGGGTAGCACCGGAACCAGTTCTACACGCTTGCATTTTGAAATTCGTTACAAGGGGAAATCCGTAAACCCGCTGCGCTATTTACCGCAGCGATAATTCGGCGGAACCAGGCTTTCACGTGCTAGTTCCGTTAGGGATCACGGGTAGGAGCCACCTTATGAGTCAGAATACGCTGAAAGTTCATGATTTAAATGAAGATGCGGAATTTGATGAGAACGGAGTAGAGGCTTTTGATGAGAAAGCCTTGAGTGAAGAGGAACCCAGTGATAACGACCTGGCTGAAGAAGAGCTGTTATCGCAGGGGGCCACACAGCGTGTGTTGGACGCGACTCAGCTTTACCTTGGTGAGATTGGTTATTCGCCACTGTTAACAGCCGAAGAAGAAGTTTATTTTGCGCGTCGCGCACTGCGTGGAGATGTCGCTTCTCGCCGCCGCATGATTGAAAGTAACCTGCGTCTGGTGGTGAAAATTGCTCGTCGTTATGGCAATCGTGGTCTGGCATTGCTGGACCTGATTGAAGAGGGCAATCTGGGGCTTATCCGTGCCGTCGAGAAGTTTGACCCTGAGCGCGGGTTCCGCTTCTCAACATACGCAACCTGGTGGATCCGCCAGACGATCGAACGGGCGATTATGAATCAAACCCGTACGATCCGACTGCCGATTCACATTGTAAAAGAGCTGAATGTCTATCTGCGTACCGCGCGTGAGTTGTCGCATAAACTGGACCACGAACCGAGCGCAGAAGAGATTGCGGAACAACTGGATAAACCGGTTGATGACGTCAGCCGTATGCTCCGACTCAACGAGCGCATTACTTCGGTAGACACCCCGCTGGGTGGCGATTCCGAAAAAGCGTTGCTGGATATTCTGGCCGACGAAAAGGAAAACGGTCCGGAAGACACCACGCAAGACGATGATATGAAACAGAGCATCGTCAAATGGTTGTTCGAACTGAACGCCAAACAGCGTGAGGTGCTGGCACGTCGTTTTGGTCTGCTGGGGTACGAAGCTGCGACACTGGAAGATGTGGGCCGTGAAATTGGCCTGACCCGTGAACGTGTTCGTCAGATTCAGGTTGAAGGCCTGCGTCGTCTGCGTGAAATCCTGCAGACACAGGGGCTGAATATCGAAGCGCTGTTCCGCGAGTAAGCACAAGTTCTATCAAGAAAGGCCAGTCTCGGTGAGGCTGGCCTTTTTCTTTGTTTGTTGCCTGATGGCACAGCGTTTATCAGGCTCTACGGAGAGCAGGGCTTTGTGGGCCGGATAAGACGTTTACGTCGCCATCCGGTAAATCAGTTCATCATCTTACGCACCAACTGCGTAAACTGTTCGCGCTCTTCCCCGCTAAGTCGGCCCAGAAACTCATCATCCACGCTATCTCCCAATGGGGTTGCGCTGGCCAGTAACGCTTCTCCTTGCGCGGTCAAATAAACAAACCGTCGACGCTTATCCGCCGGGTCGTGCTCACGCCTGACCAGATTGCGTTTTTCCATCCGGCTCAGCATTTCCGCAAGCGTCGCCTTGGTACAGACTGCAGCCTCGGTCAGGGTAACCTGCTCAATGCCGGGCTGTTCAGCGATGGCCCGCATCACTGCGTACTGAGGTTTGGTCAGTTCCGGTAATGCATGCTGCCAGCGAGCCGTATGCTTTTGAAAAAGCTGACGTAGTAAGTGAAACGCGGTATTTCGTAACTCCATGGGAACTCCGGGCAAACGATCGGTCTCTATCATAGCGGGTAACGCGTGATTTTTTAATAAGCGCGACTTTAGCTATCTGTGCCAGGTGTCCTTGCCCGGAGTCGGTTGTGGGAGTATGTTATGCAAAATGTTCGTACACGAACAATGTTGAGAGGTTGAATGAGACTCATCGTAGGAATGACCGGGGCAACGGGAGCGCCGCTTGGTGTGGCGCTACTACAAGCGCTGCGGCAAATGCCGGAAGTGGAAACGCATCTGGTGTTATCGAAGTGGGCTAAAACGACGATTGAGCTCGAAACGCCGTACAGCGTTAACGATGTGTCTGCGCTGGCGAACTACTGCCACCATCCGGCGGACCAGGCAGCGAGTATTTCCTCTGGCTCGTTTCGCACTGACGGCATGATCATTATCCCCTGCAGCATGAAAACCCTGGCCGGTATTCGCGCAGGCTACGCGGAAGGCCTGGTGGGGCGCGCCGCTGATGTGGTGCTGAAAGAAGGGCGCAAGCTGGTGCTGGTTCCGCGTGAAATGCCGCTGAGCACCATTCATCTGGAAAATATGCTCGCACTTTCCCGTATGGGCGTCGCAATGGTTCCGCCGATGCCCGCGTTTTACAACCATCCGCAAACGGTCGATGACATTACGCAGCACATTGTCGCTCGCGTTCTCGATCAGTTTGGTCTGGAACACCCAAACGCCCGTCGCTGGCAGGGGTTACGGCAGGCGCAGAATTTTTTACAGGAGAATGAGTAATGGCATTTGATGATTTGCGTAGCTTTTTGCAGGCGCTGGACGACCAGGGACAATTGCTGAAAATCAGTGAAGAAGTGAACGCCGAACCGGATTTAGCAGCGGCTGCCAATGCCACCGGACGTATTGGCGACGGGGCGCCTGCGCTGTGGTTTGACAACATTCGTGGATTTACCGATGCCCGTGTGGCAATGAACACTATCGGCTCCTGGCAGAACCATGCAATCTCGTTGGGTTTACCACCGAATACGCCGGTGAAAAAACAGATCGATGAATTCATTCGCCGCTGGGATAAATTTCCGGTTACGCCGGAGCGTCGTGCCAACCCGGCGTGGGCGGAAAACAGCGTCGACGGTGACGATATCAACCTGTTTGATATTCTGCCGCTGTTTCGTCTGAACGATGGCGACGGTGGTTTCTACCTTGATAAAGCCTGCGTGGTTTCGCGCGATCCGCTGGATGTCGACAATTTCGGCAAGCAGAACGTCGGTATTTACCGTATGGAAGTAAAAGGCAAGCGTAAACTGGGCCTGCAACCGGTGCCGATGCACGATATTGCGCTGCACCTGCATAAGGCTGAAGAGCGCGGCGAGGATCTACCGATTGCGATCACCCTTGGCAACGATCCGATCATCACTCTGATGGGGGCAACGCCGCTGAAGTACGATCAATCTGAATACGAAATGGCGGGGGCGCTACGAGAAAGCCCGTACCCGATCGCCACCGCACCGCTCACCGGTTTTGACGTACCGTGGGGTTCAGAAGTGATCCTCGAAGGGGTCATTGAAAGCCGCAAGCGTGAAATAGAAGGGCCATTTGGTGAATTTACCGGGCACTACTCTGGCGGGCGCAACATGACTGTGGTGCGCATTGATAAAGTCTCTTATCGCAGTAAACCTATTTTTGAATCGCTGTATCTCGGGATGCCGTGGACGGAAATCGACTATCTGATGGGGCCAGCAACCTGCGTACCGCTGTATCAACAGTTGAAGGCAGAATTTCCGGAAGTGCAGGCGGTGAACGCCATGTACACCCACGGTTTGCTGGCGATTATCTCCACCAAAAAACGTTACGGCGGCTTTGCCCGTGCGGTAGGGTTGCGGGCGATGACCACGCCGCACGGTCTGGGTTACGTGAAAATGGTGATTATGGTTGATGAGGATGTTGATCCGTTCAACTTACCGCAGGTGATGTGGGCGCTGTCGTCGAAGGTTAATCCGGCGGGGGATCTGGTGCAATTGCCGAATATGTCGGTGCTGGAGCTTGATCCGGGTTCCAGTCCGGCGGGGATTACCGACAAGTTAATTATTGATGCTACCACGCCGGTCGCGCCGGATAACCGTGGGCACTACAGCCAGCCGGTATGTGATTTACCGGAAACGAAAGCCTGGGCTGAAAAGCTGACCGCCATGCTGGCTAACCGTAAATAAGGAGTTGCAGATGATTTGTCCACGTTGTGCCGATGAACATATTGAAGTGATGGCGAATTCGCCGGTAAAAGGCGTCTGGACGGTATATCAGTGCCAGCATTGTCTGTACACCTGGCGTAATACTGAACCGCTACGTCGCACCAGCCGTGAGCACTACCCGCAGGCGTTTCGCATGACGCAGAAGGATATTGATGAAGCACCGATGGTGCCAAGTATCCCCCCGCTGTTGGCGGAAGATAAGCGCTAATCAAAAATGCAGGTGAGGCGAAGCCCCGCCCGGTAAATTTGCCCGATGGCGCTGTGCTTATCGGGCCTACAAATCAGGCCGTAGGCCGGATGAGGCGGAGCCGTCATCCGGCACCACGAGCATTACACCAGACTCTTCAACCGATAGATCCACTCCAGCGCCTGGCGCGGCGTCAGCGAATCCGGGTCAATATTCTCCAGTGCTTCAACGGCAGGTGATGTCTCTTCCGGTGCACTGAGCAGTGACATCTGCGTCCCATCAACCTGCGTTGCCGCGGCGTTTGGCGTGATGCTTTCCAGCTCGCGCAGTTTTTGCCGTGCGCGTTTGATAACCTCTTTCGGAACGCCAGCCAGTGCCGCGACCGCCAGACCATAGCTCTTACTCGCCGCGCCATCCTGTACGCTGTGCATAAAGGCGATGGTATCGCCATGCTCTAACGCATCCAGATGTACGTTCGCTACGCCTTCCATTTTTTCCGGTAACTGAGTCAGTTCGAAGTAGTGGGTAGCAAACAGCGTGAGTGCTTTGATTTTATTCGCCAGATTTTCAGCACAAGCCCAGGCCAGAGATAAACCGTCATAGGTTGAGGTCCCGCGCCCAATCTCATCCATCAGCACCAGGCTGTTCTCAGTGGCGTTATGCAGAATATTGGCCGTTTCGGTCATTTCTACCATGAAGGTTGAACGACCGGATGCGAGGTCATCCGCTGCGCCCACACGGGTAAAGATACGGTCGATTGGACCTATATCTACCTTTTGTGCCGGCACATAGCTACCGATGTAGGCCAGCAATGCAATCAGCGCGGTCTGGCGCATATAGGTGCTTTTACCGCCCATATTTGGCCCGGTGATAATCAGCATCCGCCGCTGCGGGGAAAGGTTAAGTGGGTTGGCGATAAACGGTTCACTCAGCACCTGTTCCACCACCGGATGACGACCCTCTGCAATACGGATACCGGGCTTATCGCTGAATGTCGGGCAGGTGTAGTTCAGGGTATAAGCGCGTTCGGCCAGGTTGACCAGCACGTCAAGCTCTGCCAGTGCGCTGGCGCTCTGCTGTAAATCAGCCAGATGCGGCAACAGCATGTCGAACAGCTCGTCATACAGCTGTTTTTCCAGTGCCAGCGCTTTGCCTTTTGAGGTCAGAACTTTGTCTTCGTACTCTTTCAGCTCAGGAATAATGTAGCGCTCGGCATTTTTCAGCGTCTGACGGCGTACGTAGTTAATCGGTGCCAGATGACTCTGCCCACGGCTGATCTGAATGTAGTAACCGTGGACGGCGTTAAATCCAACTTTCAATGTGTCCAGGCCGGTGCGCTCGCGCTCGCGGATCTCCAGTCTGTCCAGATAATCGGTTGCGCCATCAGCCAGCGCTCGCCATTCGTCCAGCTCTTCGTTATAGCCCGGTGCGATAACGCCACCGTCGCGTACCAGCACTGGCGGGGCATCAACCACGGCACGCTCCAGCAGTTCACGCAGTTCCGTGAACTCGCCCATTTTCTCGCGCAGCATCTGTACGGGAGCGCTGTTTACGTTTTCCAGTTGAGTGCGCAGTTCCGGTAATTGCTGGAAGGCGTGACGCATCCGCGCCAGATCGCGTGGGCGCGCGGTACGCAGTGCCAGACGTGCCAGAATACGTTCCAGATCGCCCACCTGACGTAGTACGGGTTGCAATTCGCTGGTGGAATCCTGCAGCGCGCCGATGGTCTGCTGGCGCTCGATCAGTATCTGCGTATCGCGGACTGGCATATGCAGCCAGCGTTTGAGCATACGGCTACCCATTGGCGTCACGGTGCAATCGAGCACCGATGCCAGCGTGTTTTCTACGCCACCGGCCAGGTTCTGGGTAATTTCCAGATTGCGGCGCGTGGCGGCATCCATAATGATGCTGTCCTGCTGGCGTTCCATGGTGATGGAGCGAATATGTGGCAGTGAGGTGCGCTGGGTATCTTTTACATATTGCAGCAGGCAGCCGGCAGCGCATAATCCACGCGGCGCGTTTTCCACACCAAAGCCAATCAGATCCCGTGTGCCAAACTGCAGGTTTAACTGCTGGCGGGCGGTATCAATTTCAAACTCCCACAGCGGACGACGACGCAGGCCGCGACGGCCTTCGATCAGCGACGTTTCTGCGAAATCCTCGGCATACAGCAATTCGGCAGGATTGGTGCGCTGTAGTTCCGCAGCCATCGTCTCACGGTCTGCGGGTTCACTGACGCGAAAACGCCCGGAGCTGATGTCCAGTGTGGCGTAGCCAAAGCCTTTACTGTCCTGCCAGACGGCGGCCAGCAGGTTGTCCTGACGTTCCTGTAAAAGTGCTTCATCGCTGATGGTGCCCGGTGTGACGATGCGTACCACTTTGCGTTCAACCGGCCCTTTGCTGGTTGCTGGATCGCCAATCTGCTCGCAAATAGCGACAGATTCCCCCTGGTTGACCAGCTTAGCGAGGTAGTTTTCCACCGCATGGTGGGGAATGCCCGCCATCGGGATGGGCTCGCCTGCCGATGCGCCACGTTTGGTCAGCGAGATATCGAGCAGCTGCGACGCACGTTTCGCGTCGTCATAAAACAGTTCGTAAAAGTCGCCCATGCGGTAAAACAGCAGGATCTCCGGGTGCTGAGCCTTCAGCTTGAGATACTGCTGCATCATGGGGGTGTGAGAGTCTAGATTTTCTATTGTACTCATTGGAGTGTGATGTCCATATTTCTTAATTTTTAATGAGTTAGTGAATTTTATGGTTATCATTAGGTTTCACGTTGTCTCATCGAATATCATGAAATCCTACAGTTAATAGTAGGAATTCATGACTGCATAAGGTGCATGATAACGGAGTCTTTATGGTAGTAAAACAAGAGGGAAAGCCACTTTCGTTTAAAGCGGTAAAAATGATGAAGCCTGGTGGCAAAGATGAGGCTGACGTGGGCGAAAATCGTGGTTTAGGTCTCTCATGTGGTGCCACCGGGATGAAGTCTTTTTCCTACCGTTACGCGAGTCCCCGACTGGTAAACTTGTTCAGTTTAAAATTGGTAACTTTCCACAACTTCTCTCGTTTGCTGCACGTTTTAAACTCCACGAATTAAAGCTTCTCCGTCGGGCCTGCCGGAGTCTGAACCAGAACTGGTCTATCGACTTTATGCCTGATACCCAGGTCTGTGGCCGTCGTTTTCGCACGTTCAATGTCGTTGATGACTTTAACCGTGAGGCGTTGTCGATTGAAATCGAACTGAATCAGCCAGCTCTGCGCGTGGTCCGTGTGCTCGACAGGATCGCGGCAAATCGCGGCGATCCGGTCACGCTACGCATGGATAATGGTCCGGAATTTATCTCACTGGCACTGGCTGAATGGACAGAGAAACATGCAGTAAAACTGGAGTTTATCCAGCCGGGTAAGCCGACACAGAACGCTTTTATTGAGCGCTTTAACCGAACATACCGTACAGAAATACCCGATTTTTATCTGTTCAGAATGCTGAATGAAGTGCGGGAAATCACGGAGAAATGGTTATCTGAATATAACTGTGAACGCCCGCATGAATCACTGAACAATATGACACCGGAGGAATACCGACAGCACTATTATCTGGCCGGGATCTCAAAAAATGCCTGGAACTAAAACGGGTCTATTTACACCACACCCCAATGTACCATTGAAGTGTGGCTGGTGAAGTTTGTATCAAATTACTCATTCATTTCGTGGTTGCTCTTTTTTATCTTATTGAATATCGATAATACCCGTCAGGATGCGGAAACGAGGTTTTAGAGGCATAAGCATCATTAGCTGACATATCATGAAGCATTATTTATACATCATGCAGCTGAAGTTGATTCTCTAAACGCCGATCGCGCAGCGTTGAATAAATAAAGGTGATGACAAACAGCAGGGAAAATAAAACGACTATGGTCGGCGCGGGGGCACTGTCGATGAAAAATGACAGGTATACACCCAGAAATGACGTTGCAACCGATATGGCGGTAGCCAGTAATAATGCCTGGGCGAACCTGCGCGTCATTAAAATCGCAATCGCACCGGGGGCAATCAGCAAGGAGATCGACAAAATAATACCTACCGACTTTAGCGTCGCGACGATAGTCAGGGCTATCATACACAGCAGACCATAATGCAGCAGTGTGGTGTTAAGACCGCTGGCCTTTGCCTGGTGCGGATCGAACGCATGCAGTAGCAGATCTTTCCATTTAAGCCCGATGATAAGCGCTATCCCCAAAGCGATAACCGCAGTCTGCGCAATGTCGCCCAGCGAAACGCCCAGCATGTCACCGAACAAAATATGGTCCAGATGAATTTCAGACTGGATTGACACATACAGCACCAGTCCGGCGCCAAACATACCGGAAAAGACGATCCCCATCAGGGTATCGCGCTTGATACGGCTATTATCGTCAAGATACCCGGTGGCGACCGCGCAGAACAATCCGGCGACAAAAGCGCCAATCGCCAGCGGAATACCCGCAATCCAGGCCAGTACAATCCCCGGAAAGACCGCATGGCTCATGGCATCCCCCATCAGCGCCCAACCTTTCAACACCAAAAATACCGACAGCAGCGCGCAGGGGACGGCGACGATAACGGAGATGGTCAGCGCGTTGACCATAAAGCTGAACTGAAAGGGTTCCAGTAATGTGGTTAAGAACATGAGGACTCCTTGTTCACCTGCCGGGCGCGGCGGCGATTCGCCAGCAGACCGTGTTTGGGGGCGAAGACAAACGCCAGCAGGAACAGCAGCGTTTGCAGTACGACGATAATTCCGCCGGTTGCGCCGTCCAGCCAGTAGCTCAGCCAGGCGCCAGAAAAGCTGGTCAGGCTACCGATAGCTACCGCGATAGTGAGTAGGCGTGGAAAACGATCGGTCAACAGCCAGGCTGTGGCGCCGGGTGTGACCACCAGGCAAATCACCAGAAAAGCGCCGACGGTTTGCAGTGCAGCAACGGTGGAAACGGAGAGCAAGGTAAAAAACAGCAGTTTTAAACGCCCCGGATTCAGACCAATAGAGCGTGCATGGTTTTCATCGAAAAAGACCACCATCAGGTCTTTCCACTTCAGCAGCAGGATAGTCAGTGAGATGACGCCGATGATCGCCAGTTGCAAAATATCTTCCGGCGCAATCGCCAGCACGTTACCGAGAATAATGGTCTGGATGTTCACCGACATCGGATTGAGCGACACCATAAACAGCCCGATACCGAAGAAAGAGGAAAATATCAGTCCGATAATCGCATCTTCTTTCAGGCGTGAGCGCTGATTGAGAAACAGCATACTGCCCGCAGCCAGTCCCCCGGAGAGAAATGCCCCCAGCGCGAAGGGAAGCCCTAACATATATGCCCCGGCAACACCGGGGACGATGGAATGCGATAGCGCATCGCCAATAAGCGACCAGCCTTTGAGCATCAGGTAGCATGAGAGGAACGCGCACAGGCCGCCGACCATCGCCGAAACCCACATGGCGTTGAGCATGTACTGGTAACCAAAGGCTTCTGTCAGCCAGTTCATGACTATTCCCCCTCGCGTGCCGCGCGGCGCGAAATAAACGGGCGCTCATCATCGGTAATCACATGCTGCTCACCCCCACTCAATGCGACGTGACGCAGAACGCCGCTAAATGCCTGTTCAAGGTTCTCGGTGGTAAAGGTGGTGTCAGTTGGACCGCTTGCCAGCACGGTGCCTTTAATCATTACCGTGTAATCACAAAACTCGGTGACCGAGCCCAGGTTATGGGTGGAGACCAGCATGGTTCGGCCCTCATCACGCAATTCGCGCAGCAGGTCGATGATACGGGCCTCGGTTTTTACATCCACGCCGGTGAAGGGTTCATCCAGTAAAATGACCTGCCCATCTTGTGCAATGGCCCTTGCCAGGAAAACGCGTTTTTTCTGCCCACCGGAAAGTTCACCAATCTGGCGATGGCGATATTCCAGCATATCGACCCGCGCCAGTGCAGCATCCACGCAGGCGTGATCGTGCGCCTTTGGCCGACGCAGCCAGCCCATATGGCCAAAACGTCCCATCATGACCACATCTTCCACCAGTACCGGAAATGACCAGTCCACCTCTTCAGACTGGGGCACATAAGCAATCAGATTCTGTTTTAGCGCCTTGTTGACCGGCTGTTGCAGGATAGAGATTTCCCCCTGTGCCAGCCGGACAAACCCCATCAACGCCTTAAACAGTGTTGATTTCCCGGAACCGTTGACACCAACCAGTGCGGCAATCGAGCCGCCCGGAACCTGAAACGTGGCATCCCGCAGTGCAGTGTGGCCGTTGCGATACGTCACCGTAACCTGATTCACGGTAATCGCAGATTGACTCATGGTTGACTCCCAAGGCCGTTATTGATGCCGTTAACAATGGTTTGTGTGGTGACGCGCAGTAGATCCAGATAGGTCGGGACCGGGCCGTCGGCAGCGCTGAGTGAATCGACGTACAGCACGCCGCCGTAATGTGCGCCAGACTCCCGGGCTACCTGCCGCGCGGGTTTGTCGGACACGGTACTTTCGCTAAATACCGTGGGGATCTGATGCGCACGTAAGGTATCGATCACCTTGCGTACCTGCTTCGGCGTACCTTGTTGATCGGCGTTGATCGGCCATAAGTACAGTTCTTTCAGGTCGTTATCGCGCGCCAGATAGGAGAACGCCCCTTCGCTAGTGACCAGCCAGCGTTTATCGGCAGGAATTTTGGCAAGTTCGGCCTGGAGCGGCGCGAGCGTTTGCTGAATTTCTGCTTTATAGCGATCGGCATTCTTCTGGTAGGTCGCTGCGTTTTCCGGGTCATATTTCATTAACGCATCGCGAATGTTATCCACGTAAATCAGTGCGTTGTCTGCTGACATCCAGGCATGCGGATTGGGTTTTCCATTGTATGGCCCTTCGCTGATGCCCATCGGTTTTACGCCGTTTGAGACCATCACTTCCGGTACGCCGGACAGATGTTGGTAGAAGCGGGTAAACCAGAGTTCCAGATTGAGACCATTAGAGAGAATTAACTGCGCGCCCTGCGCCCGCTTAATGTCGCCTGGCGTGGGCTGGTATTCGTGAATCTCTGCCCCGGGTTTGGTGATTGAACTGACGTCTGCCGCATCGCCTGCCACATTGCTTGCCATATCAGCAATGATCGTAAACGTCGTGATGACCTTGAACTTTTCTTTCGCCCAGGCAGGCGACAGCGTAAGTGCCGTCAACAGGCTGGCAAGGAGAACTGACTTCAGACGAGGCAGATGCGGCATAGTATCCCTCACAACAAAGTGGTTAATTTATCATCGAATATAGCCTTTGCTATGTTATATAGCACATGGCATAAATAAATGAAAATAATTCTTATTTGCGTAGGGTGCTAAGGAATAGATGGGGGATAATGTGTTTTACGCCGGTACGATTGCCGGCGTGTTGGGAACGAATAACCCGGTGATTATGACTTTTGGAACTCGGTGACGGTTTCCCATGCTACCTGTTGTAACACTTTGGCGGTGGCTGGGGTCATGTCCGTATCAACAGGGAGCGCGCCGCCGACTGGAGACTGGTTATACAGGGTAGCGAAGAATACGCAGGCAGCGAGATACGTTCCAGAAATCGAAGGATGTACACCATCATGATAATACAGGTTAATTTCTGGGTGCGTTTTACGTGCTTTCTCGAAAGCCAGACCTACCGGAGCCACATATCCCCCCGTTTTTTGCGCAATCGAGATATAAGCATCTGCCAGTTTTTGGCTATCTTCGGGTTTGTCTTTTTTCGGCCAGGTCATGAAATAGACAACTTTTGCACCGGCTTTATGCGCCATCTCAGCCATTTGGGTTGCAGAGTCCACGAAGTTTTGTCGGGTACTTTCTTTCTTTGAAATCGTTTCTGTTGAGTTCCCCTGCAGGATGACGACATCCCATTTCTGTAGCGTGTTCTGATAGCGCATATTCTCAATTTGCCAGCCTAAATGACCGCTGGAAATCGTGATCCCCCGATACTTATAGCCTTTGGCATGGTCTGGCAGTAGGGACTGCGTTAAATCCCGCAGGCGGGTATTAATATTATTGTTATAGAAAGTGAAAGAGTTACCATAAAGCGCGACAATTTTATTCTCGCCATCCATTTTCGCATGTGCGGAAGGTGCTAATAACGTATCCGCGTGAGCACAGAGACTACTTAATGCGAGGGTCGTCGCTGCGGCAAGCAATGTTATCTTTTTCATTTTTTATCTCTTAGAAATCATAACGGAGCCCAACGATGAGCGCATCATCATTGGTTTTTTTGTTCTTACTGGCGAACTCTTTATCGTAAGTAAATGATAACCACGTATCTTCAGCCAATGTTAATTGCGCTTCAGCACGCCAGTCTTCTTTTTCAGCAATATCTTTACCATCTTCATTTAAAAAACTATATCCGGTGAGAACCTTGACGGTGCCAAAATTGTAGGAAATGAGTGAATCCATCCCTTTATAATTATTATCGCTTTTGTTATCGCGAGAAATAGAAGTACGCAATGCGGTTACCGCGACTTCATAGGCTTTATAGCTGAGTTGTAATCCTCCCATAATTTGATCGTTTTGATTACGCCCATCGGTGGTCACTACGCCATCCTGTCGTTTGTAACGACTGGCCGCTATCGCAGGTGTAATCCTAAAATCGCCAAATTTGAAAGACTTACGATAGCTGGCCATTGCCCCGTAATCCAGCGCTTCGTTATCACTGTTGCCGTTACCGGAGACCCATGCCAGCTGGATTTCGTTACCGGCAAATTTGGCGTTCCACTGAACGGTGCCGTCCTGTCGGTTGAACTGGTAAGAATCATCAATGGTTGTAATACCATAGCTGTAGATATTGGGGGTGAAGTTTTTATACTTATCGGTCATTTTCATCACCTGATACAACGGGTTCTTGGTTCTCCCGGTGATCAGCTCGCCCCATGTTTTATTTGACAGGCCGACATAGGAATAACGGGCCTCCATATCGCTTTCACCGGTATTGTTATCATTTTTTTCGGTACGCACCTGCCATTCCAGGCGCCCCACGATTTTAGTTTCTGGCAGAAGGTCCAGATCCCGGGTGAGATAAATACCGACACGGCCACCCAGATCGCTTCGGCTTTCGCTACCAGCAAATGAATTCTGGCCACTCGCAATTTTTCCCTCAACGCGGCCATAAATATCCAGCGTATTTCCGTCCTTATTATAGACGTTTAAGGCGAACGCCGAGGAACTCATACCCATTAGTAATATTAGTGAATAATTTTTTAGCTTCATGTCATCCCTCAAACTTGCATTAATTTCCTGACCATAAAATAAAGTTCACAGCGGGATAATTGTTTGTGGAAAAGGAATGGCAGCGGTATGGGAATCATTTTTTCTCGTAATGAAATGTGATTATTCACGCATAAATATCTCTATTTTTGCTATTATATTAATGGTTCTAATATTTTATGAACGATTCTTTTGAAATATTACGGCTATTTGATCTACATTTTAAAAATTACTGTGAAGTGCATCGCATTTCTACTGGATAGAAAAGCTGAAAATGGGAAAGTTGTATTCTCATAATTATTTTTGGGGTGGGAATACTATTTTCCCCTATAAATTGGCAGACAGATCCCGCAAAATTGATTAATCACATTTTCGATTATCACGCATTCATTGGCCGGAGAGGCGCTGTATGTACGGGAAGCAAACAACGGTATTTGATTCTGACCTTTATTCATCATTGTTCACTCAGGCCAGGATGCGGGAAATATGGTCTGACGACAATCTGCTGCGTTGTTGGTTGCGCTTTGAGGCGACGGTCGCTCGCGTGCAAAGTGAGTTGGGGATTATCCCTGAACAGGCGGCCGTTGAAATTGAACAAACCTGTCGGGAAATACAGATAGACTGGCCAGCGCTGGCGCAGGAAACACAGACGGTCGGCATGGCGATAAAACCGCTGATCGATCAGATCTCCGCCAGCGGAACGCCGCTGGTAAGTCAGTTTCTGCATTGGGGATGCACCACTCAGGATTTACTCGACTCAGGCATGGCGATGAGATTGCAGCAAACGCTGCGGCTATTGCGTGAGCAATTGCTTGATGTTGGCGAAACCATGAAAACGATGGCGTTACGACATGCTCGTACGGTAATGGTTGCTCGCACCAATTCGGTGGATGCCTCTGCAACGACGTGGGGGCTGCATGTTTGCAGTTATCTGGCGGAGATAAACCGCCACCTGACAAGGCTCCAGCAGCTGTATCCGCGCGCCGTTACCGGACTCTTTGGCGGTGCGGTGGGCAACCTGGCTTCTGTGGGCGAGCAGGGAATGGAAACGCGCAAGCGGCTGATGTTAGCGCTGGGTCTGAACGTGCCCTGCGGGATTAATAATGCCAGCCAGGATGCGGTTGTTGAGGTTGTGCAGTTTTTTGCTCTTATCCACGGCACGCTGTGTCGCCTGGCTAACGATGTCGAAACCATGGGACGCACGCCGATTGCCGAAGTGCTTGAAGGAGAAGGCGGCGGCGGGTCAAGCACGATGCCGCACAAAGTGAATCCGCGCGCCAGTAACATGATGCAAACGTTGGCAAGGATGGGGTGGATGTATGCTTCCGGCGCGCCAGCAATGCTGGATCAACAGGATGTGCGAGCCGCCTCAATGCGGGTACTGAACTGGACGATCCTCCCGGAGGCCTCTAATGCGTTATCGACCAGCCTGATGCGCGCAAAAAATCTGCTTTCGCATCTCATTGTTAATGAAGAGAAGATGCGCGCTAATTTTGACTGCTCGAAGCACTTTATTATGTCGGAATCGCTGACGATGAAACTTGCCGCCAAAATTGGCAGAGAGTCCGCTTATAACCTGGTGAAAAACCTGCTGAAGCATGCAACCGGCGAGCACAGCTTCATGGAGATCGTACAGGCTAGCCCGGAAATCCGCGCGTCATTGTCTGTGGCAGAAATTACCGCCGCCTGTGAGCCGCTGTCATATATCGGGGCTAACGATGCGCTCATTGCGGAAACAATTGCTGAGTTCGATCGCGTGAAAACCGCAGAGATTGCCTGATTCGTCATGCTGCCGGGCGGGATAACTCTCCTGGCGGCTGGCAGCGCTAAGTATTATGAGCCGATGCAGAAAATGTTTCGAAGAAGACGAACAATTCTTCCAGTTGGGCAAAATTCCCCTCGCTATCTCCTTTCTCATAAGCCAGATGCAGAATGAGTTCGATAAAAAAGAAGCCAAGAATACGGCTTTGAAAAATGGAATGTACGTCGCTTGGGAGAACAAACTGCAGATCGCAGAACTTACCGTAAGGGTTCGCCTCTGAGTTGGTCACCAACACTACGACGGCATTCTTTTTTCTGAACCATTTTGCAATATTGAGCGCGACCCGGTTAAATCGATAGTAAGAGAACACAATCAGGACGTCCTCCTCCTTGATATTGATGAGGCATTTGGGGAGTTCGCTGATGTCTGTTGGTAACAGGGTAATATCGCTGCGAAAGTACTTTAGCAACGTACAAAAATGCGTCGCCATGGCATGAGAAGATGAAGGACCGACGACATAAATATGGCGTTGATTGTTTAATACCAGATCGATAAACGCATTCAGGCTTTCAATATCGATATTATTTTTAAATTGACTAAATAACGTTGATATTTTATGCGTGAAATCAGTAACAATACTTTCTGTCGTGATGCTGGAATTGTTACGCAGTTTGATGTTTTTCTCAAAAGGTGCTGATAGTTTATTTTTTGACAGTGTAATGTCTAATGCTTTACGGAAAGCGGCATAACCGGTAAAACCTATTTTATTCAGGAATCGACCGATAGTAGCTTTACTTACCATCGCATTCTGCGAGAGATCAACAATGCCATGATAGGGGAGTTCATTGAAGTGCTTATTAATGTACTCATTAAGTCGGCACTCAGATTCTGTAAGATCGCCCATATTAAGAGTAAGTGAGTTATACTCATCCAGACTTAACGTGTTTTTTTTGTACATAGATAACACCCGATGGCTGTTGTATATCAACGCTGTTATAGGGTAATACGCTTTCGACGTCAATCATTGAATGAATATCCTGGAAACCCGCATCCAGCCTTTTTTGGAGGATGTGACCGTATTCAGATGAGTTGCGATCTTACTCACAAAAAGAGGTGGGAAAACACCTTTCCCGTATTTTACAACCACACAACCCATTACAATTAAATCTCAATATTTGAGTATGTAATACGATAAATTTACGTACATATTATAACTGCTTATATATGGATGTGATTTCCCGGTATCCTGCATAAGCTATGATGATATGACGGGTAACCCTACCAGATTTGTATGGCATAGGAATTGTTATTATGACGGCGTTTATTATAGCAATAGTGATAACAGTTATTGCTGCATGGTTAATTGTTAAAAATTATCAGCCGCAAACTGTTTTATTACTCGCTGGACTGGCATTATTGACCATCACAGTACTGTTTTATCCAGAAAACAGCATTCTCTATGATAAAGCGAAATCCACGGGGTCAACCTGGCTGGATATCTTTAGCTTTGCAAAAGCATCGTTGACCACACAAATTGCGGGTATCGGTCTTATCATCATGGCGGCGGGTGGATTTGCCAGCTATATGGATCACATCAAAGCATCGAACGCGATGGTGAATATGTGCATTCGCCCGCTACAGGTAATTAAAGCGCCTTACCTTATCCTCGCGTTGGGGTACATCTGCGCGCAGCTTCTGCACGTGGCAATTTCAAGTGCGGCGGGCCTGGCAATGTTGCTGTTGGTGACATTCTTCCCGGTTCTGGTGCGCCTCGGAGTCAGTAAAGCCTCTGCGGCCGCGATGATTGCCCTGTGCGCGTTTATGGATCTAGGGCCTGCGGCAGGTACGGCGAATCTGGCGGCGAAGCATGCCGGAATGGAAAGCGCTATCTACTTTGCTCATTACCAGATGCCGGTTGCGGTGGCGGTTATGCTGGCCGTGGCGGTGGTGATTTACTTCACCGCGAAATATTTCGACAAAAAGGATAGCTTTGTACCGGGTGCGCAAAGCGTGGCGCAAGCGGAAGAAGAGGGTCGCAAAGCGCCCGCGATTTATGCTCTTTTGCCGGTCCTGCCGGTGGCACTGGTGCTGGTCTTTAGCCCTTTGGTTATCAAATCCATCAAAATTGACGTAGTCACGGCGATGATCCTTGGCGCTGTGGTCGCATTTTTCTTTGAACTGGTGGCTACCCGTGATTTCAAAAGCAGCTGCAAAGGATTACAGGTCTTTTTCAAAGGCATGGGCAGCATGTTTACCAGTATCGTTTCCTTGCTGGTATGTGCGGATATCTACGCCCAAGGGTTGCAGAAAATTGGCGCGGTGGACTACCTGTTACAGTCAGTGCAAAACGCAGGACTGGGCTTTACCAGCATGACGCTGGTGATGACCGCGCTGGTGGGCGTAACCGCCATCCTGACAGGCTCTGGTGTTGCCGCCTTTTTCTCCTTCTCCGGACTGGCCCCCTCCATTGCAGCAAAATTTGGTGAGAGCGCCGTCAATATGATCCTGCCTATGCAGTTAATGGCGGGAATGGGGCGCTCAATGTCCCCAGTGGCTGGAATCATTATTGCGGTGAGTAAAGCAGGAGAATGTTCACCGTTTATGATCGTCAGAAGAACGCTGCTTCCAGCGCTGGCCGGTATTGCGGCGATGCTGGTTGCCAACTATGTCCTGATTTGAATCCCGAGAGCCTGCTAATGCAGGCTCTTATTTTTTATCTGGTTGTAATTTATGGATGGCAACGTGACAAACGATGTTTTATACGTCCCGTTTACGGGGAAGTTACTGCTTGAATCTCCGTTATTAAACAAGGGAAGCAGCTTCACGCAGCAAGAAAGGCACGACTTTAACCTGAGTGGGCTACTGCCTTGCGCCATTGAGAATATTGATGAACAAGCCGAACGGGCGTATCAACAATATCTTGAGGCTGAGTCCCACAACGCTCGACATATTTACCTGCGTAATATCCAGGATACCAACGAAACGTTATTTTATTACCTGCTGAAAAAGTATCTTCCAGAGATGCTGCCCATCGTTTATACCCCGGTAGTCGGGGCCGCCTGTGAAAAATTCTCGTGGATATATCGTCGTGCGCGCGGTGTTTTTATCTCCTGGCCCGATCGCGATCGTATTGACGATATTTTGCATGATATTCCACGGCACCATATCAAGGTCATCGTCGTCACCGATGGTGAGCGCATTCTGGGGCTGGGCGACCAGGGCGTTGGCGGTATGGGAATTCCTATCGGGAAACTGTCGCTCTATACCGTCTGTGGCGGGGTAAATCCGGCGAATACGCTACCTATTTTACTGGATGTCGGCACGAATAATGCGCGACTGCTGGACGATCCGCGCTATATCGGCTGGCGTCATCCGCGCATAACTGGTGAAGACTATTTCGCATTTATTGGAATGTTTATTGCTGCCGTAAAACGGCGCTGGCCTAACGTTCTGCTGCAGTTTGAAGATTTTGCCCAGCATACCGCGGTACCGCTGCTGGACCGTTATCGCGATGAGCTGTGCTGTTTTAACGATGATATTCAGGGCACGGCGTCGGTGGCTCTGGCGACTTTGGTTGCTGCCTGCCGAGGCAGCGGTCGTGACTTCCGTCAGCAATCAATCGTAATTGTGGGGGCGGGGGCTGCGGGATGTGGGATTGCCCGGCATATTATTGCCTGTCGCATCAGTGAAGGAATGAGCCAGGCTGAAGCCAGACGGACCATTTTTATGGTGGATCGCGACGGTCTGGTGATGACCACCAATAATGCCTTAGCTGATTTCCAGCAACCGCTGGCGCAGTCGCCTGAGGAAATTTCTGACTGGCAGTATGAGGGGCCGGCACCGTCGTTACTGGAGGTGATCCACAATGCCAAACCGGCGGTTATGCTGGGGGTGTCGGGTCAGGCTGGATTGTTCTCGCAGGAGGTAATTAGCACGATGTACCAATACTGCGACCGTCCGATTGTTATGCCGTTGTCGAATCCCACTTCGAGAATGGAAGCGCGACCAGAAGATATCATTCGCTGGACCGAGGGACAGGCCATCATTGCGACCGGCAGTCCCTGCGGTGTGATTGAATTTAATGGACGCTCCATTCCGGTGGCGCAGTGCAATAACGTGTATGTTTTCCCGGCCATCGGTCTGGGGGCTATCGCCAGCGGCGCGACACGCGTAACAGAGGCTATGCTGATGGCGGCAAGCCGTGCGCTGGCCGATGCTTCCCCGTTGGTGCGTAACGGGGAAGGCGCTCTGTTGCCGGAGATTGGGACAATCTGCGAGGTGACCCGCAGCATTGCCTTTGAGGTCGGTAAGGCGGCACAGCAGTCGGGTGTGGCAGAGAAGATGAGCGACGACGCGCTGTCGCAGAGTATTAAAGATAACTTTTGGCTACCGCACTACCGTCCTTATAAACGCAGGGCTATTTAGCCGTTGTGACGAGTAAGCGGTACTCGGGTCTTGGTTGCCTTCATGATTAAGGTGTATTATTTATGCAACTTAATTATGGAGGCATCATGTCCGGCAAACGTATTGCTCGTGAAAAAATAACGATCCAAAAGATGATCTCGCTGTACGAAAGCCAGTGTCCGGAAGCTTCAGATGAGCAGGGGCATTACGATGCGTTGTTTGCTTATGCGCAAAAGCGCCTGGATAAGTGCGTGTTTGGCGAGGAAAAACCGGCCTGCAAGCAGTGTCCGGTGCACTGCTATCAACCTGCTAAACGCGAAGAGATGAAGCAAATTATGCGTTGGGCCGGGCCGAGAATGCTCTGGCGTCACCCAATTCTGACCGTTCGCCATCTGATTGATGACAAGCGTCCCGTCCCGGAATTACCTGAGAAATATCAGCGCAAGAAGTAATCTGGTTATTTTGTGCCGGATAGCGGCGATGCCTTATCCGGCCAGCAAGCGCAGGCTCACCTGTCGCGTAGGCCCGATAAGCGTAGCGCCATCGGGCAATTTAACTATCCGGTACCGGATGGCAGTTACGCTTTGGTGGCAATAAGAATGGCCGAGGCTTTGATCAGCGCGATGACCCGGCTTCCCTGGCTCAGTTTCATCTCTTGCTGACTTTCGTTCGTCACGACCGCGACAATGTCAAAACCGGCATCAGTTTTGATGTGTACGGTGGCGTTAACGGCGCCTTCGGTTACCTGTGAAACGCTACCGGCAAATTGGTTACGGGCAGAGAATTTCAGGCCACAGTCTTCAGTCGCCAGCGTCACCCACGGCGCTTTAATCAGCGCAATGGCTTCTTTTCCTTTCGCCAGACCCAGTGCCTGCTGGCTGCTATGGGTCACAATCGCGACCAGTTTTGCGCCGCCAGCCAGCGTCAGTTCAACTTCATCATTCACTGCACCAGTGGCAACTGCACTGACTGTACCGGTTAATTGATTACGTGCTGATACCGCCATACTGCCTCCTTTCGTTGAGTTATCACCCAGTATAGCCACAATGGCTAAACCAGCGCATCCTTATCAATACCTAATCGCTTCATACGCGACAACAACGTGGTTCGTTTTAGCCCCAATCGCTGCGCAGCACCTTTAGGACCGGCAACCACGCCGTTGGTCTCTTTCAGGACGCGCATGATCAACTGGTATTCGTCCTCGCCATCCTGCGCAACTTCGGTGGCTACCGGCGGTACGGACGGCGTCAACGCGGCAATATCCGGCAGGGACAGCTGTAGCACGTTGCCTCGGGTAAGCAGAACCGCGCGCTCCACCACGTTTTCCAGTTCGCGCACGTTACCCGGCCACTCCATGCTGCTCAAGGTACGAAGCGCTTCGGCAGGAATACTGTCGATATTGCGTCCCATCCGGCGAGCAATTTTAAAGGTAAAGGCTTTCACCAGCAGTGGGATATCTTCCGGGCGCTCGCGCAGCGGAGGTAAATGGATTGGGAAAACGTTCAGCCGGTAATACAGATCGTTACGGAATTCCCGATCGGTAACCATCTTTTTCAGATCGCGGTTAGTGGCGGCGATCAACCGAACGTCGGTCTGGATCAGCTTGTTGCTGCCCAGGCGTTCAAATTCCTGCTCTTGCAGTACGCGCAGCAGCTTAGGCTGTAGCTCCAGCGGCATGTCACCTACTTCATCGAGGAACAGCGAGCTTTTATCCGCCAGTTCAAAACGCCCAATTCGCTGTGTGCTGGCCCCGGTAAACGCGCCGCGCTCGTGACCAAACAGGTCGCTTTCCAGTAATCCGGCAGGCATTGCCGCGCAGTTCATCTTCACCATCCGGCGGGCGTTACGCCCACTCAGATTATGAATCGCTCTGGCGATCAGCTCTTTACCCGTACCTGTCTCACCCAGAATCAATACGGTGCTGTCGCTCTGCGCCACCATTTCGACCTGTTTGAGTACGCTGTACATGGCTTCGCTGCGACCGATAATTTCGCCGAACTCACTGTCCACATTGTTCAGTTGCTCGGTCAGCGCCAGGTTTTCATCGACCAGACGTTCTTTCAGGCGGTGTATCTCCTGATAGGCAAGCGCGTTATCTACCGCAATGGCTACGCGTTCGGCAATCTGGCGCAACAGTTTCAGGTTGGCGGTGGTGAAAACTTTTTCTTCACACTGCGCCAGTTTGAGCACGCCAAGCATCGTGTTGCCGGACATCAGCGGCAGCAGGCACAGAGTCTGTAGCTGGTTGCCCCAGGTTTCGAACAGCATCCGTTCGTAAGGGGCGAGCGTATCGCGTTCGCTCAGATTAATCAGCAGCATCTCTTTGCTTTTGAAAACGCGTTCAGAAAGCGTACCTGCTTCATCCACTTCACTTTGTTCGTGCGCCGGATGATGTTCATCCAGATAGTGGGTGGAATAAATGCTGAGCTTGTTTTTGCGATCGCTGCGTAACACGATGCTGATGGCATCAATGTCGAAGTAGTGATGGATCTCTTTGGCGACTTCGCTGACCAGCTCGTCAATGTCCAGGCGGGAGAGCACCGCATTGGTGATGGCGACGAGGATACGAAAGTTGTCACGTTCGCGACACAGCAAATCGTAATCGACGTTGTTGCTGACTCTGCTCTGAATTTGTTCCGCAACGACGCCGACTATCTGGGTAAAGGTCTGCAGCCGGTTGTACTCTTTTTCACTCCACGGACGATCTTCGTTGCGGATGAATTCACAGCCGCCAAAGATGCGTCCATCCGCCGCCAGCGGCAGCAGGCAGTAGTGGCCAAATTCAGAATACAGTCCACCTGAAGCCAACTGTGGCTAGGTTTCCGTAAACTCATGATAGTTGCAGTGCAGCGCATCGGGGCGAGACAAAATACGGCGTACCGGGCCATGGGCCAGTACCGTTTCATCTTCATAATCGATGGGTTTACCATTTTCACGCGTCGCAAAATAACGCGCACGTTGCGTTTGTGCCTGCCATAACACAATAGCCGCGCAGTCGGCCAGCGCTGAACGCTTGACCAGCTGCGAAAGCGCCTCGCTGAGAGACGGGAGATCGGGCTGCTGTAATAATGTACGAGTAATATCGAACAGGCCTTGCTGTCCGAGGTCACTCATCGGTGTATACGACATATTGCTTTTCCAGGAAAAGCACCGCAGAACGGTGCGAAAACGGTAAATGAATTATAGGTATAAGTCGTAAATTATTGCCGGATAGCGATTTCGCTTATCCGGCCTACACGTTGCTGCTAATGGGCAGTTAGCATATACGAGGTAATGGTTCGGCGTGTGGTAAATCGAGGGTTCGTTTCACGCCGTAAAGTCCGGCCAGACGCACACCTTTGCGTTCTACCACTTCACCAATCAGCGCGGCATCGCGTCCTAAAGGATGGGCGTGGAGTGCGGCGAGCACGGCTTCAGCAGCCTGACGTTCAACGGCAATCACCAGCTTACCTTCGTTAGCAAAATTGAGCGCATCCAGACCCAGCAGTTCGCAAACGCCACGCACCGCGGGTTTCACGGGCAGGGCCGCTTCAGACAGCTCAATGCCAAACCCGCATGATGCGGCAAATTCATGCGTTACCGCATTCACGCCGCCACGGGTCGCGTCACGCAGCGCCTTCACGCCGGGGATATCACGTAGCGTCTGGATAAGCGGCGTCAATACCGCGCAGTCGCTGACCAGTTCGCCATCAAGACCCAGCTGTTCGCGTAGGTTAAGGATAGTTGCGCCGTGATCGCCAAGCGTACCGCTGACCAGCAGCACATCGCCCACGCTCAGGGTCTGGGCACCCCAGTGAATGTTGGCGGGGATCGCGCCCATTCCGGCGGTGTTGATAAAAAGTTTGTCCGCCGCGCCGCGCTGCACAACTTTGGTATCGCCGGTTACGATAGCAATACCCGCTTCGCGCGCGGTTGCCGCCATGCTGTTAACGACGGTTTTCAGCGTGTCCATTGGCAGACCCTCTTCGAGGATAAAACCGCAGGAGAGGTAGCGCGGTATCGCGCCGCTGACCGCCACGTCGTTAGCCGTACCGCAGATTGCCAGCTTGCCGATATTACCGCCCGGGAAGAACAACGGATCGATAACATAGCTGTCGGTTGAAAACGCCAGACGATCGCCTTCAGCGACCAGTTGCGCCAGTTCCAGACGTGCCTGATCTTCTTGTTCCGCCAGCCACGGATTCGCGAATGCCTCCATAAACAGACTGTTGATCAACTGCTGCATAGCCTGGCCGCCGCTACCGTGGGCGAGTTGTACGCTGTTCATGCTTCACACTCCTGCTGACGATACTGATACCAGGCGGCACATGCGCCTTCGGAGGAGACCATCAGGGCGCCAAATGCGGTCTCCGGGTTACAGGTTTTGCCAAATAGCGGGCACTGATGCGGTTTGCATCTGCCGGTCAATACCTCTCCGCAACGCGCGCGCGGATCGTCATACACCTGCTGCGGCGCTGGCTGGAAATGCGCTTCGGCGTCAAAGCGCTGATAGTCAGGCGTCAGGTGAACGCCTGATGATTCAATGACGCCCAGACCGCGCCATTCGCTGTCGCCATTCACGCTGAACACGTCGGCGATAGCCTGTTGGGCTAACGCGTTACCGGCATCCGGTACCACGCGACGATACTGGTTTTCTACCTGGCTGTGCGCGGCAATTTTCTGCTCAATCAACATCACCACGCCCTGCAGGAGATCGAGCGGTTCGAAGCCAGCGACCACTAACGGACGATGGAAATCTGAGGCAATAAAATTATAGGCGTCAGTGCCAATCACCATGCTGACGTGACCCGGCGCTAAAAAGGCATCAATGCCATTGTCCGGTTGTTCCAGCAGGCTGCGCAGCGTTGGGATCAAGGTGATGTGCTGGCAGAAAAAGTAAAAGTTCTGCACATCGCGCTGTTTGGCCTGCTGCAGAGTGATGGCGGTTGTCGGCATGGTGGTTTCAAAACCCAGGCCAAAGAACACCACTTTGCGCGTTGGGTTTTCTTCGGCCAGCTTCAGCGCATCCATTGGGGAATAGACGATACGGACATCCGCGCCGCGCGCTTTGGCTTGTAGCAGAGAACCTTGTTTACCCGGGACGCGCATCGCGTCGCCAAAGGTGCAGAAAATCACTTCCGGGTGGCTGGCGATTTCGACACAGCTGTCAATTCTGCCCATCGGCAGAACGCACACCGGGCAGCCTGGACCGTGAATAAACTCGACGTTTTCAGGCAGTAACTGGTCGAGACCGAACTTGAAGATTGCGTGGGTATGACCCCCACAAACTTCCATGATGCGCAGCGGGCGTTCAGCCGTGTAGGGGAGGAGTGCAGCACGTTCACACAGGTGCTCTATCAACTGCATCACCTGTTCTGGTGCGCGGTATTCGTCAACAAAACGCATTATTTTTCCTCGCCATACAGCAACGCGCCGACATCCGGCTCAACGTCAAACATGTTTTGTAGCGCGTCGAGCGTGTCGCGCGCTTCTGCTTCATTAATGATGCTCATGGCGAAACCGACGTGAACCAGTACCCACTGGCCCAGGCGTGGCTCACCCTTTTCATCACAGCTACCGACCAGCGTCAGATCGACGTCGCGCTGAATACCGCAAACGTCGACCTTAGCCTGGTTGCCATCAATGGTGCGGATTTGACCCGGAACACCTATGCACATCGCTGATTCTCCAGCCATGACAGCCATTGATCCATCCCTTCGCCGCTGGTGGCGGAAATCAGGATGATCTCAATTTCCGGATTCACTTCCCGGGCGCTGGCGATGCACTTATCTACGTCAAAATTGAGGTACGGCAGCAGATCCACTTTGTTGAGCAGCATCAGCGATGCGGCGGCAAACATATGCGGATATTTCAGCGGTTTGTCTTCACCTTCGGTGACGGAAAGCACGGCGACTTTATGACGTTCGCCGAGGTCGAAACTGGCCGGGCACACCAGGTTGCCGACGTTTTCAATGAACAAAATACCGTTATCGTCAAGCGGCAAACGCGGCGCGGCATCGGCAATCATTTGGGCGTCGAGGTGGCAACCTTTACCGGTGTTGACCTGGATGGCGGGCGTGCCGGTGGCGCGAATACGGGCAGCATCGTTCACCGTTTGCTGGTCGCCTTCAATGACGGCACATGGCACGCTGTCTTTGAGCTTCATTAGCGTTTCGGTCAGCAGCGTGGTTTTACCGGAACCCGGGCTTGAAACAAGGTTCAGTACCAGATGCTGACGGGCCGCAAAGCGGGCACGGTTGCGCTCGGCCAGGCGGTTGTTTTTATCCAGTACGTCAATTTCCACTTCCAGCATGCGGCGCTGGCTCATGCCTGGCGCGTGGGTGCCTGCTTCACCGTGACCGTAGTGCAAATCACCTTCTTCAGTCTGGCTCGGTGTGAAATTTGAGGTTTTCACACCGGTAATATTCAGCGCCGGACGAGCCGCCGGGGCAAATGGCGCGCTGCGAAACGCCGAGTGGGGATTATGTTCATCACCCTCTATATATAGGTTGCCTTCAGCGCAACCACATGTCGTACACATCGCTCACTCCTGATCTTTTTACTTGCGGTATATCTGTTGCCGGATGGCGGCTTTGCCTTATCCGGCCTACAAACGAGCTCTTTGTGTAGGCTGGATAAGACGCTTAGGCGTCGCCATCCGGCGCTGGAGTCTGATCTATTTCAATACGTCGAATCTGTAAGCCGTCGTCGGCCACAATTCTCAGCATATCGCTATTGCATTGCGGACACCGGCGCACGCGTTGCGTCAGTAACGTGACGTATTGCTGACAAGATTCGCACCAACATTCGGCTTCTTGTTCTTCGAGGTGGAGTTTACAACCTTCTGCAAGGGTGCCACGGCATACCAGATCAAAACAAAAGGCGAGAGCGCTGGTTTCTACGCAAGAAAATGCGCCAATTTTGAGCCAGACCCCAGTTACCCGCTTTGCGCCGTGTTGGGTGGCCTGTTGTTCAATCAATTCCAGTGCCCGTTGGCAGAGGGTTATTTCGTGCATACCGCCTCCTGTGAAGTTGCCGTATCAAAAGCAATAAGCATGCCAGGTTGAATTTTTTCATTCGTGACAATGACGACGATGACGAAATGACATGTCGTCACCCGCCTTTGATTTTTTATCTATATGAAAATTAAGTAATTTAATTTTGGCATGAAATGTGCTTAAGGCTGTTCATCTCTGCTAAACGGGTAACCTGACATGACTATTTGGGAAATAAGCGAAAAAGCCGATTACATCGCTGAACGGCATCGTCGCCTACAGGACCAGTGGCGTATTTACTGTAACTCGCTGGTTCAGGGGATCACCCTGTCAAAAGCGCGTTTGCATCATGCAATGAGCTGCGCACCGGACAAAGATCTCTGCTTCGTCCTTTTTGAACACTTCACTATCTACGTCACGCTGGCGGACGGTTTTAACAGTCATACCATCGAATACTACGTCGAAACAAAAGACGGTGATGATAAGCAGCTGATTGCACAGGCAGAATTGACCATCGACGGTAAGGTCGATGAGCGTATCAGCAACCGCGATCGCGAGCAGGTGCTGGAGCACTATCTCGAAAAAATCGCCAGCGTCTACGACAGCCTGTAGACCGCGGTTGAAAACAATATGCCGGTGAATTTAAGCCAACTGGTTGAGGGACATAGCCCGGCTTAAGCCTCGGGGGCCGTCCACTTTGTCATGATGCGGTTTACATACTGCGTCACGATGTTTTAGGGAATGGGCATGTCGAAAAATGTCGAAATGACATTTTGCAGACATGTTTTCGTCAAAAATGACTATCACCTGAGGAATGCCTGGTGAATCGTTTTGTAATTGCTGACTCCACTCTTTGCATTGGCTGCCACACCTGTGAGGCCGCCTGCTCAGAGACACATCGCCAGCATGGCCTGCAGTCAATGCCGCGCCTGAAAGTGATGTTAAATGAAAAAGAATCCGCGCCGCAGCTTTGCCACCAGTGTGAAGATGCGCCTTGTGCCACCGTTTGCCCGGTTAATGCGATTAACCGTGTCGATGGCGCCGTACAGCTGAATGAAAGCCTGTGCGTCAGCTGCAAATTGTGCGGGATTGCCTGTCCGTTCGGCGCGATTGAGTTTTCCGGCAGCCGTCCGCTGCACATCCCGGCGAACGCCAATACGCCAAAAGCGCCTCCGGCTCCGCCAGCGCCTGCGCGTGTGAGCACGCTGCTGGACTGGGTTCCGGGCGTTCGCGCCATCGCGGTGAAATGCGATCTGTGCAGTTTTGACGAGCAAGGTCCGGCCTGCGTGCGCATGTGCCCAACCAAAGCCCTGCACCTGGTGAGCAACATGGATATCGCCCGCGCCAGCAAACGTAAGCGTGAGCTGACTTTCAACACCGATTTCGGCGATCTCACCTTGTTTCAGCAGGCTCAGAGTGGGGATGCAAAATGAGCGCAATTTCACTGATTAACAGCGGCGTGGCCTGGTTTACAGCGGCGGCGGTTCTGGCATTTCTGTTTTCATTTCATAAATCGTTGAGTGGCTGGATTGCCGGGGTTGGCGGTGCGGTGGGCAGCCTGTATACGGCGGCTGCGGGTTTTAGCGTACTGATTAATGGGCTGGCGGTCAGCGGCGTGATGCCGTTTATTGGTCACAGTCTGCAAATGACGCCGCTGAACGCTATCTGGCTGATTACGCTGGGTCTGTGCGGTCTGTTTGTCAGCCTGTACAACATTGACTGGCATCGTCATCCGCTGGTTTTAGCTAACGGCCTGCTGGTGAATCTGCTGATGGCCGCGGCGGTATGTGCGGTGGTTGCCAGCAACCTCGGTACGCTGGTGGTGATGGCGGAAATCATGGCGCTGTGTGCTGTGTTCCTCACCGGATGCAGTAAAGAAGGCAAACTGTGGTTTGCGCTGGGACGTATTGGTACGCTGCTGCTGGCGGTTGCCTGCTACCTTGTGTGGCAACGCTACGGCACCCTGGAGCTGCGTCTGCTTGATCTGCGTACCCAGGAGCTGCCGCTCGGCGCCGACATCTGGCTGCTGGGCGTGGCGGGTTTTGGCCTGCTGGCCGGAATTATTCCTCTGCATGGTTGGGTGCCACAGGCTCACGCCAATGCCAGCGCACCGGCTGCGGCACTGTTCTCTACCGTCGTCATGAAGGTGGGTCTGCTGGGTATTCTGTCGCTGTCGCTGCTGGGCGGTAACGCGCCGCTGTGGTGGGGCGTTACGCTGCTGGTGCTGGGGATGATCACCGCGTTTGTCGGCGGTCTGTATGCGCTGATGGAGCACAACATCCAGCGTCTGCTGGCGTACCACACGCTGGAAAACATCGGCATTATTCTGCTGGGTCTGGGTGCTGGCGTGACCGGGATTTCCCTCAATCAACCAGCACTGATTGCGCTGGGTTTAACCGGCGGTCTGTACCATCTGGTCAACCACAGCCTGTTCAAAAGCGTTCTGTTTCTGGGCGCAGGCAGCATCTGGTTCCGTACCGGTCATCGTGATATCGAAAAACTGGGCGGGATCGGTAAACGTATGCCGGTTATCTCTCTGGCGATGCTGGTTGGCCTGATGGCGATGGCCGCGCTGCCGCCGCTGAACGGTTTTGCCGGCGAATGGGTTATCTACCAATCCTTCTTCAAGCTGGGTAACAGTGGCGCGTTTGTCGGTCGTCTGTTAGGGCCGTTGCTGGCGGTTGGGCTGGCAATTACCGGCGCGCTGGCGGTGATGTGTATGGCGAAAGTCTATGGCGTTACGTTCCTTGGCGCACCGCGCACGAAGGAAGCTGAAAACGCCTGTTGCGCGCCAATCCTGATGAGCGTGAGCGTCGTTGCGCTGGCTATCTGCTGCGTGATTGGCGGCGTTGCTGCGCCGTGGCTGCTGCCGATGATCTCCTCTGCCGTTCCGCTGCCGCTGGAAACTGCGAACACCACCGTTTCTCAGCCAATGATCACGCTGCTGCTGATCGCATGTCCGCTGCTGCCGTTCATCATCATGGCAATTTTTAAAGGCAACCGTCTGCCGTCGCGTTCACGCGGTGCGGCATGGGTGTGTGGTTACGATCACGAGCAGTCAATGGTCATTACCGCGCACGGTTTTGCCATGCCGGTGAAAGAAGCCTTTGCCCCGGTACTCAAACTGCGTAAATGGCTAAACCCGGTATCACTGATTCCGGGCTGGCAGAATGCGGCTGCGCCGGTGCTGTTCCGTCGACTGGCGCTAATTGAGCTGGCGGTGCTGGTGGTGATTGTGGTTTCACGAGGAGCCTGAGAATGAGTGTTTTATATCCGTTAATTCAGGCGCTGGTGCTGTTTGCCGTTGCGCCGCTGCTGTCCGGCGTTACCCGTGTGGCGCGCGCGCGTTTGCACAATCGCCGCGGTCCGGGCGTTTTGCAGGAATACCGCGACATTATCAAACTGCTGGGTCGTCAGAGCATTGCGCCTGCGGATTCCAGCTGGGTTTTCCGCCTGACGCCGTTTGTGATGGTGGGCGTGATGCTGACTATCGCCACTGCGTTGCCGGTAGTGACCGTTGGCTCGCCGCTGCCACAACTGGGCGATCTGATCACCTTAATTTACCTGTTCGCCATTGCCCGTTTCTTCTTCTCTATCGCGGGACTGGATACTGGTAGCCCGTTTACTGCCATTGGTGCCAGCCGTGAAGCGATGCTCGGCGTGCTGGTTGAACCTATCCTGCTGCTGGGGCTGTGGGTGGCGGCGCAGGTTGCCGGTTCGACCCACATCAGCAACATTGCCGATACCGTTTATCACTGGCCTGCCGCGTATAGCATCCCGCTGATTCTGGCGCTGTGCGCCTGTGCTTTCGCCACCTTTATCGAAATGGGCAAACTGCCGTTCGATCTGGCAGAAGCCGAGCAGGAGCTGCAGGAAGGTCCATTGACTGAATACAGCGGCAGCGGTTTTGCCGTGCTGAAATGGGGCATTAGCCTCAAGCAACTGGTCGTTCTGCAAATGTTCGTCGGTGTGTTCCTGCCGTGGGGACAGATGGAAACCTTCACCGCGGGTGGGCTGCTGCTGGCGCTGGTGATTGCCGTCGTCAAGCTGGTCCTCGGCGTGCTGGTCATCGCCCTGTTCGAAAACAGCATGGCGCGTCTGCGTTTTTGCGCCACTTCACGCGTGACCTGGGCCGGTTTTGGGTTTGCGTTTTTAGCGTTCGTCTCCTTGCTGGTGGCGTGATTTAAGAGAGTTTGAGCATGTCTGAAGAAAAATTAGGTCAACAATATCTCGCTGCGCTGCATCAGGCCTTTCCGGGCGTGGTGCTGGATGAAGCCTGGCAGACCAAAGATCAGCTGACGATCACCGTCAAGGTGAACTACCTGCCGGAAGTGGTGGAGTTCCTGTACTACAAACAGGGCGGCTGGTTGTCCGTGTTGTTTGGTAACGACGAACGCCAGTTGTGCGGTCATTACGCTGTTTACTACGTGATGTCGATGGAGCAGGGCACCAAATGCTGGATAACTGTCCGAGTTGAAGTCGATGCCAACAAGCTGGAGTTCCCGTCCGTCACGCCGCGCGTTCCGGCTGCGGTCTGGGGCGAGCGCGAAGTGCGCGATATGTACGGTTTGATCCCGGTTGGTTTGCCGGATGAGCGTCGTCTGGTACTGCCCGATGACTGGCCGGACGAACTCTATCCGCTGCGTAAAGACAGCATGGATTATCGTCAGCGCCCGGCTCCGACTACCGATGCTGAAACCTACGAGTTCATCAACGAACTGGGCGACAAGAAAAATAACGTGGTGCCGATTGGCCCGCTGCACGTCACCTCCGATGAACCCGGTCACTTCCGCCTGTTCGTGGACGGCGAGAACATTATCGACGCCGACTACCGCCTATTCTATGTCCACCGCGGCATGGAGAAACTGGCGGAAACCCGTATGGGTTACAACGAAGTGACGTTCCTGTCAGATCGTGTGTGTGGCATCTGCGGCTTTGCGCATAGCACCGCCTATACCACCTCCGTTGAGAATGCGATGGGCATCGTGGTGCCGGAACGTGCGCAGATGATCCGTGCCATTCTACTGGAAGTTGAGCGTCTGCACTCGCACCTGCTGAACCTCGGCCTGGCCTGTCACTTCACCGGTTTTGACTCCGGCTTTATGCAGTTCTTCCGCGTGCGTGAAACGTCGATGAAGATGGCGGAGATCCTCACCGGGGCACGTAAAACTTACGGTCTGAACCTGATCGGCGGTATCCGTCGTGATCTGCTGAAAGAAGATATGATCCAGACCCGTCAACTGGCGCAGCAGATGCGTCGGGACGTGCAGGAACTGGTCGATATGCTGCTCAGCACGCCGAATATGGAACAGCGTACGGTCGGTATTGGTCGTCTGGACCCGGAAATTGCTCGTGACTTCAGTAACGTCGGCCCGATGGTTCGCGCCAGCGGCCACGCGCGTGACACCCGCGCCGATCACCCGTTTGTCGGCTATGGTCTGTTGCCGATGGAAGTTCACAGCGAGCAGGGCTGCGACGTTATTTCTCGTCTGAAAGTTCGTATTAATGAAGTCTACACCGCACTGAATATGATCGACTTTGGTCTGGATAACCTGCCGGGCGGCCCGCTGATGGTGGAAGGCTTTACCTATATTCCTCACCGTTTCGCACTGGGCTTTGCTGAAGCGCCGCGCGGAGATGACATTCACTGGAGCATGACCGGCGACAACCAGAAACTGTATCGCTGGCGCTGCCGTGCAGCAACCTACGCCAACTGGCCGACGCTGCGCTACATGCTGCGTGGTAATACCGTTTCCGATGCGCCGCTGATTATCGGTAGCCTCGATCCTTGCTACTCCTGTACTGACCGTATGACCGTGGTCGATGTACGTAAGAAGAAGAGCAAAGTCGTGCCGTACAAAGAACTTGAGCGCTACAGCATCGAGCGTAAAAACTCGCCGCTGAAATAAGGAATCGCCATGTTTACCTTTATCAAAAAAGTCATCAAAACCGGGGCGCCGACGTCGTCGTATCCGCTGGAGCCGATTGCGGTCGATAAAAACTTCCGTGGCAAACCGGAACATAATCCGCAGCAGTGTATTGGCTGCGCGGCCTGTGTGAATGCGTGCCCGTCGAACGCGTTGACGGTAGAAACCGATCTGGCCACCAATGAGCTGGCGTGGCAGTTCAATCTCGGTCGCTGCATCTTCTGCGCCCGTTGCGAAGAAGTTTGCCCGACGGCGGCAATCAAGCTGTCGCAGGAGTATGAGCTGGCGGTGTGGAAGAAAGCGGATTTCCTGCAGCAGTCTCGCTTTGCGCTGTGTAATTGCCGCGTATGTAACCGCCCGTTTGCGGTACAAAAAGAGATTGATTACGCCATTGCGTTGCTGAAGCACAACGGTGATTCCCGCGCGGAAAACCACCGTGAAAGCTTTGAGACCTGCCCGGACTGTAAGCGCCAGAAATGCCTGGTGCCGTCTGACCGTATTGAACTGACTCGCCATATGAAAGAGGCCAGCTGATGAGCAATTTATTAGGCCCACGTGACGCCAACGGTATTCCGGTACCGATGACGGTGGATGAATCCATTGCCAGCATGAAAGCGTCGCTGCTAAAAAGCATCAAGCGTTCAGCGTACGTTTACCGTGTGGACTGCGGCGGCTGCAACGGTTGCGAAATTGAAATCTTCGCCACGCTTTCTCCGCTGTTTGACGCCGAACGTTTTGGCATCAAAGTGGTACCGTCCCCGCGCCATGCGGATATCCTGCTGTTTACCGGCGCGGTAACCCGTGCCATGCGCTCTCCGGCGCTGCGCGCCTGGCAGTCTGCGCCAGACCCGAAAATTTGTATCTCTTACGGTGCCTGCGGTAACAGCGGCGGTATTTTCCACGACTTATACTGCGTATGGGGCGGCACCGACAAAATCGTACCGGTGGATGTGTATATCCCTGGCTGCCCGCCAACGCCTGCAGCCACGCTGTATGGTTTTGCGATGGCGCTTGGCCTGTTGGAACAGAAAATTCATGCACGTGCGCCGGGCGAACTGGACGAACAACCTGCTGAAATTCTGCATCCGGATATGGTTCAGCCGCTGCGCGTGAAGGTGGATCGCGAGGCTCGCCGTCTGGCGGGATACCGCTATGGTCGCCAGATTGCTGATGACTATATGACGCAGTTAGGGCAGGGCGAGCATCAGGTGGCGCGCTGGCTGGAGGCGGAAAACGATCCGCGTCTGACCGAGATCGTCACGCATCTTAACCATGTTGTCGAAGAGGCGCGTATCCGATGAGTGAAACGGTGGTGTTCAGCCAACTGAGCCGTAAGTTTATTGATGAGAACGATGCGACGCCCGCCGAGGCGCAGCAGGTTGTCTATTACAGCCTGGCGATTGGTCACCACCTTGGGATCATCGATTGCCTGGAAGCGGCGTTAACTTGTCCATGGGATGACTATCTGGCATGGATTGCTACCCTTGCTGAGGGAAGCGAAGCCCGCCGGAAAATGGAAGGTGTGCCGAAATACGGCGAGATCGTTATCGATTTCAACCATGTGCAAATGCTGGCACGCGCGTTCGATGATGCGCGTGCCGTACAGACCCCGCAGCAGCAGGAGTGGAGCAAGCTGATGCTTAGCATGCTGCACGACATCCACCAGGAAAGCGCCATCTATCTGATGGTGAGGAGACACCGTGACTGACGTTTTATTATGTGTGGGTAACAGCATGATGGGCGATGACGGCGCGGGCCCGCTGCTGGCTGAAATGTGTGCTGCAAATCCTCAAGGCAACTGGGTTGTCATCGACGGCGGTAGCGCGCCGGAGAACGATATTGTCGCCATCCGTGAACTGCGTCCGCAACGTTTGTTGATTGTTGATGCCACCGATATGGGGCTGAACCCCGGTGAAATCCGTATTATCGATCCTGATGATATTGCCGAGATGTTCATGATGACCACCCACAACATGCCGCTGAACTACCTGATAGATCAGCTGAAAGATGACGTTGGCGAGGTGATTTTCCTTGGCATTCAGCCGGATATTGTCGGTTTTTACTACCCGATGACACAGCCGATCAAAGATGCTGTTGATACCGTCTATCAGCGATTAGCCGGTTGGGAAGGACACGGTGGATTCTCCGAGCTGGAAGCGCCAGAAGAGTAAACCGTATCAGTGCCGGATGTGAGTGACATCCGGCCTGTTTCCCGCCTTCCTCGTTACTCAATGGCCTGCTCTATAATTAATTTCCCCTGCATCACTGACACACTCACTGCCGTACCGGTAGGAAACCCTGCTTGTTCCAGCCAGTCGCCGTTCAGAGTGAGTGAGGCGTGCCGACTGATTCGTCGCGTGTAACCCGTTTTGGGATCTTCATGGCGTTTTCTGACATAGCCAACTTTCAATCGACGTACGGGTTTAGTGATAGCCACTGCTGTTGTGCCATTTTTATCAGACATGCACGTTTCCTTGTGGTGAACGGCCAGGATTAAAAACTACTGAATAAAATGCCAGTAAAAAAGGATGAGGGCAAACCTGAAACTGGAAGGACGATTCCACATCTGGAATGTAATAAATGAAATGAAAATATGTAATTCTGCCGGAAGGCTGTAACCCCCTCCGGCAGATCTGTTATGCCAGATCGGCACCGTTGCTGGCGATTACTTTTTTGTACCACCAGAATGATTTCTTACGGGTGCGCGCCAGCGTGCCGTTGCCCGCATCATCGCGGTCCACATACACAAAACCGTAGCGTTTGCTCATCTCACCGGTTGAGGCAGAAACCAGGTCAATACAGCCCCAGGTGGTGTAACCCATCAGCGGCACGCCATCTTCAATCGCGTCTGCCATGGCGCGAATGTGCTCGCGTAAATAGCTGATGCGATAGTCGTCATTGATCTCACCATTGGCATCGATTTCATCCTTCGCTCCCAGCCCGTTCTCCACCAGAAATAGCGGTTTCTGGTAGCGGTCATACATCATATTCATGGTGATGCGCAGACCAAGCGGATCGATGCCCCAGCCCCATTCGCTGGCCGCAATATACGGATTACGCAGCGACTTCACCACGTTGGCGGCGCTGGTATTGCCGGTGTTCATTTCCGCCGAGGCGCAGCGCGATGCGTAATAGCTGAACGAGACGAAATCGACGGTGTTTTTCAGGATGTCGTCATCTTCCGGGGCTTTTTCTATGACCACGCCTTTTTCGCGAAACACGCGGGCAGAATAAGCCGGGTAGGCCCCGCGCGCCTGCACATCAATAAAGAACAGGTTTTCGCGGTCTTTTTCCAGCGCGGTCCACACATCTTCTGGTTTACAGGAATAAGGATAAAAATTACCGCCCGCCAGCATACAACCGACCTGGTTTTGCGGATTAATTTCATGGGCTATTTTAGTCGCCAGGGCGCTGGCTATCAGTTCGTGGTGAGCGGACTGATATTTCACCTGATCCTGATTTTCACCTTCTTCAAATACCAGCCCGGCGCCTGAAAAGGGGCTGTGCAGCATAATGTTGATTTCGTTGAACGTCAGCCAGTACTTCACCAGTCCGTCAAAGGCCTCAAAGCAGGTCCGGGCGTAGCGGGTAAAGAACTCCACCATTTTACGGCTACGCCATGAACCGTACTCGGTGACCAGATGCATTGGCACATCGAAGTGACACAGCGTGACCAGCGGCTCAATACCGTATTTTTTACACTCGGCAAACACCGCCCGGTAAAATGCGATACCCTCTTCATTCGGCGTCAGCTCATCGCCGTTAGGGTAGAGACGGCTCCAGGCAATGGAAGTACGAAATACCGTAAAACCCATTTCCTCCATCAGCGCGATATCTTCTTTATAGCGATGATAAAAGTCGATCGCCTGATGGCTGGGATAAAATTCGTCATCCCGCAACGTAAAGCGCTTTTCCTGTCCCAGTTTGACGGGCATGCGACTTGTGCCGTGAGGGATCATATCGACGGTCGTCAGCCCTTTGCCACCTTCCCGGTACGCCCCTTCAGACTGGTTGGCGGCCAGTGCGCCGCCCCATAAAAATCCTTGCGGAAAAACAGACATAATTAACCTCAGTTCATACCAGTCAAATGCTGGCTCCATTGATATTGCCCGGTTGTGCGGCCTGATTTTTTCTGTCCTGCGCGGCGGCATCTTCGACAGGAATATCTTCAAAGCCGAGAATCAGTGTTAATACAAAGGAAAGCACCACCGCCAGCGCCATCACGCCAAACACCCATACGATAGTCATCGGATTGGCCGGATCGAAAAACTGTACGCTGGTGAACAGACCTGGAGCCGCCATGGAGTGGCTTGCAAGTCCGGCCATGCCGGCAACGGCACCGCAGATAAAACCGCTGATAAGACTCGCAATCAGTGGTCGTTTCAGGCGGATCGCCACGCCATACAGCGCGGGTTCGGAAATCCCTGCCATGATGGCAGAGGCGGCTGCCGCTAACGCCGTCTGACGCAGTTCCGGGTTTTTGGTTTTCCATGCCACTGCCAGCGATGAACCGCCTAACGACAAGTTGGCGCCGATTTCCGACGGCATCACCATGCCTTCTTTTCCGGTTTCGGCAATGGTCTGAATAATGGTTGGCGTAAAGACACGGTGCATACCGGTCATCACCAGCAGCGGCCACAATGCGCCCATAATGGCCACTGACAGCCAACCGAGATAGCCGTGAATGGTATACACCAGCGCTGAAATTGCGCTACCGATCCAGATGCCGATCGGGCCAATGATGACGATGGCGAGCGGCGCGGCGATCAGCACGATCAGCATTGGTTTCAGGAAGTTTTTGGTGACTGCCGGAGTGATGCGATCGACCCAACGTTCGATGTATGACAGGCACCAGGTCATCACCAGCGCCGGGATCACCGTGTAAGTATATTTCACCGCTGTCACCGGGATCAGGGCAAACTCAACGTGCTCACCCTGCGCAGCCTTCGCCATCAGATCGATGAAGCTGGGATGCACCAGTACACCCGCGATGGCGATTGCCAGTGACATGTTGGTTTTGAATTTGATAGCGGCCGACGCGGCGACCATCAGCGGCAGGAAGAAAAATGCGCCGTCGCCGATCACGGTCAGAATAGTGAGCGTGGACGATCCTTTCTCCAGCACACCGGTCATTTCGAGGATCATTGCTAGCAGCTTGAGCATTGATCCGCCGATAATTGCAGGGATCAACGGCGACATGGTGCCGATCAGCGCGTCGAGGATCCCCGCGCCAATCCGCTTCAGCGTCAGTCGGGGTTTGGTTTGCGGCTCAGCAGGCTGCATGTTGAAAGGCAACAGGCTGACCACTTCGCGATACGCCTGCGAAACGGTATTGCCGATGATCACCTGACACTGGTTATCGCTACGCACCACGCCAAGTACGCCAGAAAGCGTCTTCAGCGTCGCGCTGTCGACCTGCGAGTCATCTTTGATAACGAAACGCAAACGGGTCATACAGTGGGTCACTGCTGTGATGTTGTCAACGCCTCCCAGAGCCGTCACAACGGAGCGCGCCAGCGCTGCATAATTCTTGGACATCGGATTTAATCCTGTTTTATCAGTAGGGTACGTTATGTTTTATCCGTTTACGTTGGGTCGCTTTTCTGGGTTATGAAACGCAGATGGGAAACCGGTTCCACAAAAGAATGTTTAATTTATTTATATTTAGCAAGATTTAATTTTGATAATTTATTGTAATTGTGATGTTTATCACTGGATGTTGGCGTCTGCGATGTAGCAGCAAGGACAGCGGCGAAACGGTGCAGTACACTGCGTTACATTGAGAGAATAGGGATGAGTAATATGACCACGATGCTCGAGGTGGCGAAGCGTGCCGGCGTGTCGAAAGCGACGGTTTCCCGGGTGCTTTCCGGGAACGGCTACGTCAGCCAGGAGACCAAAGACCGCGTGTTTCAGGCCATTGAAGAGAGTGGTTATCGCCCTAACTTGCTGGCGCGTAGCCTGGCGGCGAAAACCACGCAGACGCTGGGACTGGTGGTGACGAACACCCTTTATCACGGCGTCTATTTCAGCGAACTGTTGTTTCATACCGCACGCATGGCGGAGGATAAGGGGCGTCAGTTGTTGCTGGCTGACGGTAAGCACAGCGCTGAGGAAGAACGCCAGGCGATCCAATACCTTCTGGACTTACGCTGCGACGCGATTATGATCTATCCGCGTTTTCTCAGTGTGGATGAGATAGACGATATCATCGACGCCCATACTCAGCCGATTATGGTGCTTAACCGACGCCTGCGGAAAAACAGTAGCCACAGCGTATGGTGTGATCAAAAGCAGACCAGCTTTAACGCCGTTACTCAGCTCATTGCCGCCGGGCATAAAGAGATTGGTTTTATTACCGGCTCGATGGATTCTCCAACCGGCGTGGAGCGACTTTCAGGTTATAAAGACGCGCTGGCACATCATGGTATTGCGCTTAATAATGACTTGATTGTTAAGGGAAAGTGGACGCCAGCCTGCGGTGCTGCGGGCGTTGATGCGTTGCTTTCACGTAAGGTCAATTTTACCGCGCTGGTGGCCAGCAATGACGATATGGCGATCGGCGCGATGAAGCAGTTACACGCCCATGGTGTGCGGGTGCCTTTACAGGTGTCGGTGATTGGCTTCGATGATATCACCCTCGCGCCATACACTATTCCGGCGCTTTCCAGCGTAAAAATTCCGGTAACAGAAATGATTCAGGAAACGATTGGGCGCCTGATCTTTATGTTGGGTGACGGGGCGTTTACGCCGCCAAAGACTTTCACCGGTGAACTCATCCAGCGCGACTCTGTTGCGCCGCCCGCTTAGCGCTGACGGCTGTCATTTGTCATCGTCACTAGTGACGATGACACGCCATCCTTGTATTCATTATAATAAAAATCCTTTAATAACAGTAAATTAAAATCTGGCACGATTTGTGAATGCTTCGGCAGATATTCTGTCATTGCTGGAGAAATTGATGAACCGTTTCATCATTGCAGACGCCAATAAATGCATTGGTTGCCGTACCTGTGAAGTGGCCTGCGTGGTATCCCATCAGGATAACCAGGACTGCGCATCGCTGACCCCTGAAACTTTTTTACCCCGCATTCACGTCATCAAAGGCGTTAATGTCTCCACGGCGACGCTGTGCCGCCAGTGTGAAGACGCGCCGTGCGCTAACGTCTGCCCGAACGGTGCGATCAGCCGTGATAAAGGTTTTGTTCACGTAATGCAGGAACGCTGCATTGGCTGTAAAACTTGCGTTGTGGCTTGTCCTTACGGCGCAATGGAAGTGGTCGTGCGTCCGGTTGTGCGTAACAGCGGCGCGGGTCTGAACGTCCGTGCAGAAAAAGCCGAAGCCAATAAGTGCGACCTGTGCCACCACCGTGAGGCCGGTCCTGCCTGTATGGAAGTCTGCCCGACTCACGCGCTGATTTATGTGGATCGCAACAAGCTTGAGCAACTGAGCGCTGAAAAACGCCGTCGCGCGGCGCTGGATTCCACCGCATCTTTGCTGTTCTGATATCTGAAAATCCGCGTAAAATACATGCCGGATAAGGCGAAGCCGCCATCCGGCAAACGGATATTTCAGGGATACAATACCGCGGGAATTTATCATGACAATAAACAACCACTCCGGCGTACAGTTGCGTATTCGCGGCAAAGTACAGGGCGTCGGATTTCGCCCCTACGTCTGGCAACTGGCGCAGCGGTTACAACTGCATGGCGACGTGTGTAACGACGGTGACGGTGTGGTTGTGCGCTTGCAGGAAGATCCGGCGGAGTTTATTGCGCAGTTACATCAACACTGCCCACCGCTGGCGCGCATTGACAGCGTTGAGAGCGAACCGTTCGTCTGGACGCAGCAGCCTGCCGATTTCTCGATTCGTCAAAGCGCTGGCGGTTCGATGAATACGCAGATCGTTCCGGACGCCGCGACCTGCCCCGAATGTCTGATTGAAATGAACACTCCCGGCGAACGCCGCTATCGTTATCCCTTTATCAACTGCACCCACTGCGGCCCACGTTTTACCATTATCCGCGCCATGCCGTATGACCGTCCGTTGACCGTGATGGCGTCGTTCCCACTCTGTGCGCAATGCGACAAAGAGTATCGTGACCCGTATGACCGTCGCTTCCATGCCCAGCCTGTTGCTTGTCCGGCATGCGGCCCGCATCTGGAATGGATCAGTACTGACGTGCGGGCTGAAAAAGAAGACGCCCTGCAGGCGGCGGTGGCACAGCTGAAAGCGGGCGGCATTGTGGCCGTGAAAGGCATTGGTGGCTTTCATCTGGTGTGCGATGCGCGCAATGATGACGCCGTCGCACTGCTCAGGCTGCGTAAACACCGTCCGGCGAAACCGCTGGCGGTAATGCTGCCTGCTGATGACGGATTACCTGAACCCGCACGTCATTTGCTGACAACCCCTGCCGCGCCGATCGTGCTGGTGCAGAAACGCTATGTCGCTGCATTGAGCGAAGGCATTGCGCCAGGGTTAACGGAAGTGGGCGTCATGCTGCCCGCGAATCCGTTGCAGCATTTGCTCTTACAAGAGATGAATTGTCCGCTGGTAATGACCTCCGGCAATCTTAGCGGCAGGCCACCTGCTATTACCAATGCGCAGGCGCTGGAAGATTTAAGTGAGATTGCTGATGGTTTTCTGCTGCATAACCGTGAAATTATGCAGCGCATGGATGACTCCGTGGTGCGTGACAGTGGGGAAATACTGCGCCGCTCCCGGGGTTACGTGCCGGATGCGATAGCACTGCCGCCGGGGTTTCGTGACGTGCCGCCGATGTTGTGCTTAGGCGCGGATCTGAAAAATACTTTCTGCCTGGTGCGCGGCGAACAGGCGGTTATCAGCCAGCATTTAGGCGATCTCAGTGATGACGGCATTCAGCAGCAGTGGCGTGATGCGTTACGTCTGATCCAGAACATTTATGACTTTACGCCGCAGCGTATCGTGCATGATGCGCACCCTGGCTATGTTTCCAGCCAGTGGGCCAGCGAGATGAATCTGCCAACCGAAACGGTACTGCATCACCATGCTCATGCCGCTGCATGTCTTGCCGAGCACGGCTGGCCGCTCGATGGCGGCGATGTGATTGCTCTGACGCTGGACGGCATCGGCATGGGGGAAAATGGCGAGCTGTGGGGCGGCGAATGTCTGCGGGTCAACTACCGTGAATGCGAACACCTTGGTGGCTTACCGGCGGTAGCGCTGGCGGGCGGCGATTTAGCGGCAAAACAGCCATGGCGCAATCTGCTCGCGCAGTGCCTGCGTTTTGTTCCTGACTGGCAGCGTTATCCGGAAACATCGGCGCTGCAACATCAAAACTGGAACGTACTGGCGCGCGCCATCGAGCGGGGAATCAATGCCCCACTGGCATCGTCGTGCGGGCGCTTGTTTGATGCGGTTGCCGCCGCGTTGCATTGTGCACCGGAATCGTTGAGTTATGAAGGTGAGGCTGCCTGCGCGCTGGAGGCGCTGGCATCGCAGTGTGCAGGCGTTGATCACCCTGTTACGGTGCCGCTTAATGGCAATCAACTGGACTTAGCGATTTTTTGGCAGCAATGGCTAACCTGGCAGACCGCCCCTGCTGAAAGAGCGTGGGCATTTCACGACGCGCTGGCGCGTGGGTTTGCCACACTGATGCGTGAGCAGGCCGAAACGCGCGGAATTAAAACGTTAGTCTTCAGCGGCGGCGTGATGCATAACCGCTTATTGTCATCCCGGCTGGCGTTTTATCTGCGTGATTTTACCTTACTGTTCCCACAGCGTTTACCGGCGGGCGACGGCGGGTTGTCATTGGGGCAGGGCGTGATTGCCGCGGCGCGGGTGTTGACGCAAAAATAAAAAAGCCCCGAGACTGGCGTAATGCTTATCAGTTAACGAACCGGAGGTAATGAATCTGTTGCCTCCGTCGCATTGCTACGTTCACCTTAAATTTTTCACATATCTGAAATGATAGTCCCCGTGAACGTGTTAAGGGTACTATCGCCGTACCCTTAACAATCCCGGCTCCCGGCGGGAAAATTGCCACTTCGTGGTTCCCTCCGCTTATTCCTTCAGGCTACCGGGTCGGGCGCGAGGTAGCGTCCCTGCAAAACGCGCCCTGAGCCAGCATCCATGCTGGCTCTCCCGGCCTTACGAAAACACGTCGGCAATTTTCAGCCGGACCAGCCCACACCTGACCATCTGCGTTTTTTGTTTAAACAGCAAAACATATTGAGCTGGAAGTCAGAGCGTTGAAGTGATGACCCTGGTCCGGCTGAAAATCGATGAGGCGTTGACGGCTGACCGGGTCTGCCCGCAGGGATGCGGGCAGAGGGGATGGCCTGCAGGGACGCAGGCTCGGCCCCGACCCGACAGGCAGACGGCATAAGACGAATGAATCGCGCAGCGACGATTTTCCCGCCGGGAGCCTGGGATGTAAGGGAGGCGGCGGTGAGCCTCCCTTACACGTTCACGGGTTTCCGAGCCTCAGAGAAATGACATTGCTGAGGTGAACGGAACCCTGAGCCGGAATTACATGTTCTCAATAATGCTTAACTGACTGGCATTACGGGACTGGCGGGGCAAGAAAAACATGCCGGGGCATACTGACAAGTGGCAACGCACATCCATGTGCGTGAGGTTAATAAATCAAGCAACGGTTCTCTGGACTTACACGGGCAACGTTTTCAGCAGCGCAAAGGCCTCTTTCATGCGGTCTTCACTGACGACAAACGCACACAGCTGGCCTTCGTCGTTCATCCCTCTGGCGACCATCCCCTGTGCTTCGGCGGCGATGTGCCAATTCAGATCGCGGCGCTGAGTTTCCCCGGCCAAATGCAAAGGCAGTTCTGGTGTTTTGACTTTTACCAGCATGGCTGGCAGTTTCAATGGCGCATTGCCGCCGAGCAGGTTTTTCGCCAGATACATGGCGCTCAGCTGAATCGGCTGCAGGAACGGCAGGACCTGACCGTTAATTTCCGCACAGTCGCCGAGGGCATAAATGTCCGGGTGGCTGGTCTGCAGGTAGCTGTCGACGCAGACGCCACGATTGATGTTCAATCCGGCGCGACGCGCCAGTGCGGTTTCCGGGCGCAGGCCGGTGGCGGCAATCACCGCATCGACTTCGACGTTGCGGCTACGATCGAGCGTGGCGCGAATACCGGTACTGGTTTTCTCCAGACTCTGAAGCTGTGATTTCAGCAGCAGATGGACACCCATATCGGTCAGATGATGCTGTAAGCGACTACTGACTTCCGGCGGCATCAGCGAGGCCAGAATGCTGGCGGCGTTGTCGATAAGCGTCACCGCTTTACCTGCACGACAGAAATCCATCGCCAGTTCGCTACCAATCAGGCCACCGCCAACAATCAGTACCCGCCGGGCGTCACGCAGCTGCGTTTCACAGGCGCGGTACTCTTGTTGGCTGTTCAATGTAAGCATTAACTCACGCCCACTAACCGGAGGTACAAAGGCTGAAGCCCCCGTTGCCAGCACCAGTTTTTCGTACTGCCACTGCTTGTCCTGACTTTTCACTACGTGGGCATCGGCGTCGATGTCGGTTACCCAGGTATGTGGGAACAGGCGCAAATTAAACTGTTCGGCAAACTCCCCCGCCGACTGGCGGGTGAGGTCGTCTGCACGCTGTGACTGACTGATAACGTGGCTGAGATCGGGCTTGTTGTACTCATCCATGCTGTCCGCGGCAATCAGGGTCAGCGGAACAGCCGCATCCTGTTTACGGATATTTTTGACTAACTGGCGGGCGGCAAAGCCCGAACCAATGATGACAATGCCGTGACTCATTTTGCCTCCGTTGCCAGTACGTCGAAGACGTCTTTACCTAGTGAACATTCCGGGCACAGGAAATTATCCGGCACGTCGCTCCACGGCGTACCCGGTGCAACGTCCTGCAGCGGTTCACCTTTTGCTGGATCGTAAATCCACTGGCACACGCTGCACTGCATGCTGGGACCAAGATCGGCGGCAGCCGCAGCGGCACAGGCACAGGCTTCTTCCTGGGCGACGGCTTTCACGGTTGTTTCCGGCAATGGAGCCAGCTCCCACTGACGCGCGATTTCACGGCCGTGCTGGCGGCACAGTTCCAGCGCATCGAGGTCAGGACGCCATTTGGCCTTCAGGCTCAGGGACATTTCAAAGCCCGCATCCTGCAAACGCGTGGACAAACGGTCTACCGCACCGCCGCTCCAGCCGTGTGAACCAAAGGCGCTGGCACGCTTGTTACGAAAACGCAGGCCGGTCATCTCTTCCACCAGACCGGCGATTTTCGGCATCATCACGTTGTTCATTGTGGAAGTCCCGACCAGCACGCCTTTAGAGCGGAAGACGTTGGTCAGAACTTCGTTTTTGTCGCTACGGGCGACGTTAAAGATTTTCACCGCTACATTCGGGTCAACTTCGTTGATGCCCTGGGCAATCGCGTCCGCCATCATGCGGGTGTTGTTGGACATAGTGTCGTAGAAAATGGTGATGCGGTCTTCCTGATAATCCGCCGCCCATTTCAGGTACAGCTCAACGATTTGTGTCGGGTTGTCGCGCCATACCACGCCATGGGAAGTGGCAATCATATCGACCGGCAGGTTGAAGCCGAGGATCTCAGTAATTTTCGGTGTAACCAGACGGCTGAATGGCGTCAGGATATTGGCGTAGTAACGCTGGCACTGTTCGAACAGTTCAGTCTGGTCAACTTCGTCGTTAAACAGACGTTCGTCGCAGTAGTGCTGACCGAAGGCGTCGTTACTGAACAGCACCGCATCGCCGGTCATGTAGGTCATCATACTGTCCGGCCAGTGCAGCATCGGCGTTTCAACGAAGATCAGCTGCTTGCCGTTACCAATGTCCAGCGAATCACCGGTTTTCACTACGTTAAAGTTCCATTCCGGGTGATGGTGGTGCCCGTTGATAGAGTCAATGGCGTTGGCGGTGCAGTAAATCGGCGTGTCCGGGATGCAGGACATCAGCTCGGTCAGCGCCCCGGCGTGGTCTTCTTCAGCGTGGTTAATGATGATGTAGTCGATATCCGCGAGGTCAATTTCACTGCGCAGGTTCTGCACGAATTCACGGCTAAACTTGTGGTCTACGGTATCAATCAGGACATTTTTTTCTTCACGGATGAGATAGCTGTTGTAGCTGCTGCCGCGCAGCGTTTTGTATTCAGTTCCGTGGAAATCACGCACTTCCCAGTCACGTTGGCCAACCCAATGAATGTTATTTTTAACCAGAATAGACATAACAACCTCAATTAATTCAGCGTTTTTCAAAAAAGATGTTTTGCTAATTGCAGGTTGCGTGCCAACTTTTTATTTGTTTGATTTTAAAGGATTAGTTGTTTTACCACCTATAAGGTGGTAGTCAAAATGACTATATGTTTTATTGTCAATATGACAATATGAATTGTCAAAATGACAATGAGGTAGCCATGAGCTTTTCCGTAGACGTGCTGGCGGGCATCGCCATTGAATTACAAAGCGGTATTGGGCATCAGGACCGTTTTCAACGACTGATAACCACCTTGCGTCAGGTGCTGGAGTGCGACGCGTCGGCACTGCTGCGCTACGAGTCGCGACAGTTTATTCCGCTGGCGATCGATGGGCTGGCGCAGGATGTTCTCGGCAGACGCTTTACGCTGGAAGGGCATCCGCGTCTGGAGGCGATTGCCCGCGCCGGAGACGTAGTTCGTTTCCCTGCCGACAGCGATTTGCCCGACCCGTATGATGGTCTGATTCCGGGGCAGGAGAGTCTGAAGGTGCATGCCTGTATTGGGCTGCCGTTGTTCGCCGGTCAAAATTTGATTGGTGCGTTAACCCTGGATGGCATGGAGCCGGATCAGTTCGATGTTTTCAGCGATGAGGAGCTTAGGCTGATTGCCGCGCTGGCGGCTGGCGCATTGAGCAATGCGCTGCTGATTGAACAGCTGGAAAGCCAGAATATGCTGCCAGGTTCGTCAACCAACTTTGAGCAGGTGACGGAAACCCAGATGATTGGCCTGTCGCCCAATATGATGCAGTTGAAAAAAGAGATTGAGATTGTGGCTGGGTCCGATCTCAACGTACTGATTAGCGGCGAAACAGGGACCGGGAAGGAGCTGGTGGCTAAAGCTATCCATGAAGGTTCGCCGCGCGCGGTGAATCCACTGGTGTATCTGAACTGCGCGGCGTTGCCGGAAAGCGTAGCGGAAAGCGAACTGTTTGGTCACGTAAAAGGCGCGTTTACCGGGGCTATCAGCAATCGTAGCGGTAAGTTTGAAATGGCCGACAATGGGACGCTATTTCTCGACGAGATAGGTGAACTCTCGCTGGCGCTACAGGCTAAGCTGCTGCGCGTATTGCAGTACGGCGATATTCAGCGCGTGGGTGACGATCGCAGCTTGCGCGTGGATGTGCGCGTACTGGCGGCGACGAACCGTGATTTACGCGAAGAGGTGTTGGCCGGGAATTTCCGTGCGGATTTGTTCCACCGGCTGAGCGTCTTTCCCCTTTCGGTACCGCCTCTTCGTGAACGCGGCGAAGACGTGGTGCTGCTGGCAGGCTATTTTTGCGAGCAATGTCGGCTGCGGCTGGGACTGTCCCGCGTGGTGTTAAGCCCCGGTGCGCGTAGTCATCTGTTGAGCTACGCCTGGCCCGGGAACGTGCGTGAACTGGAACATGCCATTCACCGCGCGGTCGTTCTGGCAAGAGCCACCAGGGCAGGGGATGAAGTGGTGCTGGAGGCGCAGCATTTTGCCCTGCAGGATGAAGCGCCAGTAACACCGGCGGCGGAAGTTGTTGCAGAGATCCCGCAGCAGCATAATCTGCGTGAGGCAACGGAGTCATTCCAGCGAGAGATGATCCGCCGGGCGCTGGCGCAAAATAACCACAGTTGGGCGGCAAGTGCGCGGACGCTGGAAACAGACGTCGCCAACCTGCACCGGCTGGCGAAGCGTCTGGGGTTGAAGGATTAGATAATACCGGCCTGATAGAAATCCTGCAGGTTGATAGCACCGGTGAGTTTACCGTTTTCATCGACCACCGGTGCGGCGGTGATTTTGCGCTTCATCAGGATCTCTTTGGCGTCAATCGCGCGGCTCTGTGCCTGCAGCGTAACGCCATTGTGGGTCATCGCCTCGCTAACCTGAGTGGTGAGCGCTCCACCGCCAACCAGCCAGCGGCGCAGGTCGCCGTCGGTAAAGACGCCTTTCACCAGCGAGGCGTCGTCGCAGACTGCCACCAGGCCAAGACCCGTACGGCTAAGTTCCAGCATCGCGTCCATGACGCTGGTGGTAAGCTTCACCTGCGGGATGGCATCGTCACGACGCATCAGATGATGCACTTTATTTAACAGACGAGCGCCCAGCGCACCCGCCGGATGCGAGCGGGCGAAATCTTCTTCGTTAAAGCCGCGCGCCTGCATCACGGCGATGGCCAGCGCGTCGCCCATCATCAGCGTGTTAACGGTGCTGGAGGTCGGCGCCAGGCGCATCGGACAGGCTTCGCGCTCAACGGAAATATCCAGCACGGCTTTGGCGGCCAGGCCCAACGGTGAGGTCGGTTTTCCGGTCATTGCCAGCAGGGTGACAGATTTGTCTTCCAGGCGTGGAATGATGAGATCCAACTCTTTCGCTCCGCCGGAGTAGGAGATAAACAGCATGACATCACGGCTTTCAATCATGCCTAAGTCGCCGTGCAGCGCTTCTGCCGGATGCACAAAAAAGGCGGGTGTGCCGGTGCTGGCGAGGGTTGCCGCGATTTTTTTGCCAATATGGCCGGATTTGCCAATCCCGGAAACAATCACTTTGCCTTCACAGTGGATGATAGTATTGGCAGCGCGGACAAAATCATCGCCCAGTCGTTCTGGCAGTCGGCTGGCTTCCTGTAGCTCCAGCATTAACGTCTGACGGCTCGCGTTCAGTAGTGCATCACTCATTGGTTTCTCCGGTTATGATTACTTCAATCCCTTTTGCTTCCAGCGCCTGACGAAACGCCGGGTCGATACCCGCATCGGTAATCAGCTTGTCGACGCTTTCCAGACTGCATACAACATTAGGGCTTTTGCGCCCAAATTTTGACGAGTCAGCCATCAGAATCACTTCGCGAGCGGCATTACACATCGCTTTACTGACGCTAAACACCTCATTAAAAGTGGTCACGCCGGCATTGAGGTCAATGCCGTCGGTTCCCATGAAGAGTTTATCAAAGCTGAACTGCTCAAAGGCGTTTTCTGCCAGTTGACCGTGAAATGACGCAGATTTTTTGCGAAAGGTCCCGCCGGGCATCAGGATGGTTTGCTCGTTGTCCAGCTCCGAAAGGGCGTTAACAATGTGCAGGCTGTTGGTCATAACGGTGATGTTGCTAAAGCGCGTGAGCATCGGCACCATCTGCAGTACGGTGCTGCCCGCATCCAGAATAATCGAGTCGCCATCGTGAATAAAACGGACGGCGGCTTCGGCAATCCGCTCTTTTTTATGCGTGTTGATTAGCGTTTTGTGATCGATTGGCGGGTCGGATTCGTCTTTATTTAATACCACGCCGCCATAGGTACGAATGACGGTGCCGGCATTTTCCAGAATGACCAGGTCTTTGCGAATGGTCGTGCCGGTGGTGTCAAAGTAGTGGGCCAGTTCTTCAACCGAGCATTTTCCCTGCTTTTGCAGGTGCTCCAGTATGGCAGCCTGACGCTGACGAGGTTTCATAGGCGTGATTACCCTGACTATAGGTTGCAAAATGATAATTTCGCAAGCTATTAGCATTCACAACGAAATTACCCATGTTTCAGTTTAAGCGCTAATGATAGTGCATTCTGCGATAGCGGATCATGGGGAAAGATCACATCAGGCTGTAATTCATCAAGATGTTTGCCCATTATTGTGGCAATTTTGCCGGGTCTGGCGAATACCGTAAGACCTTTCATAAATAACGTATCGGTAACCCGCTGCTGCTCATCTAACGCAATGGCGATCACCACGCGGGGTTTAAAACGTCCGCCGGAGCGCCCCACGCCAACCCGACCCCGTTGGCAGAGCTTATCGAAAGCCCGATTAAAGCGGGATATTTGCCAGCCACCGAGCGCCAGTTGCAGGCACCAGGCGATAGCGGCGACGGTAATCAGTGCGGAAACCATAATGTACTCCTTTGATTTTGCCGGATAAGCGTAGCCGCCATCCGGCAATTCAACATTAAAACATCACCTGACCGCCGGTCACGTTGATGGACTGCCCGGTGCAGTAAGAGGCTTTTGGACTGGCGTAAAACAGCAGCATGTTCAGCACGTCCTGATAATCGCAGCCGCGTTTGAGTGGAACCTTATCAATGTAGTACTGCTCAACTTCGTCTGGCTTAAGGCCAAGCTTGGTCGCATATTGCGGTAGTAACGACTGGAACATCGGTGATTTCAGCAGGTTGCCGAGCATCAATGAATGCACGGTGATTCCGTATTCCGCCAGATCCAGCGCCAGCGACTGGGTTAAGCCCACGCCGCCAAATTTTGCCGCGCTATAGCCAGAGTTGTGTTTACTGCCCACTTTCCCTGATTTGGAGTTGATCTGGATAATGCGCCCCTGAACGCCATCGCGGATCATCAGGCGTGAGAACTCACGTGCGCAGAGGAAGTAGCCGACCAGATTCACCTGCAGCGAGCGGTCGAAATCCCCAAGCTGAAAATCGCTAATAAATGCGGCTTTAGCGATACCGGCGCTGTAAACCAGCAGATCGACACGGCCAAATATTTCATCCACTCCGCGTGATAGCGCCAGCACGCTCTGTTCGCTGGTGGCATCTGCGCCAAAACCGTAGGCGGTGCCATCGCCAAACTCGGCGTTAATTTCTTGCGCCACGTTGGCGGCTTTATCGCTTTGAATATCCACCACCGCGACGCGGTATCCTTCTGTCGCAAGCCCACGGCAAAGGAATGCCCCAAGGGTCTGGCCTCCACCAATGACAACGGCAACCTGATTCATCTTTATCTCCTTCAATCTTAAGCAACAAACTTCAAAATACAGCCCGGCGCGATACCGTCCGGTACGGGGCCTGCAACGTGTACGGTGCCGGGGAATTCCGCTTCGCTTAGTCCGTCAAAACGCAGGGTGATATGCCCTAGTTCACGTAAATTTTGTTCCGCTACGCTGCCAACGGCGGTGACCGGGTAGTGATGCTGGCCCAGTTCAAACTGGATCCCGGCTTGCAACGAACCGTTCAGCTCGCCGTGGCAATGAATGAAGCAAAACTCCTCGATATCCGCTGGCGCGCCTTCACGAAAGGTAATCAACATCTGGTCGCTGAGTGCATCCGGGGCGCTCTGGCCGATACGGGTGATGGTGGTCTGATAAATCACGGTCATTTTTGAGTGCCTCTTATTGGTAAATAAAGCCGGAAACAAACCAGGCGATGAGAACGGTAGGCGCGCCGGTGAGAAAACGACTCACCAGAACGGATGGCACGCCGACGCGAACCGTGTCCTGACGCGCTTCGGCCAGCGACAGCCCGACAGGAATAAAGTCGCATGCAGCCTGAGCGTTAATGGCGAACAGGGCAGGTAGCGCCAGATGAGGGGGAATATTCCCCAAACCAATCTGTACGCCGATCAAAACGCCGATAACCTGGGCGATAACCGCACCGGGGCCGAGGAAAGGCGACAGCAGCGGGAAAGAACAAATCAGCGCCAGGGTCACCAGCCCCAGCGGATGGCTGGCTAACGGTGCGAGTCCATGGGCTATCCAGTCACCCAAACCGGAAGCCATAATGATGCCAATCAGTGCCGAGACAAACGCCATAAACGGCAGAATGGTTTTCAGCACAGTATCAATCGTGTCGCGCCCGGCCTGGAACAGCACCGCGACGGCGGAGCCCATGCCCATGCCAACTTTTGCCAGCAGGCCATCGCTCTGTTCAGTGATTTTTTTGCTGGTGTCGTAATCGCGACCGATAGTGCTGTTTACAGGCGTTGGGGTAGCGGATGCTTCACCGACAACGGTGATATTTTCTTCTTTCACGCCAGAGACATAGATATCTTCAATAATGTATTGTGCCAGAGGGCCGGATTTCCCGGTCGCGTGAATATTCACCGTCGGGATACGACGTTTTGGATAGATCCCGCAGCGCAGTGTGCCGCCGCAGTCGATGATCGCTACACCGATTTCATTCTCTGGTGGTTCACCTTCTTTGAAGCCATCAACGGCCTGCCAGCCGGTCAGGTTCGCCAGCTTGTCGACAATCGCCGGGCGCGTTCCGGCAGTGATATAGACAATTTTCTTCCCGGGCGTTGCTTCCAGTTCAAGCGGACCACCCCAACCACCGGTGCCTTTTTCAATACGAATACGCGTCATGATGTTGCTCCCGCCAGATGCACTTTCTGCTCAAGTTGAATGCCCATTTTTTTCTCAAAGATGGCGGTGGTGAAATCGGTCACCCAGCCACGGAAGAAGTTGGTCACCAGACCGACCAGCAAATAGCTCACCGCGAGCGGGCCGAGCGGGAGGCCCAGCGTCGTCAAACCGCTGGCAATCCCCAGATAGACAAACAACTCTCCGGGGTTAATGTGTGGGAACAAGCCGTTCATTGAGTGGCAGCTATAGGACGCTGCTGCGTAATAGCTGGGCTTATATCTCTCTGGCATAAAACGGCCCAGGCTCAGCGTCATGGGGTTACAAAAAACGAATGTGCCGATGCACGGCAGCAGCAGGTAGCGGGACAATGGGTTTCCGGCGCAGCGCTGGGCAAAACGTTCAATACGCTGCTGGCCAATAAAGTTAATCAGCGCATTCATGATGACCAGCAGGCTAATCAGCAGTGGAAGAATACCGGTCACCATGCCGGTAAAGACCTCTCCGCCTTTCTGGAACAGCCCGATAAACCACTCCGCACCGAGTGTGATGGTGTCGATCATTATTCTCTCCTGTAGGGATTTTAGTTACCTTGCCAAACGGTAACTAATTTTAATCAGATCGAAAGATTTAAAAGTGTTATTTTGATCTCAAAATGAAAGGTAAATATTTTAATTTGAAAGTTATTGCGTGAGTGCTCGCAAATGTGCGGCTCAGAGATGAAAGGGGATGTAAATTCTGTGAAGGTGAGCGACTACCGCTTCCTTGTATGACGGAGGATGCTTTACCATACTTCCCCCAGGCTGAATTTGTTTAATGGATGTCTCATGTTCAAGCGTCGTTATGTAGCGTTACTCCCCCTTTTCGTACTGCTTGCTGCCTGTAGCAGCAAACCCAAACCTTCAGAGACTCAAACGACTACGGGTACGCCATCCGGCGGCTTCCTGCTTGAGCCGCAGCACAACGTCATGCAAACAAGCGGCGACTTCGCCAATAATCCGAATGCACAGCAGTTCATCGAGAAAATGGTGAACAAGCACGGCTTTGACCGCCAGCAATTGCAGGAGATCCTGTCGCAGGCCAAGCGTCTGGACTCGGTATTGCGTTTGATGGACCGCCAGGCGCCGACGACGCAACCGCCAGCCGGACCTAACGGCGCATGGCTGCGGTATCGTAAACAGTTCATCACACCTGACAACGTGCAAAACGGCGTGGCGTTCTGGAATCAATACGAAGATGCGCTGAACCGCGCGTGGCAGGTATACGGCGTACCGCCGGAAATTATCGTTGGTATTATTGGCGTAGAAACTCGCTGGGGCCGCGTGATGGGTAAAACGCGGATTCTGGATGCGCTGGCGACGCTGTCGTTTAACTATCCTCGTCGTGCGGAATACTTCTCTGGCGAACTGGAAACCTTCCTGCTGATGGCGCGAGATGAAAGCGACGATCCGCTCGATTTGAAAGGTTCTTTCGCGGGGGCAATGGGCTACGGCCAATTTATGCCGTCTTCCTATAAACAATATGCCGTTGATTTCAATGGCGATGGGCACATTAACCTGTGGGATCCGGTTGATGCCATCGGTAGCGTGGCGAACTATTTCAAAGGTCACGGCTGGGTGAAAGGCGATACGGTCGCGGTTCCGGCAAATGGTCAGGCGCCTGGGCTGGCTAACGGCTTTAAAACGCAGTACAGCATTTCTCAGCTTGCCGCCGAAGGTCTGACGCCGCAGCAGTCGTTGGGGAATCATCAGCAGGCCAGCCTGCTGCGCCTGGATATCGGTACCGGCTACCAGTACTGGTATGGGTTGCCGAACTTCTACACCATCACCCGCTACAACCACAGTACCCACTACGCGATGGCCGTGTGGCAATTGGGTCAGGCGGTGGCGCTGGCGCGCGTGCAGTAATCGCTCCCCCGGCCTACCGGAGGATATCTCTTGTAGGCCGGAGAAGATGCCCTGACATCCCCATCTGGCAGATCTTATTTGTGCAACGGAGCAATTTTTGGAATCCTCCTCGTAAAACGTTCTCCCCATCCCCATATTGGTTATGAAAGTGCTATCTTGTCCGGCATATTTTTTAACTGACAGAGGCTGAAATGACCGACAGTGAACTGATGCAGTTAAGCGAGCAGGTTGGCCTGGCGCTGAAAGCGCGCGGGGCAACAGTGACGACGGCGGAATCCTGTACCGGCGGCTGGGTAGCCAAAGCGATTACGGATATTGCCGGAAGCTCCGCCTGGTTTGAACGCGGGTTTGTGACCTACAGCAATGAAGCCAAAGCGCAGATGATTGGCGTGCGCGAAGAGACGCTGACCCAGCATGGCGCGGTGAGTGAACCGGTGGTCGTTGAAATGGCGATTGGCGCGCTAAAAGCCGCCCGTGCAGACTTCGCCGTCTCGATTAGCGGTATCGCAGGACCCGATGGCGGTAGTGAAGACAAGCCCGTGGGGACGGTATGGTTTGCCTTTGCCAGCGCAAGCGGCGAGGGGATTACCCGCCGGGAATGCTTTATCGGCGATCGCGATGCGGTACGTCGACAGGCGACTGTCTACGCGTTACAAACCCTGTGGCAACAATTTCTACAAAACACTTGATACTGTATGAGCATACAGTATAATTGCCTCAACAGAACATTATCTATCACGTTTCGCGGTTTAACCCGAAAGCGGCATGACAGGAGTAATTAATGGCTATCGACGAAAACAAACAGAAAGCGTTGGCGGCAGCGCTGGGTCAGATCGAAAAGCAATTCGGTAAAGGCTCCATCATGCGCCTCGGTGAAGACCGTTCCATGGACGTGGAAACCATCTCCACCGGTTCGCTTTCTCTGGATATCGCATTGGGCGCGGGCGGTTTGCCAATGGGCCGTATCGTCGAAATCTACGGGCCTGAATCCTCCGGTAAAACAACGCTGACACTGCAGGTTATTGCCGCCGCACAGCGCGAAGGTAAAACCTGTGCGTTCATCGATGCGGAACACGCGCTGGACCCTGTTTATGCCCGTAAGCTTGGCGTTGATATCGATAACCTGCTGTGTTCTCAGCCGGATACCGGTGAGCAAGCGCTGGAAATCTGTGATGCGCTGGCGCGTTCCGGCGCGGTTGACGTTATCGTGGTCGACTCCGTTGCCGCATTGACGCCGAAGGCTGAAATCGAAGGTGAGATCGGTGACTCTCATATGGGCCTTGCGGCACGTATGATGAGCCAGGCAATGCGTAAACTGGCCGGTAACCTGAAGCAGTCCAACACGCTGCTGATTTTCATCAACCAGATCCGTATGAAGATTGGCGTTATGTTCGGTAACCCGGAAACCACCACCGGTGGCAACGCCCTGAAATTCTATGCGTCTGTTCGTCTGGATATCCGTCGTATTGGCGCGGTGAAAGAAGGCGACAACGTGGTAGGTAGCGAAACCCGCGTTAAGGTCGTGAAAAACAAAATTGCAGCGCCGTTTAAACAGGCTGAATTCCAGATTCTTTACGGTGAAGGCATCAACTTCTACGGCGAACTGGTTGACCTGGGCGTGAAAGAGAAGCTGATTGAAAAAGCGGGTGCATGGTACAGCTACAACGGTGAGAAAATCGGTCAGGGTAAAGCGAACGCAACCAACTGGCTGAAAGAAAACCCGGCAACCGCGAAAGAAATTGAGAAGAAATTACGTGAGTTACTGCTCAATAACCAGGATTCAACGCCTGATTTCTCCGTTGATGACAGTGGTGAAGACGTAAAAGAAACGAACGAAGATTTCTGATAACCTGTTTTGAATCGCATGTTTTGAATCGTATATAGTAAAGGGCTGCATATCATGCAGCCCTTTTTCATTTCTGAAGGCTCACTATGACAGATTCAACTTCCCGCCGCTCTGCTTACTCCCGATTACTTGACCGCGCCGTGCGAATACTTGCGATGCGCGACCACAGTGAGCAGGAACTGCGGCGCAAGCTGGCCGCTCCGGTGATGGGAAAAAATGGACCGGAAGACATTGATGCTACGCCGGAGGATTACGACAAGGTCATCGCCTGGTGTATTGAAAGTCGCTATCTGGATGATGACCGCTTCGTTCAGCAGTTTATCGCCAGCCGCAGTCGTAAGGGCTACGGACCTGCCCGCGTGCGTCAGGAATTAAATCAGAAAGGGATCGCGCGTGAGTCCATTGAGCGTGCTATGCGCGAGTGTGAAATTGACTGGGCAGTGCTTGCGCGCGAGCAGGCCGTCCGGAAGTACGGTGAACCTTTACCTGTGGAATTTTCAGATAAGGTAAAGGTCCAGCGTTTTTTGCTCTATCGCGGCTATCTGATGGAAGATATTCAGGCAATATGGCGAAATTTTGACGATTGAGCGCATACGGGATTTTACTTCCCAGTAAAGAAAACTTATCTTATTCCCACTTTTCGATTGCCAGAGGCGCAGTTTACGTGCCGATGCTGGTAATGACATTTCGTTAGCTTGATTTCTTCAGGATAATTATGAGCAAGAGCACCGCTGAGATCCGTCAGGCGTTTCTCGATTTTTTCCATAGTAAAGGACATCAGGTAGTTGCCAGCAGCTCCCTGGTACCAAACAATGACCCTACTTTGTTGTTTACCAACGCCGGGATGAACCAGTTCAAGGATGTTTTCCTTGGCCTCGACAAGCGTAATTATTCCCGCGCAACCACCTCGCAGCGTTGCGTACGTGCGGGCGGTAAGCACAACGACCTGGAAAACGTCGGTTACACTGCACGTCACCATACCTTTTTCGAAATGCTGGGCAACTTCAGCTTCGGCGATTACTTCAAACACGACGCCATTCAATACGCATGGGAACTGTTGACCGGTGAAAACTGGTTTGCCCTGCCAAAAGAGCGTCTGTGGGTCACCGTCTATGAAACTGACGATGAAGCCTATGAAATCTGGGAAAAAGAAGTCGGTATTCCGCGCGAACGTATCATCCGTATCGGTGATAACAAAGGCGCGGCTTATGCTTCCGACAACTTCTGGCAGATGGGTGATACCGGTCCTTGCGGTCCGTGCACCGAAATTTTCTACGACCACGGCGACCATATTTGGGGTGGCCCTCCGGGAAGCGCGGAAGAAGATGGCGATCGCTACATTGAGATCTGGAACATCGTCTTCATGCAGTTCAACCGTCAGGCTGACGGCACCATGGAACCGCTGCCGAAACCGTCCGTGGATACCGGTATGGGTCTGGAGCGTATTGCGGCCGTGCTGCAACACGTTAACTCCAACTATGAAATTGACCTGTTCCGTTCACTGATTGAGTCCGTGGCGAAAGTCACCGGCGCGACCGATCTGAGCAATAAATCACTGCGCGTTATCGCCGACCATATCCGTTCCTGTGCGTTCCTGATTGCCGATGGCGTTGTTCCGTCTAATGAAAACCGTGGCTATGTGCTGCGCCGTATCATTCGTCGCGCAGTTCGTCATGGCAACATGCTGGGCGCGAAGGACACCTTCTTCTACAAGCTGGTTGGTCCGCTGGTAGATGTAATGGGTTCCGCGGGCGAAGAGCTGAAGCGTCAACAGTCTATGGTTGAGCAGGTTCTGAAAACCGAAGAAGAGCAGTTTGCGCGTACGCTGGAGCGTGGCCTGGCGCTGCTGGATGAAGAACTGGCAAAACTGTCCGGCGATACGCTGGACGGCGAAACCGCATTCCGTCTGTATGACACCTACGGTTTCCCGGTTGACCTGACGGCAGACGTTTGCCGCGAGCGTAACATTAAGGTTGATGAAGCGGGCTTTGAAGCCGCAATGGAAGAACAGCGCCGTCGCGCACGTGAAGCCAGCGGCTTTGGTGCAGACTACAATGCGATGATTCGCGTTGATGGTGCTTCTGAATTTAAAGGCTACGAGCACCTGGAACTGAACGGCAAAGTCACCGCGCTGTTTGTTGATGGTAAAGCGGTAGACGCCATTAACGCAGGTCAGGATGCCGTTGTCGTTCTTGACCAGACACCGTTCTATGCGGAATCTGGTGGTCAGGTTGGCGATAAAGGCGAACTGAAAGGTGCGGGCTTCGCGTTTGCCGTTAGCGACACGCAGAAATATGGTCAGGCGATTGGTCACATCGGCAAACTGTCTGCGGGCTCTCTGAAAGTTGGCGATGCCGTGCAGGCAGATGTGGATGAAGCGCGTCGTGCGCGTATTCGCCTGAACCACTCCGCAACGCATCTGATGCACGCGGCGCTGCGCCAGGTTCTGGGCACGCACGTGGCACAGAAAGGTTCGCTGGTTAACGATAAAATTCTGCGCTTCGACTTCTCTCATACCGAAGCGATGAAGCCTGCTGAAATCCGTGCCGTTGAAGATCTGGTGAATGCGCAAATTCGTCGCAACCTGCCGATTGAAACGAACATCATGGATCTTGAGGCGGCGAAAGCCAAAGGTGCAATGGCGCTGTTTGGTGAGAAATACGATGACCACGTGCGTGTACTGAGTATGGGTGATTTCTCTACCGAACTGTGTGGTGGTACTCACGCCAGCCGTACGGGCGATATCGGTCTGTTCCGTATTATCTCCGAGTCTGGTACTGCTGCGGGCGTTCGTCGTATCGAAGCCGTGACCGGTGAAGGCGCTCTTAATACCGTGCATGCTGAAAGCGATCGCTTAAGCGATATTGCGCAGTTGCTGAAAGGCGATAGCCAGAATATCGGTGACAAAGTTCGTTCCGTACTGGAACGTACGCGTCAGCTCGAAAAAGAATTGCAGCAATTGAAGGAACAGGCCGCAGCGCAGGAAAGTGCGAACCTTTCCAGCAAAGCCGTTGATATCAATGGCGTGAAGCTGTTGGTCAGCGAGCTTGCGGACGTTGAACCGAAAATGCTGCGTACCATGGTTGATGATCTGAAAAATCAGCTGGGTTCTACTGTTGTCGTACTGGCAACAGTTGCTGAAGGTAAGGTTTCTCTGATTGCGGGCGTGTCTAAGGATGTGACAGACCGCGTGAAAGCAGGGGAACTGATTGGGATGGTCGCTCAGCAGGTAGGCGGCAAGGGTGGTGGTCGTCCGGACATGGCGCAAGCCGGTGGTACGGATGCTGCGGCTCTGCCGGCAGCGTTAGCCAGTGTGAAAGGCTGGGTTAGCGCAAAACTGTAAAAATTATAAGCGTAAGCCGACGCTGCGGACTTCAATCCGCAGCGTTTGCGTCAACGCTATCGACAACGATAAAGTCAGGTTGAAGTTGTGTATATCGGCTAAACTTAGGTTTAACAGAATGTGATGCCGTGACTGCTTACACTTAGGTGTTTGTCATCGCTTACTTTTTGGCGTTATATGATGGATAATGCCGGGATACAGAGAGACCCGACTCTTTTAATCTTTCAAGGAGCAAAGAATGCTGATTCTGACTCGTCGAGTTGGTGAGACCCTCATGATAGGCGATGAGGTCACCGTGACAGTTTTAGGGGTGAAGGGCAACCAGGTGCGCATTGGCGTCAACGCCCCGAAAGAAGTTTCTGTCCATCGGGAAGAGATCTACCAGCGTATCCAGGCTGAAAAATCCCAGCAGTCCAGTTACTAAGGTTTTCGCGTCTCACCTGTCTGGTGAGGCGCAACCTGATCGAGTTACCCTTTTTCTTCTCTGTTCTTCTTCGTCCTCCCCATTTTTTCGATTCCACTGGGCGTAATGCCTTTCCCTACGAAGTTTCCGTTTGTTCACTGCTTCAGGAAATTGCCAATTTATCTGTTGATAAAACACTCTTTTTGCCGTTTTTGCAGACTAATTGCGCGTGAAATGTGCAAACGATAAAAGCTCTGGAAAAATTGTTTGACTTATAAGTCCCAGAAAGTAATATGTGCGCCACGCAGCGACGATGAGCAGAAACAAGTTCTTCGAAGCACTCGCAAGAGGCGTGTTGGTGAGGTGGCCGAGAGGCTGAAGGCGCTCCCCTGCTAAGGGAGTATGCGGTCAAAAGCTGCATCCGGGGTTCGAATCCCCGCCTCACCGCCATTTGCATCCGTAGCTCAGCTGGATAGAGTACTCGGCTACGAACCGAGCGGTCGGAGGTTCGAATCCTCCCGGATGCACCATCTTATCTGCAATAACGCATTAGCGTTGTTACGGAAATCGATATCACTTTAGCAGCGATATCAAATCTGCAGTAAGTAAGTTTTCCTGATGCATCCGTAGCTCAGCTGGATAGAGTACTCGGCTACGAACCGAGCGGTCGGAGGTTCGAATCCTCCCGGATGCACCATCTTCTTCGCAGTATCAGTAGTAATCAGCAATTCCCGATGCATCCGTAGCTCAGCTGGATAGAGTACTCGGCTACGAACCGAGCGGTCGGAGGTTCGAATCCTCCCGGATGCACCATCTTCTTCGCAGTATCAGTAGTAATCAGCAATTCCCGATGCATCCGTAGCTCAGCTGGATAGAGTACTCGGCTACGAACCGAGCGGTCGGAGGTTCGAATCCTCCCGGATGCACCATCTCCCCCCTCTGAATCATTTCCACATACTCTCTGAACACCCCTTCATTCGCTGTCAGCGACAAAATCAATCAATTACGATAAAATAACGTCTGGTCATTCGGCTTGTGAGAAGACGATGTACGAACGTTATGCGGGTTTGATTTTTGATATGGATGGCACCATCCTGGATACTGAGCCAACGCACCGTAAGGCGTGGCATGAGGTATTGGGACATTATGGGCTGCGTTTTGATGAACAAGCCATGGTCGCCCTCAACGGCTCCCCAACGTGGCGTATTGCCCAGTCGGTAATTGAATTGAATCATGCCGATCTCGACCCCCATGCCTTAGCGCGTGAAAAAACCGACAAGGTGAGAAGCATGTTGCTGGATAGCGTCCAGCCTCTGCCGTTGGTTGACGTCGTGAAAGCCTGGCATGGTCGTCGGCCTATGGCGGTAGGAACGGGGAGTGAAAGCGCGATTGCAGAAGCGCTGCTTACTCACCTTGGGCTGCGTCGTTATTTTGATGCCGTGGTGGCGGCCGATCACGTACAACGCCACAAACCGGCTCCTGATACGTTTTTGCTCTGTGCTGAACGTATGGGCGTTGAACCGGCGCGTTGCGTCGTGTTTGAAGATGCCGATTTTGGACTTCAGGCGGCGCGTGCCGCAGGAATGGACGCCGTGGATGTCCGGTTATTGTGAGTGATGGACTGTCGCTCCTCTCGCTGTTTGCCAGCAGCTTTCTCAGCGCCACGCTATTACCTGGAAATTCTGAAGTTGTTTTAGTTGCCTTACTGGTTTCTGGAGCGAGTCATCCCTGGGTCTTAGTTTTAACAGCAACAATGGGTAATAGCCTTGGAGGGTTAACTAACGTTATCCTTGGGCGTTTCTTTCCGTTGCGTAAAACATCGCGCTGGCAAGAAAAAGCCACTGGCTGGCTGAGGCGCTATGGCGCTGTCACACTATTATTAAGCTGGATGCCGGTTGTGGGTGATTTACTGTGCTTGTTAGCGGGATGGATGCGCATCTCGTGGGGCCCAGTTCTCTTTTTTTTATGTCTTGGCAAAGCGCTGCGCTATGTTGTGGTCGCGGCGGTTACGACGCAAGGCATTATGTGGTGGCACTAATTGTGTTGTGGAATAACCTGCAGGTTGACCAATACCATTATGCTAATTAAAACGATTTTGACAGGCGGGAGGTCAATTTGATCCCGGACGTATCACAGGCGCTGGCCTGGCTGGAAAAACATCCTCATGCGTTAGAGGGGATTCAACGCGGGCTCGAGCGCGAAACGCTGCGTGTTAATGCTGATGGTTCATTGGCAACGACAGGCCATCCTGAAGTGTTAGGCTCAGCGCTAACGCATAAATGGATAACCACTGACTTTGCCGAAACACTGCTGGAGTTTATTACTCCACCGGGCGATGACATTCACAAAATGCTCACGTTCATGCGCGATCTGCATCGCTATACTGCCAGGAATCTTGGCGATGAGCGTATGTGGCCGTTGAGCATGCCTTGCTATATTGCCGAAGGTCAGGATATCGAGCTGGCGCAGTACGGTACGTCGAATATCGGTCGTCTGAAAACCCTTTACCGTGAAGGCCTCAAAAACCGTTACGGCGCGTTGATGCAGACTATCTCCGGCGTACACTACAACTTCTCGCTGCCGATGGCTTTCTGGCAGGCGAAATGTGGCGTAACAGATGGCGATGAAGACGCTAAAGAAAAAGTGTCAGCAGGGTATTTCCGTCTGATTCGCAACTACTACCGTTTTGGTTGGGTGATCCCGTATCTGTTTGGCGCCTCTCCGGCCATTTGTTCCTCCTTCCTGCAAGGAAAACCGACAACGCTGCCGTTTGAAAAAACCGATTGTGGTATGTATTACCTGCCTTATGCCACGTCGCTGCGTCTGAGTGACCTGGGTTATACCAATAAGTCGCAAAGCAATCTCGGAATTACGTTTAACGATTTGCATGAGTATGTGGCAGGATTGAAGCGCGCGATTAAAACGCCTTCAGAGGAGTACGCGGCGATCGGTCTGGAGAAAGACGGTAAGCGCCTGCAAATCAACAGCAACGTTTTGCAGATCGAAAATGAACTGTATGCGCCAATTCGTCCGAAACGCGTGACTCGCAGCGGTGAAACGCCGTCTGATGCGCTTCTACGCGGCGGCATTGAGTATATCGAAGTGCGTTCGCTCGACATCAACCCCTTCTCGCCAATCGGCGTAGATGAACAACAGGTGCGCTTCCTCGATTTGTTCATGGTTTGGTGCGTTCTGGCTGATGCCCCGGAAATGAGTAGCGACGAGCTGCTGTGTACGCGTAAAAACTGGAATCGCGTTATTCTGGAAGGGCGCAAGCCAGGCCTGACGTTAGGTATTGGTTGTGAAACGGCTCAGTTCCCGTTGCCTAAAGTGGGTAAAGATCTGTTCCGTGATCTGAAACGTGTGGCACAAACGCTGGACGGCATTCACGGAGGAGAGGAATATCAAAAAGTATGTGACGAACTGGTTGCCTGCTTTGATAATCCTGAGCTGACATTCTCAGCGCGGATCCTGCGGTCTATGATTGATACTGGTATCGGTGGCACGGGTAAAGCGTTGGGTGAAGCGTACCGTAACCTGTTGCGCGAAGAGCCGTTGGAACTGCTGCAGGAAGACGAATTTATTGCTGAAAGTGTGGCTTCTAAGCGCCGTCAGCAGGAGATTGAAGCGGCAGATACTGAGCCGTTTGGTGTGTGGCTGGAAAAGCACGCCTGATACAAAAGAAAAAGGCCACTCGGGAGTGGCCAAAATTTCATCTCTGAAAACAGGGATGATGATAACAAATGCGCGTCTTTCATATACTCAGACTCGCCCCGGAACAAAGAGTTCAGAATATTTTAAAAAAATTTATCGGAGGTGGCTAAATGCCGTTGTTAGATAGTTTTACTGTCGATCACACCCGGATGGAAGCTCCCGCGGTCCGGGTTGCAAAAACGATGAATACCCCGCATGGCGACGCAATCACCGTGTTTGATCTGCGTTTTTGCATTCCGAACAAAGAAGTGATGCCTGAGAAAGGTATTCATACGCTGGAACACCTGTTTGCTGGTTTTATGCGTAACCACCTGAATGGCAACGGTGTCGAGATTATCGATATTTCGCCAATGGGTTGCCGTACCGGCTTCTACATGAGCCTGATTGGAACGCCGGACGAACAACGCGTAGCTGATGCCTGGAAAGCGGCAATGGCAGATGTGTTGAAAGTGCAGGATCAGAGTCAGATCCCGGAACTGAACGTCTACCAGTGCGGTACGTATCAGATGCACTCCCTCAGCGAAGCGCAGGACATTGCACGTCATATTCTGGAACGTGATGTCCGCGTTAACAGCAATGAGGAGCTGGCGCTGCCAAAAGACAAGCTGCAGGAACTGCATATTTAGTTGTCATGCTGGATGGTGAAGCTCACGCTTCTCATCTGGTCTACAAATAATAGGCTCCAGCCGGTATAAAAAAGCCAGTTCAGATGAACTGGCTTTTTTTTATCAATGCGCGTGACCATCGCACCTTTAAATGATATCGTCAGAATGTAGTTGCAAGCGCTATTGAGTTTTATCTTTATATTTTATTAAAAATAACATCAATTAATTTACCAAACTCTCTATAAAAAGAAGTATATTGTCCAAAGATTTCTACGTCTTCTAAGATTTCTGGGGTTATTACACTGACATTGGTACAATAGTCATATTTCCCCATCATAATCTCACCTTTGTCCAGTATTTTACAATAACTCTCTTGGCTAGTGATGTTAAAGGATTCCAGATCATCTTTTAGATCCTTGATGAAATCCTTGTACTCTGTGGTCGTACTGAGTCCTCTCGAAAGTAGTGCCATTTTATCTGCATCAAAGTAACCGGATTGTACGGCTTCATTCCATTTATCTAGAGTTGTTATTTTCCTAAGGCTTGATTCGGCAGGAATGATATCTTTATATACAGCAGGTTGTTCAAAAAAGAGTTTTGAAAATTTGTCGATAACTTGCTTTAAGTTACCCATTCCTGCTTCTGAAAATTTCTGCATGGTATAATGCAATATTGATTCATTAGCAATAATGTTTCCTGCGATTGAATATGAAACCATCATGTCTGAATCTTTTTCTTCAATCAATGTTTTACTAAACAATTGTTGACACTCTGGTTTAGCCATATTCTTAATGGATTCGAATAATTTATTATTTTTACTGAAGATATTTTTTCCCAACAACATTATCTCATTCAACCTTGCTGCTGCTTCAGGCTGACTATCTTCGCTAAAATTGTCACGTATTAAACTAGTATCAAGTAGTTGTTCAGTTGCTATACTTGTTCTACTTAGATTTGCCTCGGAAAGGTCAGCATTACTCAAATCTAAATCGCTCATATCAAGTTCGCTTAAATCTTCCCCTGATAGATCGAGACATCCAGTATCAATATATTTTTGTTGGGCTTCTGATAGATTGTTTTTATCCAGAAAATATATGGTACTAAGATATCTGGCCCCTGATATGAACTGCGCTTCACTTAATTGTAACTCTAATGGTTCAGATACGTTTTCTTCACTAATATTCAGTGAGTATGCTCCATCCGTGTCCTTACTTATACATAATTCATATTCACCTTGTAGCGATTTTTCTGACTTATCAATAGTGAATCTAATAGAAATGTCGGGGTTATCAATAATACTGTTCAGTGTTTTTCGCGGGGACATACCCTCTGAAGCCAAAGAGCTCGCGAGACTATTGATGACTGACTTAAGACGCTTCTCCCCTGAGTCCTTAATTCCAAAAGTAAAAATGTACTTCAGACACTCGACTACGCCATGTAGTTTAGTTGCTTCTTTGTGCAATTTTTTATCGTCTGGGCTCATTGCAGCGCTTACCAGTATATCTATATGTTTTTGTGCTAAAGCATTAATGTTGTCCATTGACATCGCCTTATTGATTGGTTTATCACTAAGGCGATTCTCTTACTAAGAGACAACGAAAAATATCAAAAACTGCTCTGGTTTAGCATTAATTTATATTGAATGAGTCAATGAATTGAACCCAATATAGATTCAATATCTATATTGGGTTTTGATTCTCAGTACCGAAAAATCGCTATTAGTGCGCGCCGCCGCCGCCGCTGCCTGCACCGAATGGCGGTTTGGCAAACCATACCAGGCCGAGTAGCACGAGGAAAATCCCTGCAGACATCCAGAAGATTTCGTTAGCAGAAATAATCAGCCCCTGGTTGGTGATTTGCTGCGCCAGCCAGCCGGATGCCTGTTCTTTGGTCATCCCTAATCCCTGCAGCTGGTTATACATGGCCTGCGCATTAGGATTATAAGGGTTTACTGACTCCGTCAGTTGCGCATGGTGCAGCGACTCACGGCTAGTCCACATCGTTGTGGTGATCGATGTGCCAATAGAACCCGCCAGCGTTCGCGTAAAGTTAGACAGGCTCGATGCTGCCGCCATTCGTTCAGGCGGTAACCCCGATAGCGTGATGGTGGTCAGTGGCATAAAGAAGCAGGCTACCGCGAACCCCTGAATAAACTGCGGCCAGGCCGATGCGCCAAAATCCATACCGGGTTCGAATGTCCACGCACGCCAGTAGAAACAGACGGCATACATGATGAAGCTGAACGTGACCAGCCGACGCATATCCAGCTTGTGTGCGAAACGGCCGATAATCGGCGACAGGATCACCGGAATCACCCCAACCGGCGCAGACGCCAGACCTGCCCAGGTTGCCGTATATCCGTACACCTCCTGCAATAACTGCGGTAACAGGACGATTGCGCCGAAGTAGAGCATATAGGCCAGACTGATACACAGACAGCCGATGGTAAAGTTGCGCGACTTAAACAGCGAGAGATCGACAATGGGGTGCTCGTCGGTAAGCTCCCAGACGATGAGGAAGCTGATTGCCACCACGGCGACAACTGTCAGGATAATAATTTCCTGCGAGGCGAACCAGTCCAATTCTTTACCGCGGTCGAGCATAATCTGCAAACTGCCGATACCAATGACCAGCAAAGCCAGACCAATGGCGTCGATACGCCGCTGCTCGGTTTTGGTTTCCCGACCTCGCAGAGTTTGCAGGGTCATCAATACCACCACAGCACCGATTGGCACGTTGATGAAAAATATCCAGCCCCAGTGATAGTTGTCGCTGATATAGCCCCCAAGAATTGGGCCACATATTGGGGCAACAATCACCGTCATCGACCATAGCGCGAGGGCAATGGAGCGTTTGGCGGGAGGATAGTTATTCAATAACAGGCTTTGTGACAGCGGAATCAATGGACCAGCGACGATACCCTGAATGACGCGGAAGAAAATCAGCATGTTCAGGCTGGTGGACATCCCGCATGCCCACGACGCAATGACGAAGGCGATAGTTGACCACATGAATAGTCTGACTTCGCCAACGCGTTTGGCCAGCCAGCCGGTGATCGGAATTGAGATAGCGTTCGCCACCCCGAATGAGGTGATCACCCAGGTTCCCTGGCTCAGCGAAGAGCCGAGGTTCCCGGCGATAGTGGGGATCGCCACGTTAGCAATGGTGGAGTCCAGCACCTGCATGAATGTCGCCAGGGACAGCGCAATCGTCATAATGACGAGCTGCGCGCCTTCAAGCGGTTTTTGCTGTTGCATCACACGCACCTTTAAATTAGCCCGCGTTGGCCTGCACGATCTCTTCGATCATCTTATTGACCGGATCAAGGTTGATTTCACGTGCATTACTTTCTGATACTGGCGTGGTGCGGACCTGGCTTGCCAGGATCTGCCCGTCACGATTAGCGGTATCTACCGTAACCAGTGTTGACAAACCAATACGCAGTGGATGTTGTGCCAGCTGCTGTGCATCCAGTTCGATACGTACCGGCAAACGCTGGACGACTTTGATCCAGTTACCGGTCGCGTTTTGCGCCGGCAGCAGGGAGAACGCGCTGCCCGTACCCATATCCAGGCCGACGACTTTCCCGGTGTATTTCACGTCATCGCCGTAAATATCACTGATAACGGTCGCCGGTTGGCCAATACGCATGTGCGCCAGCTGTGTTTCTTTGAAATTGGCATCCACCCACAGGTTAGTGGCCGGAACAACCGCCATCAGTGGCGTAGTCGGGCTAATTTGCGCGCCAGGCTGCACGGCACGACGGGAAACATAGCCGGTCATCGGGCTAACAATTTTGGTACGTTCCAGTGCCAGCCAGGCATTACGCACTTCGGTGGCAGCCTGTTGTACAGCAGGTTGATCTTCCAGCTTGCTACCCAGAATCATTGCCTGGTTCGCATTATATTGTTGGATTGCGACATCAAGCTGAGCCTGAGCGCTGGCGACGGCATCGCGGGCATGTTGCAGTTCTTCGCGGCCAATCAGGTTGGCATTACCCAGCGGGACACGGCGATTAAAGTCGCTTTGTGCCTGGGCCAGTGCAGTTCTCTGCACTTCAATGCTGGCCTGCAGTTGCTTGCTGTTGATCATCAACTGGTGCGTCTGGCGCACGCTGGAGGCCAGCGCAGTTTTGGCTTTTTCAAATGCCTGTTTGGCATCTGTCTGGTCGAGAGTGACCAGCACATCGCCCTGTTTTACAAAGTCAGTGTTATCAGCCCAGACTTTCGTCACGCTGCCTGATACCTGCGCCATAATTTGAACCTGGTTCCCTGCCACGTACGCATCGTCTGTCTCTTCGATATGACGCAGTACTAAAAACCAATAAATCCCATATGCCACGGCAATGATAATAAAGAGCAAGGTCAGCAGGAGTAGCATACTTTTACGTTTGCCATTCTTCTTGACCGGTTGCTGCGGGGTTTGAGTCTCCGCATTTGCGCTCATGTTGTTCTCCACGATCTTATTTTTTTCACATCGGCTGAGCCGACCTGTTTATCAGACAGGCCAGCAGTATGCGTGCTGGCCTGTCGGTTTTTCATTTATAAATCTGGATTTCTGAGCGAGTCAGCGCGTTAGCGCAGCGCTTCTAACACCGCGCCATCCTGCTCCATCTGATCAAGACGGGTCAGAAGTTTACGGGTGATATGCTCAAGTTGATCTTTTTCGGTGGTGCTGAGAGATGACCAAAGCTGATGAAGGCAGTTATGCTGAGGCGGTAATACCTCCTGCAAAAAAGCATGGCCTTTTTCGGTCAATTGCAGATGCAGACAGCGGCGATCGTTATCGCTTTCGCGGCGCTCGATCCAGCCACGCTTTTCTAACTCATCCGCGATACGGGTGGCGTTAGTCCGTGACGAACCAAGTGCGCAACTCAGTTCAGAAGGCTGAATACTGTGGTTTTCCTGAGACTCCAGCGTAATCAACGCCATAAACAACGTCTCGTTAATCCCTTGAGCTTTCAGCATCTTATTGCGGTTTTCCAGCAGCTTGCCCTGCATATGCATGCAAAGACGAGTCAGAAGCACTTCCTGATAAGGGAACTCTTCGTAGCGGCTGGCGCGAAATTTTAGCATTTGTTCAATGGGCGTAAACGAACTATCCATTTGGGTATAACCTCATTAATTTCAGCCGATATAGTAACGACAGTGACAAATAAAGTAAATGTATTATTTATTTAAAATGATTATTTTAATCTATAAGACAAACAACATTTTCCAGGCTAATCCATAGCCCAGGGCACTCAGTAAGGTCGGAATGATGATGCTGCGGGTCTTATAGAAGCTTGCACCCAGTACCACAAACCCCACCAGCGTAGGCACAAAACGACGGGCGTCGTGCATCACTTCTGGCGCAGTAGACACCACCAGCAGGGCGCAAATTGATGCAATACCGATGGTGTCGAGTAATATTCCAGTGGCTCCGCGTTTTGTCGGGCGCACATTCCCCATTCGCAGACGCAGTGGTAAATAGCGAAAACAGTAATTGACGCAGCCGACCAGCAGGCCGAGCAGCAGAACCTCATAACTCATCAGGACCTCCCTGCCAGAACGACTGAATGAGCGCGGTCAGGCATCCACAGGCTATGCCCGCCAGGATGGCCGCCGGGATAGAGAACAGCGTCACGCCAGCCAGCGCACCGGCTAATGCCGCCGTGACGCATAGCGTTTGCTTACGCTGGAAAGAGGCCAGCAGAAAACTCATAAACAGTGCCGGGAGCATAAACCCCAGCGCCGCTTCTACCGCCGGGAACCCCTTCAGTAAGCCAGTGCCGGAAAATGCGCCGATCACCGTGCCAAGCACCCAGGAAGCCCAGGAGCATAGCGCGATGCCAATCATCCAGTTTTCACTCCAGCGCCGGTTATCCCGCACCAGCTTCGCCGTTGCCGCGGCAAAGACTTCGTCGGTGAGGCCAAAGGCCCATAGCGCGCTTTTAGGTTTGCTCAGCTGTCGGGCGATACGGCTACGCAGAGAAGGGCCGTACAAAACGTGGCGAACATCCATCGCCATGACGGTCAGAGCCGCGACCCACAATGAGCTGCCTGCGGCGAGCATGGTTGTGATGACAAACTGGCTGGCGCCGGCGTAAATGATGCAGGAGAAAAAAATGCTTTCAACGGGAGTAAAGCCCAGGCGAGTCGCATTCATACCAAATGCAAATGCGACCGGAATATAACTGATAACTATCGGTAGGCTGTCTTTGAATCCTTCAGTTAACGTTGCAGAACGGGATTCAGACTGGGGAACAGGGCTTTCCATAGGATTATAGGCTTCATTACCGAAATTAAAATAACCTGGCTCAATGCGTTATAACCTTAGCAGACTGATGGGCTCCTTAACACCCTGAGGAGCCCAATCAAAGATAAACAGACGTTATACGCCTAATTTACGGCTTCCTGGCGGTGAAAACCTCGCCACCAGACCAGCAGGTTGAGTACGGCAACAGTCACACCTGCCAGACAAACGCCAGCCCAGCCGGCATGCTGCCAGGCTGAAGCTGAAATCAGCGAACCTGCAGCACCACCAATGAAATAGCTGGTCATGTACCCGGCAGTCAGGCGATTACGTGCGTCCGGGTGAATGCGATAGATAACGGTCTGGTTGGTGATATGTACCCCCTGAACGGTCAGATCCAGTACCAGGATACCGATAATCAGCATCGGCACTGAAGTATGTCCGAACCAGATAGCCAGCCAGGAGAGCAACAGTAGCAGCAGGCCTGCGGTAGTCGTGAGGTGTGATTTACCCTTATCGGCAAAACCGCCCGCCGGACGAGCGCCTAACGCACCGGCGGCCCCGGCCAGACCGAACAGACCAATCATCCCCTCTGAATAGTTAAACGGCGGTGCGGCGAGTAAAAATGCCATCGATGTCCAGAGGATACTGAAGTTGGCAAAGGTCAGGCAGCCCAGCATCGCGCGGGTGCGGAGTAATTTATCGTGGATAAACAGGCTAAACACGGAGCCCAATAGCTGCGGGTAGTTAAGATGGGTCTCTGATTTCATCTTTGGCAAACCACGCCACAGGGCAATCGCCATCAACGCCATCAATACTGAGGCCACCCAAAACACGGTGCGCCAGCCGCCGAGATTCGCCAGCAATCCTGCAACCGTTCGCGCCAGCAAAATCCCCAGCAACAGGCCGCTCATAATCGTGCCGACAACCTTACCGCGCTTGTCTGGCGTGGCGAGCGTCGCCGCCAGCGGAACCAGGATCTGTGCCACAACTGAGAACAACCCGGTTAGCGCAGTACCGAGGATCAGCATCCCCAGCGACTGACTGCTGGCAGTAATCAGCATGCCGCCTGCGGCGAGCAACGTCATCGAGACAATCAGCATCCGGCGTTCAAACATATCGCCAAGCGGTACCAGAAACAGGAGCCCTGCAGCGTAGCCAAGCTGGGCTGCAGTGACGATAAAGCCCGCAGTACTGGCCGACAGCGAAAAGTTTCTCGCGATGGTGTCGAGCAGCGGTTGGGCGTAATAGTTACTGGCAACGGCGAGGCCGGTCGCCACAGACATTAAAACAATCAGTGCCGGGCTAAGCCCGTGAGTGGGTTTGGTCATTGTTTTCAACTGAATAATAGGGTGCAGAAAACAATCATAACGGAAGTGATTAAATGTTGCTGATTTGTTGGGTGATGGATTGTGCGGTGAGGGAGGGGCGTGTAGGCCGGATAAGGCGCATCGCGCCACCATCCGGCATTAGTGTGGTTACCGGGCCTGATAGCGCTATGCCTATCAGGCCTACGGGGGGTTATTTCTGCGCAGCCAGCGCTTCTTTCACCCAGCCGTCGAACTGCTGCTGGTGGGCTTTGATCCAGCCGTCAACGTGGCCCTGAACGTCAGCTTCTGAGGCTTTCCCATCATGCATCATTGCGTTCTGTGCGTTGATATCCGCCAGCGGCAGCTTCATGATGGCAAACAGTTTCGCTGCAGCCGGGTTTTTCTCCGCCCAGGCTTTATTGGCGACGATATGCATCGTGTTCACCGGGAAGCCGTAGTTGGCGCCGTTGGGCAGTTTGGTATCAATGTCTTTCTGTTCGCCAGGCAGGGAAGAGAACGGCACTTGCAGCCAGACGACATCTTTGCCCGGTTTCATCACGTCGCTCACCCAGTATGGTGTCCAGGTGTAGTACAGGATCGGTTTGCCTTCTTTAAAGCGGGTAATGGTATCGGCCATCATCGCCGCATAGTTACCGTGGCTGACCTCGACTGTTTTTTCCAGATCGAAGGCTTTGTTCTGGTGGTTAATAACCGCTTCGCAGCCCCAGCCCGGTGAGCAGCCCATCATGTCAGCTTTACCATCGCCGTTAGTATCAAAGATTTTGGCGATCTTCGGATCTTTTAGCTGGGCAATATTGGTGATTTTGTACTGCTCAGCGGTTTTCTTATCGATCAGATAACCCTGTGCGGCACCCGTAACAAATACCCCCTCGCGATAAAACTTTTTGTCTCCGCCCGCTGCGGCGTACATATCATCATGCAGCGGCTGCCAGTTCACGGCGGTAAACGTCGCATCGCCAGAGGCAATAGAGGTATAGCCGACGTTGTAGTCAACTTCGCTGGTTTTGTTAACGGTGTAACCCAGTTTCTCCAGCGCACGGGCGACTAACTGCGTCTGGAAGGACTCTTCAGAGATGGTGCTCTGGATTGGCTGTACAGTGATGCCTTTGCCCGGCAGGTCGGCAGCGAAAGTGCTGGTGGAGACAAGGGTGGCAAACGCTGTGGCAATAATGATTTTCTGTCGCATCGTTGTTCCTTATTGCACTTCATCCTTCAAGCCGCTTCTTTGTTGGCTGCATTCATGCACCCCAGTCACGTACTACTTGTACGCTCCTGGGGATACATTCGTTTGCCGCCGCGATGCAACTTGAACGATTTTGCGCAAGTTAATGAATTGTCGGCCCGGTAAGCAATGCGCTACCGGGCAACGGGTGAATTACTTCGTGAAAGGGCGAGTGATAAGCCCAACAGGACCGGTGGTGTACCAGCGGCGGTTGCCACGGCTACGTGAGTCGCGGCCGACGGCCTGCGTCAGGCGGTCAAGAATGATGGCGAGGATCACAATCCCAACTCCGCCGACGGTGGCAAGCCCCATATCCAGACGACCGATACCGCGCAGAACCATCTGACCCAGCCCACCGACGGCGATCATCGACGCGATGACGACCATGGAGAGTGCCAGCATCAGCGTCTGGTTCACCCCGGCCATAATGGTGGGCATCGCCAGCGGGAGCTGCACTTTAAACAGCATCTGACGCGGGCTGGCACCAAACGAGCGCGAGGCTTCAATCAGATCGGCTGGCACCTGGTTAATCCCCAGAATAGTCAGACGTACGATTGGCGGCAGGGCGAAGATAATCGTCACCACTACGCCCGGGACGTTACCAATACCGAACAACATGACAATCGGCACCAGATAGACGAATGCAGGTGTGGTTTGCATCGCATCCAGCAGTGGCCGAACAATCTTCGCCGCACGCGGGCTGCGCGCCAGCCAGATCCCCATTGGCAGGCCAATCACCACGCAGAACAGCAGCGCGGTCAGTACCAGCGCCAGGGTGATCATGGCTTGCGACCAGGCACCGATAGCACCGATAGCAATCAGTGAAATCAGCGTGGCGACGCCCATTCCGACGCCAGAAATTTGCCACGCGATAAGCGCAAAAATGATGATGGCGACCGGCGCAGGCATACCCAACAGCAGTTGTTGAAAGCCGTTGAGAATGTAATCCACTGGGACACGAATGCCCTGGAAGACCGGACGGAAATGGGTGACCACCCAATCAATCCCTTCGGTGACCCAGCTATCCAGCGGGATCAGCGTTTTATGGAATGGATCCATAATGTTGAAATGTTCTGGTGCCGGCGCGGGGGCGCTGGTCAGCCAGTCTGCGCTACCACCGTCGGCAGGCGTGCCTGCGGGCGTCCCCCAGGCATCAGCAGATTGCGCGGCGCTATCGGCCGCAGATGTGGTATCCCACGGATTAGTTTGATCAGCCATTGTTTACCCCCTCACGATCTAAAGCCTGTAACAGCATGCGTTTTGAAATGACGCCCACATACTGCTGTTCCTCATCAACAACCGGCACCGCGCACGGGGCCTGGCCGACATGAGAAAGCAACTCGCTGAGAGGAGTTTGTGCATCTACGGCTAACGGCTCATCGATCAATGCCGCTTCAATACCTTGCGCCTGACTTAACGCTGTTTTTAAGGAGTCGATTGAAACAACGCCAACGAATTTATTGCCGCGTTCAATCACGTAACCATATTCGCGATCTTTGTCCTGCAGTAATTGCAGGGCTGAACGGGGGCCGACGCCTGGTGTTTTACGAATTAGCCCTTCAGGGCTACGACGGGATATATCTTTCGCACTGAAGACCTGGCTAATATCAACGCCGCGGAAGAAGGTGCGTACATAATCATTGGCCGGATTATTCAGGATTTCATCCGGCGTGCCGACCTGCACCACTTCACCGTTTTGCATAATGGCAATTCTGTCGCCAATACGCATGGCTTCGTCGAGGTCGTGCGAAATAAAGACCACGGTGCGCTGATGCTTCGCCTGTAGTTTTACCAGTTCATCCTGCATCTCGGTACGAATTAATGGATCGAGGGCTGAGAAGGCCTCATCCATTAATAAGATGTCAGGATTAATGGCTAATGCACGGGCGAGGCCCACACGCTGGCGCATCCCCCCGGAAAGTTCATCCGGGTATCCGTGAGCATAATTCTCCAGACCAACCTGACGTAGCGCATCTAACGCTTTTTCACGACGTTCATCCGCACCAACACCGGCTAATTCCATGCCGAATGCCGTATTGTCCAGCACCGTCATGTGCGGCATCAGGGCAAAGGACTGGAACACCATCGCAATCTTTTTTCTGCGCACCTCGCGAAGCTCAGCATCGGATATCCGGGCGATGTCTACGCCGTCAATCAATACCTGCCCGCGGGTGGGTTCAATCAGGCGATTGAGAAGGCGTACCATTGTGGATTTACCCGAACCGGATAATCCCATGATGACAAATATCTCGCCTTCTTCAATGGCCAGACTGGCGTTCTTAACGCCAAGCGATAGCCCCGTTTTATCCAGAATCTGCTCTTTTGAAAGTCCTTTTTCAATATATTTGAAGGCTCTCTGCGGATGCTCTCCAAATATCTTATAGAGATTTTTAACTTCTAATTTAATTGCCATGCAATAGAATGATTCCTGTTATTTGTTTATATCGATATATTACCTGATGGAAATAGTGACCTTTTTCTACCCTAACATACTGAGAATCTGAGACAACCCTGAATTTGGTTGTGGCATGAATATTGCCAAACGTCAGATGGCGGAATTTCCCATGATATAAGGGCTGAACGCGGATGAGCCGTGAGGGATATTTTTTGTAAATGACACTGAAAATGCGCCTGAATTGTTGAAATACAGGCGAATATTGCGGCTGATATTGAGTGTAGATCACTCAATCCTATTTGTGTGATAAAAATGTGATCTCGTTAAAATATTAACGCGGAAAATGTAAGGTATTTCCCGCGGAAGGAAACGTTAAAAATTCCAGTCGTCATCTTCTGTTTCGACGGCTTTACCCATCACATAAGATGACCCTGAACCGGAGAAGAAATCGTGGTTTTCGTCAGCATTGGGTGAGAGTGCAGCGAGGATTGCCGGGTTCACATCCGCCATTTCTGGCGGGAATAATGCCTCATAACCTAAATTCATTAACGCCTTATTGGCGTTGTAGCAAAGGAAGGCTTTGACGTCTTCCACCCACGGGGTTTCCGCATACAATTCCTCCGTATAACGAACTTCGTTGTCATATAATTCCATCAACAGATCGAGGGCATAATTCTGTAGCGCTTCACGCGTCGAGGGTGAAACGTGCTCCAGACCTTTTTGATATTTATAACCAATGTAATACCCATGAACCGCTTCATCACGAATGATCAGACGAATGAGATCGGCGGTATTGGTCAGTTTACCGCGGCTGGAGAAATACATCGGTAACCAGAAGCCGGAATAGAAGAGGAAGGATTCCAGAAACACGCTGGCTATTTTCTTTTTCAACGGCTCCGCGCCGGCGTAATGCGTCAGAATTATCTGTGCCTTGTGCTGGAGTGGAGTATTTTCTTCACTCCAGAGGTAAGCCGCATCCACATCTTTGGTCTGACAAAGCGTGGAAAAAATAGAACTGTAGGAACGCGCGTGCACGGCTTCCATAAAGCTGATATTCGACAGTACCGCCTCTTCATGTGGCGTGATTGAATCCGCCATCAGCGCGGGGGCTCCGGCGATATTCTGAATCGTGTCGAGCAGCGTCAGACCGGTAAATACGCGGATAGTGAGCTGCTGCTCGGCAGCGCTCAACGTTTGCCAGGCCGGGATATCATTGGAAAGCGGGACTTTTTCCGGTAGCCAGAAGTTACTGGTCAGGCGATTCCATACCTCAAGGTCTTTATCATCTTCAATCTTGTTCCAGTTGATGGCGCTGACGCGAGATAGTTTCATTTGGTTCTCCTTACAGTGCGCATGACACGCAACCCTCAATTTCGGTTCCTTCCAGCGCCAACTGGCGTAACCGGATGTAGTACAACGATTTGATACCCTTACGCCAGGCGTAGATCTGTGCCTTGTTGATATCTCGAGTGGTAGCGGTATCGGGGAAAAAGAGCGTCAGTGAGAGTCCCTGATCAACATGCCGCGTCGCTTCGGCGTAGGTATCAATGATCTTTTGTGGGCCAATCTCGTAGGCATCCTGATACAAGGCCAGATTCTCATTGGTCATAAACGGGGCAGGGTAGTAAACGCGCCCGGTTTTGCCCTCTTTGCGAATCTCCACTTTCGATACAATCGGGTGAATGCTTGACGTGGCATGGTTGATGTAGGAAATAGAACCGGTGGGCGGAACCGCCTGTAAATTCTGGTTATAAATACCGTAGCGCATCACATCTTCACGCAGTTGCGCCCACATCTCGCGCGTCGGCAGCGTAATGCCGCTGGTGGCGAACAGTGAGCGTACCTTGTCGGTTTTTGGCTGCCAGTCGCCCTGCAGATACTGGCTAAAATACTCGCCGCTGGCGTAGCGGGACTGCTGGAATCCGGCAAAGGTTTTACCGCGTTCGCGGGCGATCTTCATTGACGTATTCAGCGCATGCCATGTGATGGTGTAGAAATAGAGATTGGTGAAATCCAGCCCTTCTGGCGAACCGTAGGCAATCCCTTCCCGCGCCAGATATCCGTGCAGGTTCATCTGCCCAAGGCCAATCGCGTGCGACGCGCTGTTCCCGGCTTCAATTGAGGGTACGCTGCGGATATGGCTCATGTCCGAAACGGCGGTTAAGCCACGAACTGCCGTCTCCACGGTGCGGCCAAAATCGGGTGAATCCATGGTATGGGCAATGTTCAAGGAGCCGAGATTGCAGGAGATATCGTGCCCGGTCTGCTCGTAATTGAGATTTTCATCGTAGGTGGAGGCGCTGTTAACCTGCAAAATCTCTGAGCACAGGTTGCTCATATTGATCCGACCGGCAATCGGATTGGCGCGATTCACCGTATCTTCAAACATGATGTAAGGATAACCAGACTCAAACTGGATCTCGGCCAGCCGCTGGAAGAACTCGCGGGCGTTAATGTATTTTTTGCGCACGCGTTCGTCGGCCACCAGTTCGTCATACCGCTCACTCACGGCGATATCACCGAACGGTTTGCCGTAAATCCGTTCCACGTCATACGGCGAGAACAGCGCCATCCGGGCATTTTCTTTCGCCAGTCGAAAGGTAACATCCGGGATCACCACGCCAAGCGAGAGCGTTTTGATGCGGATTTTCTCGTCGGCGTTTTCGCGCTTGGTATCGAGAAAACGTAAAATATCCGGATGGTGCGCGTGCAGGTACACCGCGCCCGCGCCCTGACGTGCCCCGAGCTGATTCGCATAAGAAAACGCATCTTCCAGCATTTTCATTACCGGGATCACCCCGGAGGACTGGTTCTCAATGCGTTTAATGGGCGCACCTGCCTCGCGCAGATTCGAGAGTAAAAATGCCACGCCGCCGCCGCGTTTAGAGAGCTGCAGCGCTGAGTTAACCGCCCGACCAATTGACTCCATGTTGTCTTCAATGCGTAGCAGGAAGCAGGAAACCAGTTCGCCACGCTGTTGCTTACCGCAGTTTAAAAAGGTTGGCGTGGCGGGTTGAAAACGACCAGAGAGCATTTCATCAGTGAGCTGCATGGCAAGCACTTCATCGCCCTGCGCCAGCGTGAGCGCCACCATCGTCACCCGATCCTCAAAATCTTCGAGATAGCGCTTACCGTCGAACGTTTTCAGCGTATAGCTGGTGTAGAACTTCCATGCGCCAAGGAACGTCTGAAAACGGAATCCACTGGCGTGGGCGTGGGCAAATAGTTTCAGCACGAATGCGCGATTGTAGCGGGCTAAAATGCTTTCGTCGTAATAGCCTTCACGAATCAGCGTTTCCAGGCGTTCCTGCTGACTGGCAAAGACCACTGAATGAGGGCGGACGTGGGTAGCAAAAAAAGCCTCCACCGCCTGATGATCTTTATCGAACTGAATACGCCCGGCTTTATCGTACAGATTTAGCATGGCGTTCAGGGCGTGATAATCCAGTGCGGGCTGGATTACGCGTTCTGCGGTTGTCGTTGCCAAAATTCGCTCACTCCTTTTCGAACGTTGTCGATATCGCTTTGGGTGCCCATTAGCTCAAAACGATAAAGCCACGGCACGCCGCATTTTTGTGAAATGACATCACCCGCGCGACCGTATGCATCACCGAAATTGCGGTTGCCGGAGGCGATCACGCCACGGATTAATGCCCGGTTATGAGGATCGTTTAAAAAGCGGATCACCTGACGCGGGACTGCGCCTGCCGTACCGCCGCCGCCGTAAGACGGCACGATTAAAATGTAAGGTTCGTCCACCTGGATCCGCTCGCGTTCATTAAGCGGAATGCGGATGGCAGGTAACCCCAGACGCTGCATAAATCGGTGCGTATTTTCGGAGCTGCTGGAGAAGTAGACGAGCGTCGTCATGCGCTGGCCACGCGTGGTTCCGGATGCAGACGGTTGATCATGTCCGGGCGAAACCCTGACCAACTGGTTTCACCCGCGACTACGACCGGTAACTGGCGAAACCCTTGATCGCGCAGGTTATCAGCCAAATCAGGCTGCAAATCGACATTCACCATCTCAAAGTCAAAACCACGGCTTTCCATTGCCCGTTTGGTGGCATGGCACTGAACACAGTTATTGCGAGTGTAAATAATAATACGCATGATTCGTATTTCCATTTAAAAATAAAAGATCGGCGCGATAGAGGGCGTCGGGTTGTGTGTGTCCTGATAGGAGGAATACTAGATGTAGTTTTAAAAAGATTCAACCATACAAGATATGGGAATTTTAGATTAATGATGAACTGGGTGATGAGCGGGCGGGGGAAGGTTAACTGGTGGTTCTAAATTGCCCGAAGGCGCTAAGCTTATCGGGCCTACGGGCAACAGGAGAGCACATCCCAGGTCGGAGAAGGCATTAATGCCATCATCCGGCAGCGCAAAATTACATACGCATTCCCACCGCCAGACGGTTAAAGCAGTTCATCAGGCTAATGGCAAACGTCAGGTCGCTAATTTCTTTCGAGCTAAAATGGTCGAGCAGCGGCAGATAAACATCATCTTCGGCATGGGTGCTGGCGATATCGGTGACGGATTCGGCCCACGCCAGCGCCGCACGTTCCTGCTCGCTGAAGTGGTGACTCACCCGCCAGCCTGCCAGCGCATCCAGTTTGGCCTGCGCAACACCGGATTTGCGCAGCGCTTTACTGTGCATTTCCAGACAAAAGGCGCAGCCGTTGATTTGCGAGACCCGCAGGTAAATCAGTTCCGTCAGCGTGGGTTCCAGCGCGCAGTTCTCCAGCGCTTTGCTTGCCTGAACCAGAGCGTTATAGACTTCAGGGCTGAGTTCATAATAGGGCTGGCGTAACATGGTCATAGTATTTCTCCTCGTTTGGATGACCCGCAATGTAGCACTATAATGGACTGCTATAGAGAGCCATATTGTTGCCAAAAAAGCAGACCATAAATGCCGCGTTATCAGCACATCGCCCGTCAGTTAAAAAACGCAATTGAGAAAGGTGAACTCAAACCCGGAACCCGATTGCCATCAAGTCGGACCTGGGCCCAGGAATTGGGTGTGTCACGCTCGACGGTGGAAAATGCCTACGCCGAGCTGGTGGCGCAGGGCTGGCTCGCGCGGCGTGGGCAGGCCGGAACATTTGTCAGTGAGCAGCTGCGACCCGAAAGGGCGCCTGCGTCTCCCGCGATCTTCGCCGGAGAAAACCCCAGACCGCACCCTTTTCAAATGGGATTACCCGCACTCGATCTCTTCCCGCGTGACGTCTGGGCGCGGGTGATGGGACGGCGTTTACGCACCCAAACGCGTTTTGACCTTGCGGTGGGCGATGTTTGCGGCGAACGCGCGTTACGTCAGGCGATTGTGGATTACCTGCGCGTTTCACGCAGCATTGAGTGCCAGCCGGAGCAGATTTTTATTACGTCAGGCTACGCGGCATCAGTGACGTTAATTCTGCGCGCCCTGTCTCAACCCGGTGAGGGAATGTGGGTCGAAGATCCCGGCTTTCCGTTGATTCGGCCCGTGGTGGCTCAGGAACGCATTGAGCTGATGCCGGTGGCGGTTGATGCTGATGGTCTGGATGTCTGCGCCGGGATCCGCGACTTTCCACAGGCGCGTTTTGTCATGCTCACCCCCGCACACCAAAGTCCGCTAGGCGTGGCTCTGTCATTAGATCGCCGTCATCGGTTGCTGGAGTGGGCGACTCGCGAACAGGCGTGGATTATTGAAGATGATTACGACAGTGAATTTCGCTACCACGGTAAACCGTTGCCGCCGCTTAAAAGTCTGGATGCGCCCCAGCGGGTGATTTATGCCGGCACGTTCAGCAAATCGATGTTTCCGGCGTTGCGCACGGCATGGCTGGTGGTACCCCTGACCCAGGTTGAACGTTTTCGCCAGCAGGCGTCGCTAACGGCCTGTAGCGTTCCGGTTTTATGGCAGCAAACGCTGGCAGATTTTATGCAAGACGGTCATTTCTGGCGGCACTTAAAACGCATGCGCCAGCATTATGCCGAGCGGCGTCAATGGATGGAAAACGCCCTGACCGAACAAGGATTTAATGTCATTCCTCAGGAAGGGGGGATCCAACTGGTAATGACCGTAGACGGCGATGATGTTGCGCTAGTGTGCAAAGCGAATCAGGCCGGGCTGGCGGTTCAGGCCTTAAGTCGTTGGCGAATGACTTCAGCAGGAAAAGGGGGGATCTTGCTGTCGTTTACCAACATCAGTTCGGTTGAAATGGCGCAGCAGGCGGCGTACCAACTGCGGATGGCGCTGACATAAATCTATACCCGTCATACTTCAAGTTGCATGTGCGTTGGCTGCGTTCGTTCACCCCAGTCACTTACTTTAGTAAGCTCCTGGGGATTCGCTCTCTTGCCGCCTTCCTGCAACTCGAATTATTTAGGGTATATACGGTTCTTAAGATATTCGTCCCATCGTGTTCACTCGTTTATGGACTTTTCTGAAAGCGTTGCTAATGCTGAATCAGGTAAGGTAAGCCCGCAGTAAAAGATAACGAGGAAAATAATATGTATTTACGACCTGATGAGGTGGCGCGCGTACTTGAAAAAGTGGGCTTTACCGTTGATGTAGTCACACAGAAAACATACGGTTATCGACGTGGTGAGAATTATGTATACGTTAACCGTGAAGCTCGTATGGGACGTACCGCATTAATTATCCATCCCACGCTAAAAGAGCGCAGCTCTTCGCTGGCAGAACCCGCGACGGATATTAAAACCTGCGATCACTATCAGCAATTCCCACTGTATTTAGCCGGCGATACTCACGAACATTATGGTATTCCACACGGCTTTAGCTCGCGTATCGCGCTGGAACGTTATCTGAGTGGGTTGTTTGGCGACGTGAGTTCAAACTGATAACGCGACTGGCAGTGCCAGTCGCGATGAGATGTTTTTTACGCTTTAGCCTGGTGGTAGCTGCTGACCTTAAACAGGCGGCGGCAATAATCAAGGAAGTAGCCATACACTGCACCCATCAGCATTGAGACCACGATGTTGGAGCTTACCGCAGCTGTAATCTGGTGCCAGTCTGCGCCAACCGTCAGCAGAATAATCACATATACCGGCGACTGGAACGTGACATAGGCCAGCACATCCGCCAGGTTTTTCCCCCATCCTGCCTGCGTGGCTTTGCGTGCCGCGCGCATAAACAAATCGCGGTACATACCGTATGGCCAGGCGATCAGGATGTTGACGGGGATAGCGACCAGTCTGGAGTACAGTGACTGTTCGAAACTCATTCCTGAAAGGAATATCTCGATCAACATGTTCACGACAGAACAATAAACAACCATCGCGAACGTGTCTGCTACTGCATGACGCAAGCGTGACTGCGGAGAGAACATGTTAATGCTCCTTGTAAAAAGGGGGAAAAAGGTTTTCAATACCTTCTTGCTAGTGATTTGTCTTGCTGCTTTCGCGTTTGAGTAGGATATCTGCCTGGATAATAACTATCAACTAGCTTAAAATTTTTATTTATTGCCTTTTTGTCGATAAAATGCTCTGCAGTGGTTTGTTTTTTGTTCGTTTTGGTGTTTTCGTTGTCATGAAAATTAAAACCATTAAAAATCAATAGGTTGTTTTGACTTGTTTTTCTGAACTTTTTGCGCTCCTTTTTGAATGTTGACGAATATTGCGCATATCTACCGCAACGCCTGCGCGATGCCTGTATTGGTTTATCTGGTGCGGCAGCGAGATATCCCAAATCTATTTATTCTGGTTGCTGGCCGAATATAAAATATCGCTGACTAAAGATCACCGTATGACAAGATAAATAATAATAGCGATTGTCGTTTTAATATCTTGCGACAAAAAAGAGACTGGAAAAAGAAAAAACACTCGCATACAATTTGCTTCGTAATACCGATTTCTGTTTTTGCGTTAAAGAGGTTTTATTAATATGAGTTCAATGTTAAAAAACTTAAATAATATTCGATCGCTACGTGTCATGGCGCGTGAATTATCCGTCGAGGTTCTGGACGATATGCTGGAAAAACTTCGGGTAGTCACCAAAGAACGACGTGACGAAGAAGAACTGCTGCAGCGCCAACGTGCAGAACAGCAGGAAAAAATTAATACACTGCTGGCGATGATGAGAGCTGATGGGATTGATCCTGAAGAACTGTTGAGCATGTCGGCGGCAACATCGCGTTCGGTTAAGAAACGTCAGCCGCGTCCGGCGAAATATCGTTTTACGGATACTAATGGTGAAACAAAAACATGGACAGGACAAGGCCGCACGCCAAAGCCGATTGCACAGGCGCTGGCTGCCGGTAAATCTCTCGATGATTTTTTGATCTAATATCAATGCGGTGAGGGGAACCTCACCGCTTATTTTCAGCAGACGCCGAAATCACCCTCTTCAGAATATCGCGTGACATCAGCAACTTTTAGGGTGTATTTTTCGCCACTTTCATTGCTGGCTTGTACAGCCACAATTTGTTCGTCTTTTACTTCGACAACTTTCAGTTTTGGTCCGCCCATACGCGGTTGCACCAGATCGCCAGGTTTAAACATATTGTTGCGCTCCTTTATTTATCATTTATCGCAGAACTCACCATAGATCACGTCAATCGGCGGGTACAGCGTTGTTTATTCTATTACCGCTTAATGAGTACGTCGGTTCCAGGGCATTTTGTCGAGCAGTCGCGCCATACCGCAGAAGCCAGTTACACCCGCAAGTACCAGCCCCGCACCGACAAAACCGCTGAGTAAGAAGAAGCCGCTGTTAACGGCGTAACCGAGAATGACGCCAAGCAAGGCAAGGCTACCTGCGGCTATCTGCACCTGACGCATCAGCGGTAACGGTTGTGAACTGTCTTTCGCCACCGGCAACCCCGCGGCTTTCCAGCCGTCAATTCCACCTTCCAGCAGCCAGACCTGCGCGGGCGCAGCAATGGCGCTCAGTTTTGTTGCCGCATTTCGTGTACGTTTGCCTGACTGGCAGTGAAAAATCACCTGCTCGGCGCGTAAATTCGCAGGCAGCGATCCCTGCTCAAGCGCGGGCAACGGTGCCAGATGAGCCTCAGGAATATGCTCGTGCAGATACTCGTCAGCGTCGCGGATATCAATCAGTTTTGCACCCTGTGCGACCAGTGTCTGCGCCTCGCACGGGGAAATCGTCCCAATAGTCATGATGGCTCCTTATGGGCAATACAGTGTTTTTAATGTAGCGATCAGCGAATTCACGGCCGCATTTTTAATGGAGTAGAGGATGCGCTGGGCATCGCGCTGGCTGTCTATCAGACCTTCTTCACGCATACGCGCCAGATGCTGGGAAGTGGCGGAAGGGCTAAGGCCGGTAACACGGGCTAACTCGCCTGCGCTGGTACCGGGTGAACCGCAGAGCATGCACAAAATCAGCAACCGTTTCGGGTTACTCATCGCTTTTAGCAGGGCGGCAGCTTGTTCAGCGCTGGCCTGGAGTTGTTCAAGTTCAGTCATATGTATTTAAGCATAATCTAAATTAAGTATATTCTAAAATAAAAGATCAACGTACGCCAGCGTAAAAAGCGTAAAAGAGGGTAAAACAACAGGGCTAGACGGGAGGAGTTAGCTACACTGATTAATCTTAGAGATAAAATCTCTTTTTAAACAATGATTAATTTTTTGCTTGTAGGGAGTGTGTATGGGTTTCTGGAGAATCGTTTTTACTATTATTTTGCCTCCGCTCGGCGTGTTGCTGGGTAAAGGATTTGGTTGGGCGTTCATCCTCAATATCGTTCTGACGCTGCTGGGGTACATCCCTGGTCTGATCCACGCCTTCTGGATACAGACGCGTAACTAATTCCCCTTCTACAGCGGCGCTTTGGCGCCGTTTTCTTTGCGCCTCGTTCTCCTCTGCTACACTTTTGGGGTTGATTGTTAATTACCGAGGTGGATATGGGACTCTTCAATTTTGTAAAAGATGCGGGTGAAAAACTGTGGGATGCGGTCACTGGAAATCATGACACAGCCGATCTGGCAAAAAAAGTGCAGGAACATCTGAATAAAACCGGTATTCCGGATGCGGATAAAGTGGACGTCCAAATTAACGAAGGCAAAGCCACCGTTTCTGGTGATGGATTAAGTCAGGAAGCGAAAGAAAAAATCCTGATTGCGATTGGTAATATCTCTGGTATCGCCAGCGTCGATGATCAGGTTAAAACCTCTGCGCCCGCTAGCGAAAGCCAGTTTTATACCGTGAAATCAGGGGATACCCTGAGCGCGATTGCCAAACAGGTTTACGGTAACGCCAATCTGTATAATCAAATATTTGAAGCGAATAAACCAATGCTGAAAAGCCCGGATAAAATTTATCCCGGGCAGGTTTTACGTATTCCGGAGCAGTAATATTATTCAGGCTTATTCCGTCAGCAATTTACCGGACATCGCCTGTTGAATAATCGGAATCGGCGTCAGCAGGTGCTGGCGCATTAATTCGCTGGCGCGCGCGGCATCGCGTGCCAGAATAGCTTCGGTCAGTGTTTGGTGCTGATCGTGTTTGTCTTCCAGCATCTCCACCGACAGCACCGTTTTTCGCAGCCAGATAAACCGGTAGCGCGCCGCCAAATCGAACAGTCGTTCGCGCATTTGCAGCAGATATTGTGAACCGCAACCGGCGACAATCGCCGAGTGAAACGCCTGATGGCGCAGATCCCACTCGTCGAGCATCTGTTCACTGGCGTCAATAGCTTCAAGCTTACTAAGCATATGCGCGCGCGCCAGAATTTCAGCCTCCCAGGCGTCGTCGCCGCGTTCAATGGCCAGCGCGACCAGCATGGCTTCCATATTGGCGCGGGCATCGAAAATATCGAGCAACTCCTGCTCTGACATCGGGGCGACACGATACCCTTTCTGATTGACCACTGTGACCAGCCGCTCGGCAACCAGTTGCGACAGCGCTTCTCGTAACGGTCCCACGCCAAGATCATAACGCGAGGTCAGCAGGCTCATACGCAGTTTTTCATCAGGCTGATACACACCGCGGATGATGTCGTTCTTCAGCCAGCGGTATCCATCAATGGCCGTCGGTTGGGGAATGGCGGTCATGGTCATACTCCTGAAAGGATTTCCCGGCCTGCGCCGGGAACAGGTTTAATGCGTATTTTGCAATGGTGCTTTTTGCCAAGATAGCAGTTTTTTCCAGCGTGACATAATGGGCACGGTGCAAATAATTCCTATGGCTAACAACCCGGTAGAGATAACTTCCAGCTGTTGTGCCGGGCGAAACAGCATGACTACCAGCACAAAGATAATAAACGCGATGACCAGCCAGGTAAGCCACGGATAGAGCCACATTTTCAGTTTAATTTCGCCGCCTCGCGCCAGCAGGATTTTGCGCATCCGCAGTTGAGAAACGGCAATCACCAGATAGACCAGCAGTGCGATGGCACCGGAACTGTCGATCAGGAATTTAAACACCTTGGCCGGGGCGTAATAGTTGACGATGACGGTGAGGAATGCGGCACCGGTAGACAGCAACACCGCCACATAAGGCGTTTTACTGCGGTTCGTTTTACCCATAAAAGCGGGGGCATCGCCACGGCGGCTCAGGGAGTAGAGCATACGCGAGGACGTATACAGCGCGGAGTTGAGACAGCTAGTCACCGACAGCAAAATGACGCAATCCATGATCAGTTTTGCGTGTGGGATATGCAGTAGCTCCAGTACCGAGCGGTAAGAACCGACTTCTTTCAGTCCCGGCATGTTCCACGGGATCAGCGCCACCACCACAAAAATAGAGCACAGATAGAAGATGGAGATACGCCAGATAACCGAGTTGGTGGCGCGAACGATATGTTTATCCGGGGTATCGGATTCGGCTGCGGCGATGGTAACTATCTCTGCGCCCATAAAGGAGAACATGGTGATTAACATTGCGCTGATCACGGCGCCAAAACCGTTGGGCATAAAGCCGCCCTGATCCCACAGGCGCGAAACCCCGCTGACCTCGGCATAAGGATAGAAACCGCTAATCGCCGCTGCGCCGAGGGTTATAAACGCCAGAATGGCAACCACTTTGCACAGCGCCAGCCAGAACTCGAACTCACCGTAATTTTTGACGCTCAGCAAATTACTGCCGGTTAATGCCAGCGTGATAACCAGAGAAAACAGCCAGATAGGAATGCCAGGCACCCAGGAGTGAAGAATGATGGCGGCGATATTCGCCTCCAGCGGGATAACCAACACCCAGAACCACCAGTACAACCAGCCGATGGTATAACCGGCCCATGGGCCGATGGCCTTATCGGCGTAGGTGGAAAAAGAACCGGTATCCGGTGTGGCGACGGCCATTTCGGCCAACATGCGCATAATCATCACCACCAGCAATCCGGCGAACAGATAGGCTAATAATACTGCGGGACCGGCTTCTGCTATCGCCACGCTTGAACCGACAAACAGACTTGCGCCGATTACCCCGGCAATAGACAGCATGGTGACGTGGCGTGATTTCAGCCCGCCCCCTAAATCATGTGATTGTGACAGTTGCCCCATCTTTAAACCTCTCGAAAGTATTTCACTTGGGAGAGCACCCCGGCATTCCCGCGCCGGGGCACGCGTATTATTGTTATTGACCCTGTTTGCCGGATGGCGGCTCCGCCTTATCCGGCTTAAAACTCCCCGTTTTGATACGGGTTTAACCCTGTTTTGCCTCGGCAAAACACTGGGCGATAATGTCCAGCCCCTGGCGGATTTGCGCATCTTCAATGGTCAACGGGACAAGTATGCGCAGCACGTTGTAGTAAGGCCCGCAGGAGAGCAGGATCAGCCCTTTATCTCGCGCACGCGCGACAATTTCGGCGGTCAGTTTAGCGTCTGGTTTCGTGTGGTCGCCATCTTCGAACAGTTCGATAGCAATCATCGCGCCCAGCCCGCGTACGTCGCCAATCTCGCGATGGGTTTCCGCGATAGCCAGCAGGCCTTCACGCAGGGTTTGCCCCAGCTCGTTGGCTTTTTGCAGCAGATCTTCCTGCTCGAAAATGTTTAGTACCGCCAGCGCGGCGGCACAGGCAATTGGGTTACCGGCATAGGTACCGCCCAGACCGCCCGGTGGAATAGCGTCCATGACGTCGGCGCGTCCGGTCACGCCTGCCAGCGGGAAGCCGCCGGCGATGGATTTGGCGAAGGTGGTGAGATCGGGCGCAACGCCCATCTGCTCCATGGCAAACAGCGTACCGGTGCGGCCCGCACCGCTCTGTACTTCATCAGCAATCAGCATGATCCCGTGTTCGTCACAAATGGCGCGCAGACGTTGCATAAAAGCAGGAGAAGCGGCGTAAAAACCCCCCTCGCCCTGAACGGGTTCAATTACGATGGCGGCGACGTCTTCCGGCGCGGCATCGTTTTTGAAAATGCGGTGAATGCTGGCGATAGCATCGTCGTCACTGATGCCGTGCAGCGGGCAAGGATAAAGCGCGCGATACACGTGGCCCGGCATCAGCCCCATTCCGGCAGAGTATGGGTTCACTTTCCCGGTCAGTGACAAGGTGTAGTGGGTACGGCCGTGGTAAGCCCCGCTAAAGGCGATCGTGCCGGTGCGTTTGGTGGCGGCGCGAGCGATTTTTACCGCGTTTTCCACCGCTTCGGAGCCGGTGGTGACCAGCAGTGTTTTCTTGGCGAAATCACCCGGCACTTTCTTGTTCATGATTTCGCACAGCTCCAGGTATGGCTCATAGGCCAGTACCTGGAAACAGGTATGGGACAGCTTTTTCAACTGCGCTTCTACCGCAGAGACGATCTGCGGGTGCAGGTGCCCGGTATTCAACACTGCAATACCGCCGGCAAAATCGAGGAATTCACGGCCTTCAACGTCCCAGACCCGACAATTTTCTGCACGCTCGGCGAAAATTGGATGGATCTGGCCTACGCCACGGGGAACGGCGTTGCTGCGACGTTGCATGAGTTCTTTGTTGGTGCTCATCAGGTGTTCTCCAGTATTTATTTTATTAAAGGCCGATACACATATATTTGATTTCTAAGTAGTCTTCGATGCCGTATTTTGATCCTTCACGGCCAAGACCGGAGGCTTTGATTCCCCCAAACGGGGCAACTTCATTTGAGATGATGCCGGTATTAATCCCGACGATGCCGTACTCCAGCGCTTCGCCAACGCGGAAGACGCGGCTTAAATCTCGGGCGTAGAAGTAGGCCGCCAGCCCAAATTCGGTGTCGTTGGCCTGAGCAATGACGTCCGCTTCATCTTTAAAGCGAAACAGCGGCGCCAGTGGGCCAAACGTCTCTTCTTTGGCGACTTTCGCGTTGTCAGGCACATCCACCAGAATGGTGGGCTGGAAGAAGTTACCGCCGAGCGCATGAGGTTTACCGCCCGCGATAATGCGCGCGCCTTTATCCAGAGCATCGGCGATGTGTTCCTGCACTTTGGCAACCGCTTTATCGTCGATCAGCGGTCCGGTAGTGACCTCTGGTTGCAGACCATCGCCGAGATGCAGTTTGCTCACCGCCTGCTGAAGTTTTTCGGCAAAACGCTCATACACGCCGTCCTGAACGTACAGGCGGTTGGCGCAGACACAGGTTTGCCCGGCGTTACGGAATTTCGAGGCCAGCGCACCTTCCACGGCTTTATCAAGGTCGGCATCGTCAAAGACGATAAATGGCGCATTGCCGCCCAGTTCCAGCGATACCTTTTTGATGTCTTTGGCGCACTGCTGCATTAACTGACGGCCAATTTCGGTTGAGCCGGTAAACGACAGCTTGCGTACCAGCGGGTTGCCAGTCAGCTCATTACCGACCGCGCTCGCAGAACCGGTCACCACGCTGAAAACACCTGCCGGGATCCCGGCGCGATTAGCCAGCTCTGCCAGCGCCAGCGCGGAGAATGGCGTCTGGCTGGCGGGTTTAAGCACCATCGTGCAACCTGCCGCCAGCGCCGGACCGGCTTTGCGGGTGATCATCGCCGCCGGGAAGTTCCACGGCGTAATCGCGGCAGTAACGCCGATCGGCTGCTTGATGACGATCAGGCGCTTATCGGCCTGATGACCAGGGATTGTATCGCCATAGATGCGTTTGCCCTCTTCGGCAAACCACTCAATAAAGGAAGCGGCGTAGGTGATTTCGCCTTTGGCTTCCGCCAGCGGTTTGCCCTGTTCCAGGGTCATCAGACGGGCGAGATCGTCCTGATGTTCAATCATCAGGTTGAACCAGCGGCGCAGGATGTTGGCCCGCTCTTTGGCGGTTAGCGCCCGCCACGCGGGCAGGGCGCGATTCGCGGCGTTAATCGCTTCGCGGGTTTCATCCGCCCCCATTTTCGGTACGCTACCTAATTTCTGACCGTTGGCGGGGTTGGTCACCGCGAGGGTCTCGCCGCTGTTGGCGTCACGCCAGTGGCCGTCGATCAGTGCCTGCTGGCGAAACAAGGTGGGATCGTTAAGTTGCATAATTGCTTCCTGTCTTAAAAAGGTTAACGGGTGAATGCGGCGTGTAATGTCTCCACGCTACGTGCCGCACGCAGCGTGCGTCCGGGATTACTCTGGTTCTCCAGCAGCGCATGAACTTTGCTGACAATATGTGCACCGATAGGGATTGCCGATGTTGCCGCCGGAGAAGGCGCGTTACAGGTGTGAATTGAGCGTGGCGTGGTGACAAACAGAAAATCGTCGATAAGCTTGCCATCAGGTGATACCGCCTGTGCCCGCACGCCCGCAGGCCACGGTTGCAGATCCTTAAGCGTCAGGCTCGGACAGTACTTTTGTACCAGCCGCAGATAACCGCTTTTGCACAGCGAATTCTTCATTTCGCCAAGCCCGGATCGCAGGTTGTTTTGCAGCACGCGGCGAATACCTGAAGAGCCGAGGATCTCCAGCGTATCGCTGAGCGAGAAGTCACGCTTACGGTAGCCTTCACGTTTAAATGCCAGCACGGCGTTGGGGCCGACCGTGACGCTGCCGTCAATCATGCGGGTGAGATGTACACCAAGGAATGGCATCGCCGGATCGGGGATCGGGTAGATCAGATGATTGACTATCTGGTTATGTTCTGACGCCAGGCGGAAATATTCGCCGCGGAACGGGCAGATAATGAATCCGGGGTCGATGCCAAGCATTTTCACCAGCCGATCGGCCATCAGGCCTGAGCAGGTAATCAGCGTCGCGCCCTCATATTCCTGGCCCTGACGGGTATGGACAATCACGCCCGTCGCATGCTCTTTCAGCGCGCTGACTTCGGCGTTATAAACAATCTCGCCACCTTTGGCCTGGAAAATCTTCGCCATCGCGGCGGTGACTTCGCGGTAGCTGACGATCCCGCTCGACGGGACAAAAATCCCGCCCAGCCCGGTAATGTTTGGCTCACGCTCATGCAATTCTTCGGCGTTTAACCACTCGCGCTCTAAACCGTTAGCGGCAGTGCGATCCCATAACGCGCGCATCCGCTCCATTTCCAGCTCTGAGGTGGCGACCAGCATCTTTCCGCAGACGTCATAGCGGATGCCGTTTTGGTCGCAAAAGGCTTTTGTGGCGCGATTTCCGGCCAGGCAAAACTGCGCCTTCAGGCTGCCGGGGGTGTAATAGACCCCGGCATGAATGACACCGCTGTTGTGGCCCGTCTGGTGGCAGGCCGGGCCGGACTCTTTTTCCAGTAGCGCGATTCTGGCGTCCGGATAGACATCAATCAGTTGCATGGCGGTCGACATGCCGATAATGCCGCCGCCAATAATCACAAAATCATACATCCGCTTTTTTCCTTCGCGCTTACTGATGAGTCTGGTAGTGGTTTGTCGCGTAAGCGAAATAGCCACGCTGGCGCATCAGTTCGCGGCGCAGGTCTGGGTGCGAGGTGAAACGATCGCGACCGTGCAGCCAGAACAGGTTGTTGATCAACAGGAATTTACCCACTGAAACCGGTACGGAAATAATACTTTTGCTGGTTTCCAGCGCGTCGGACAGGTCGCTCAGCCAGACGCCTTCTTCATAGTCTTTTGGCTGGACGAACTGGTCGATGTAGCGCATCACCGGACGACCCTGCTGGTCAACGTCAAATACCGGATGGAACACGTCCTGGCTCACGTTTTTGCTTGGCGGCGCGGCAAAGCGCATGGGGCGACGCGCCAGCGGATGGGTAAAGTACTGATCCAGATGTTCCCAGTCGTCAAGGTGCAGCAGCAGCGAGTTACCGCCGGTCATGTTCTGCTCGTCAATCTTCATCATCAGCACATAGTCGGTGATCTCTTCGAGGTAGGTTCCGTCGTTGTGTAGCTCCATAACACGGTGCGGCTGGCGCAGATAGCTGTCTGAGTTATCAACGTTTTTTACCACGAAGCGCGCATAGTACTGACCGCTCATCGCATCAAAATTGGAGCGTCCGATAAGATGCGCTACCGCCGTGGCCAGCTTGACCATCTCTTCTGCCTGCGCCACATCATCCACGCCAACGGCATTGATCAGCAGTGCGCCTTCGGCACGATCGAGCAACGTTTTCAGCAGCAGAGGCTGCAACTGATTGCCGCACAGGTCGTCGAGGATCTTGCCCACTTTGAAGCGCAAGAAAGATTTGTATTCCAGGGCCTGTACCGGCCACTGCGCCACGGCCTGCAGAAATTGCTCAGTGGTCTCAGCGGAAAAAGTCAGCTCCAGCAGGCGTGGGGACTGGGCTGATGGTTTCAGCGTGAAACCGCTGTAGTGCTGGGCTGGATCTTCAGCGTTCGGTTTTACGGCAGTCAGTGCGTTCATCAAATCGTTCCTCTCAGTAGATTGTCAGGGAGATATGGCGCAGCTCGTTTCGTAGCCATAAATTAAAAATATCTACATTTTTGAAAAACGCGCACAGAATGAGCTTGTTTGTTTATTATTTGTGATCAAAAACAACAAATATTTAACATTGAAAAAGGTAGGGATTTAAAGCGAAGTGGGGATAGAACGGTTTTCTCAGGGGTAAAACCCCCTGATTTTAAAGTGGAAAGTAAAGTCTCTTAATGTTCAAGGGCGATAGCGCAGACGTGTTCAACATGGGTGAGATCGTGGTACAAGTCGGGCAAGGTCATCTTCTTACGAATTACGATTTTGAGATTAACCTCAATTTTACCCTTCTTAATATCCCTGATCGTTATGTTTTCAATAATGTTTTTCTGCTGATGGATGCGGGTTATCAGATTTTCGAGTGCATCGCGTTCATCAAGAATAACCCGGACTTTTACTTTTCCGGGAAACTGGTTTTTAGTCTGTAAGAAAATAATGAACGGGCTTAGTTTGATTGCCAATAAAAATAAAGCCGTGGCAAAAAAAGCATGAAAATAAAAACCGGCTCCACAGGTGATTCCCACCCCAGCAGATGCCCAGACAATTGCCGCAGTAGTGAGACCAGAAATAGCATCGTCGTGTCGGTGCAGAATGACTCCCGCACCGAGAAAACCAACGCCGCTGATAATCTGAGCCGCCAGGCGCATAGGATCGCTACGGATGTTCATCGAAATTTCAGCATAGTATTCCGCAGATTGTATTGATACGACAGTTAACACACAGCTGGCTACGGATAAAATAACGCAAGTTTTGAAGCCGACCGGTTTCCCTTTCGATTCTCTTTCCAGGCCAATAATGCCACCCAGAATAAATGCAATGCTGATTTTGATGATCGTAGTTAAAGGCAACAATCCTTGCTCATTGATGATGGCGGCCAGATTATTCATGCAATTACCTTAATGAAAGAGTCTTTAACGATCAGGAGTTTGCTTTTTTCAATGGGAGGTCTGCTTTGCGTTTTGAAATATCGTCCCGGAAGAATATCAGGAAGAATACGCTGACCACTGCGGCAACGCCTGCTGAAACCAGCCAGAATGTTTCCCATTGCGGTAACGCCTGTGGGCCTTGTTCCGTCACGGTGTTGTTAAAGATTTGCCCGCATACGGTAGAGGCAAACAGCAAACCGACGCCGTTGGAGACGATGAATCGTAAACTTTGGGCTTGGGCTTTAATCTCTGGCGCGGCTTTACGGTCAACATAAATGTCGCCCACGGTAAAGAAGAAGTCCCAGCAGAATCCCTGCAACATCAGACCGATCAGCACAAACATCATGTTGGCATCCAGCGAGGCATGAGCAAACAACAGTGTGCGGATGATCCAGCAAACGGCGCCCAACATGAGAGTAATTTTGAAGCCGGCTTTCAGTAAGAAAAACGAGAGCAGGAACATAAAAATGACTTCACAGGCGATGCCGACCTGCATCATTGACGCGGCGTTATCGAATCCAAGCGCTTTTAAAAAGACCGGGATATAGGCGGAATAAGCCGTTTTGGGGATCATCAGGACAAAAATGCTGAGCATCAAAACCGAGAAACTGCGGTCCTTGAAGAGTGCCAGAGCGTCCAGACATAACAGATCGCGGAGTGTAAATACGCTTCCTTTTGCTTTCGGTGGGGTGTTTGGCAACGTAAAGCAGTAAAGGCCGAGCACGACACCGGAGGCTGACGCAATATACCAGGTGATGGTATTTCCGGAATAGCCCATTTCACCAATAATAAAACCGATGACCATAAAGCCAAATGTGCCGAACACACGAATAAAGGGGAAGTATTTCACCCCGTTAATGTGGCTGAAACTGATGCTGTTAGCCAGCGCCGTTGTTGGATAAAACAGCAGACCAACCAGGAAGATCATGGTCAACGTCGGTAATGACTCCAACTTATTGATAGTGTTTTATGTTCAGATAATGCCCGATGACTTTGTCATGCAGCTCCACCGATTT
>NZ_JAOWIG010000088.1:186990-190053 GCF_030332245.1 Citrobacter sp. Cy070
AGGCGCATTATAGGGAGTTTCCCTCAGCCCGCAACCCTTAAATGACAGAAAAATGACTGACTGCTGCAATCCCCAGCAGACCCCCGCCTTATACCCATTTACACACAGAGTTATCCACAAAGCCGTCAATATTTCCTGCATCACATCCCGGAAAAAGAAGAAACCAACATTGAATCCTCTTTTCTATATAGAAAGAAAATAACGGATGCCCATTTTCTACTACATATATAAGAAGGGATGGCGGCGGGAATGCCCGAATCCCCCTACTACCTTTGAATTACGTACCTCATCGGGCGATAATACCCGCACAAACAGTGATTCCAGGACTGCGATGAGACACCCTCTGCAACGAACGGCTATACGCAAACGCCCGATGAAACTCGGCACAACCGTGATCCTCATGGTCAGCGCGGTCCTCTTCTCTGTGCTACTCGTCGTTCATTTGATTTACTTCTCGCAAATCAGCAACACGACACGTGATGCCTTAGCAGACAAAGCGCTTGCGGTCGCGCGAACGTTGGCAAACTCTCCTGAAATCCGCGAGGGGCTCAAGAAAAAGCCTGAGGACAGCGGCATCCAGGCAATTGCTCAAGCGGTAAATAAGCGCAACGATTTTTTATTCATCGTTGTCACGGATATGAAAAGCATTCGTTATTCGCACCCTGAAGCACAACGTATCGGCCAACCGTTTAAAGGCGACGATATCCTGTTGGCGTTACAGGGCAAAGAGAACGTTGCCATTAATCGCGGCTTTCTGGCTAAAGCGCTACGCGTTTTCACCCCCATTTATGACGATCATCACCAGCAGATTGGGGTTGTGTCGATCGGTCTCGAGTTAAGCAGGGTCACAGAACAGATCAATAACAGCCGCGGCAGTATCTTTTGGTCTATCTTATTTGGCGTTCTGGTTGGGTTACTAGGTACCTGGGTATTGGTGAAGGTTCTCAAACGCATTCTGTTTGGTCTGGAGCCTTATGAAATATCCAACCTGTTCGAACAGCGCCAGGCGATGCTGCACTCTATAAAGGAGGGGGTCATTGCCGTTGATGATAGTGGTGAGGTCACGCTAATAAACCAGGCCGCCCAGGAGCTATTGGATTACCGAAAGTCGCAGGATGATGCCCAACTCTCCACACTCAGCCATGCATGGTCTCAGGTAGTTGATCTTTCGCAGGTGCTACGTGATGGAACACCACGCCGTGATGAGGAGATCACGGTGAAGGACCGGCTGCTTTTAATCAACACCGTTCCAGTACTCAGCAATGGCAGAATCATCGGGGCAATTTCAACGTTCAGAGACAAGACTGAAGTCCGAAAACTCATGCAACGTCTGGACGGTATGGTTAACTATGCCGATGCACTTCGTGAACGATCCCACGAATTCATGAACAAGTTACACGTGATTCAGGGATTATTGCACCTGAAAAGTTATAAGCAGTTAGAAAATTATATCATTAAGACGGCCAACAATTATCAGGAAGAGATTGGCTCACTGTTAGGCAAAATAAAATCACCGGTGATCGCGGGCTTTTTACTCAGTAAGATTAATCGCACATCTGATTTAGGCCATAGCCTGATCATTAGTAATGAAAGCCAGTTGCCGGAAAATAGTAATGAAGATCAGGTGGCGGTGTTGATCACCGTGCTGGGTAATTTGATTGAAAACGCCCTGGAGGCGCTAGGTCAAGAATCGGGGGGTGAGATCAGCGTATCCTTACATTATCGACACGGCTGGTTGCATTGCGAAGTGAATGACGATGGTCCGGGGATCGCCCCCGAACGCATTGACCACATCTTTGAGAAGGGCGTCTCGTCAAAAGGAACCGAACGAGGCGTCGGTTTAGCACTTGTGAAACAGCAGGTTGAAAACGTTGGCGGCAATATTTCCGTCGAATCCGAACCTGGGGTCTTCACCCAATTTTTTGTACAGTTACCGTGGAATGGTGAGAGGGCCAGCAGATGATCAATGTCTTAATTGTCGATGACGATGCAATGGTAGCGGAGTTAAACCGCCGTTATGTCGCGCAGCTGTCTGGTTTTCATTGCTGCGGAACGGCCTCTACTCTCGAAAAAGCCAAAGAGATCATCTTTCATGGCGAACATCGTATTGACCTGATTCTACTGGATATTTATATGCAGAAAGAAAACGGTCTGGACCTGTTACCCATTCTGCACAGCGAAGGCTGTAAATGTGATGTCATCGTCATCTCCTCCGCCGCCGATGCGACAACCATTAAAGACTCACTCCACTACGGTGTCGTTGATTATCTGATCAAACCATTTCAGGCCTCACGCTTTGAAGAAGCCTTAACCAACTGGCTGCAGAAGAAAACGGATATGGAGAAGCATCAGTACTATGAACAGTCAGAGCTTGACCAACTGATTCATGGTAGCTCTTCCAGCGAGCAGGAAACGCGGCGCTTACCTAAGGGGCTGACACCACAAACGTTACGTACGCTGTGCCAGTGGATTGATGAGCACCAGGACCAGGAATTCTCCACGGATGAACTGGCGAACGAGGTCAATATCTCCCGGGTCTCATGCCGTAAATACCTTATCTGGCTCGTCAATTGTCATATCTTATTTACCAGTATCCATTATGGTGTTACTGGCCGACCAGTTTACCGCTACCGCGTTCAGGCTGAGCATTACTCATTACTTAAACAATACTGCCAATAAAACGCTCCCCCAGGGATTATTCGGTAATGACTCCAACTTATTGATAGTGTTTTATGTTCAGATAATGCCCGATGACTTTGTCATGCAGCTCCACCGATTTTGAGAACGACAGCGACTTCCGTCCCAGCCGTGCCAGGTGCTGCCTCAGATTCAGGTTATGCCGCTCAATTCGCTGCGTATATCGCTTGCTGATTACGTGCAGCTTTCCCTTCAGGCGGGATTCATACAGCGGCCAGCCATCCGTCATCCATATCACCACGTCAAAGGGTGACAGCAGGCTCATAAGACGCCCCAGCGTCGCCATAGTGCGTTCACCGAATACGTGCGCAACAACCGTCTTCCGGAGACTGTCATACGCGTAAAACAGCCAGCGCTGGCGCGATT
>NZ_JAOWIG010000003.1:0-248 GCF_030332245.1 Citrobacter sp. Cy070
GTGAATAACATCGCCAGTTGGTTATCGTTTTTCAGCAACCCCTTGTATCTGGCTTTCACGAAGCCGAACTGTCGCTTGATGATGCGAAATGGGTGCTCCACCTTGGCCCGGATGCTGGCTTTCATGTATTCGATGTTGATGGCCGTTTTGTTCTTGCGTGGATGCTGTTTCAAGGTTCTTACCTTGCCGGGGCGCTCGGCGATCAGCCAGTCCACATCCACCTCGGCCAGCTCCTCGCGCTGTGGCGC
>NZ_JAOWIG010000089.1:0-155992 GCF_030332245.1 Citrobacter sp. Cy070
AAAATCGGCTCAAACATGAAGAAATGAAATGACTGAGTCAGCCGAGAAGAATTTCCCCGCTTATTCGCACCTTCCCTTATCAACCAGTTGGTCGAATTTAATCCTGATAACAAAAGCCTGGTCAATCGACAGACAGGGCGAGCAATTCAACTGCAGATCCCAGCCTCGCTCTGTTTTCTCTATTTAATTACTCACGCAAGTGACATTGTTTCTCAGAGCACGCTGCTCAAAGTAGGTTGGGGAGAAAGAAACAATGTGACCACGACCAATACTTTTTACCAGGCAATTTTGACGTTGCGCAATGCACTGGCGGATGTCGGGTTGCCCCGTGATACAGTCAAAACTATTTCCCGGCGAGGACTCAGATTAAATGAGAGTACGCATGTGGAGACGATCACACATTCCCAAACTGAGCCCCCTTTAGCACCATTTATTAAGGAAAACAACGATCCCGAGGAAATGCCCTCTCCACCGCAAGTAGCAACGTCGATTCCCTGGTGGAACATTTTCTTAACCACCGGAGTGATTATTACTACTCTGATTATCTGGCTGGTTTGGTATCAGACTCGACCTGTCATGCCGTTTAGTAAATTCGTGTCGGTTTCTATGCAAATTCCCTCACAGGAAAACTGTAAAATTTATTACTCACCGAATGAACACAATCTGGAAAGCTATTTCAGCCTGATGCAATCGCATCCCGATCTTTGTGAATATAACAAACATGTGTTTCTTTCAGGTTACCGTAAGGCACAGAGGATGGTGGCCTTTGTATGCGATAAGGATGCGCGGATAGATGTTCACGCGTTTTGTTCTACTCATTACTACTGGATGCGCGGGAAATGAACAAAATACACAATCTTATCCTGCTGGCGATTGGCGTGGTATTGATGCTGGGTTCGGGCGCCTGGCTATGGTATTCACGCTACGCCGACAGACCGTTGAACTGCGTCGGTAACGTGGAGTGGAATATTGGCAGCAACCGCTTTACCGGCACGGTGTCATATCGGCTGTACGACCATCAGGGGCTGGCAACCTTAACCGGAAAACTGTACGGACGTCACGTCACAGGTATTAGCAGGAATATCTATTTTACCTATACCCAGCACCACGACGCGCGCGTGCTGCAGTCGACGCAACTGGTAAAAACCTTCTCAGACTCCGCCGATAAAGACGATATCAACGGGACGTTGCCCAGTTTTTATCGCGAAACCGGGCAGCGCCTGAGTCTGGTCATGGAGGAGTATAAAGGGGCGTGGATAGTGGCGAGTTCCACTGTTCCTTCGCTGTACTGCCGTAAAAGGTAACGTCATATCCGGATACAAAAAGAGTGCCCCCACGCAGGAATTCATATTTGTCATCATCGACTTACGCGACATGGGTCACTGAATCCATTCATATCCCATTGCTATTCTTTTCCCCGAATCAGGAAACATCCTGAATACCACAATATCCATTGCGTAACAATTAAGCGAAATGGGCGTTTTATTTTGCCCAGAAGACTTCAACCTATGGATGGATATTTGGAGAAGACGTGGGCAGGGGCGTTTATCTCTCTCGCGAGCAATGTCTGAAGGTTCAGGCGTTATCGCATTTCAGGAAACGGTGTGTTTCCGGTGTATTTTTGGCGTACATATGAGGGATACGTAATGTTTACTTTTAAAAAGTGCCTGATTGCACTTTCTATAAATTTGGCCGTTGTTTCATCAGGTTTTGCTTGTACGACCCTGCTGGTCGGTAACGAAGCATCAGCGGACGGCTCCATGCTGGTAGCGCGTAGCGCTGACAGCGATGCCCTGAAAGCGCAACATTTTGTCATTCACCCGGCAAAACAGAATCAGACCGGGGTATACAGCACCAAAGCACATAACGGCGCGAATGACTTTACCTGGCCGCTCCCCAAAAACTCGCTGCGTTATACCACGGTTCCTAACTGGAAAACCCAGTTGCACGGCGCAACCGGGTTTAACGAACTGGGCGTCGGCGTGAGCGGGACAGAATCTATTTTTGCCTCACCAAAAGCGCTGGCCGCCGACCCGTACGTTGAAGATAAAGGGATCACCGAAGACGATATCCCGGATATTCTGCTGTCGCAGAGTAAAACCGCGCGTGAAGCCGTGGCGCTACTGGGCCATATCGTTGAGACCGTCGGCGCAGGCGAAGGCTTTGGCGTTGCCGTCGTCGACGATAACGAGATCTGGTACCTGGAAACCGGCAGCGGCCATCAGTGGATGGCGCAGCGCCTGCCGAATAACCAGTATTTTGCCACCGGTAACCAGGGCCGCTTACAGGATTACGATCCGAAAAACCCGGACATGATGGCGTCAAAAAACCTGATTCAATTTGCGACCGAAAAGGGTCTGTACGAACCGGCGAAAGATGGCAAATTCAACTTCTCCAAAGCCTATACCCGTGATGACGAGCGTGACCGCACGTATAACGACCCTCGCGTATGGACCATCCAGAAAGAGTTCAATCCTTCCGTAAACCAGGATATGGCCAAAGGGCGTGAATTCCCGGTCTTCATGACGCCAGAGAAGAAAATGACGCTGGACGATGTGAAGGCCGTACTGCGTAACCATTACGAAGGCACCAGCCATGACCCCTACACCAACGGTCTGAACGGCAAAGAGCCATGGCGTCCGGTCAGCGTCTTCCGCACCTATGAAGCGCATGTTATGCAGGTCCGTCCGTGGTTCCCAAAAGAGATCGGTGAAACGACCTACATTGGTTTGGGCATGGCTGATCTCACCGCCTTTGTTCCGTACTACAGCGGCCTGAAAGCGTATCCGGCTAACTATACGATGGGTACCGATAAAGCGGACGATCAGTCTATCTACTGGAAATATCGTAAATTACAAACGCTGACGATGACCGATTATCCGAAGCTCGCGCCAATCGTCAAAAAAGCCTACAAAGCATGGGAAGACAAAGTGGCGAAGGAGCAAAAAGAGGTCGAAGCAGAGTATCTGAAGATGGCGAAAACCGATAAACCAGCCGCCGATAAGATGCTGAATGACTTCAACCTGCGCATCATGGCCGACGCCGAGAAGCTGACGGAAGATCTGACTAATCAGCTATTTACCATCCGCACCAAAGACATTCAGTCTGATATTTTCTTTGCCAACGCGGCGAAAAAAGACTGAGTAGCGACGCGATAGTATTCTGGCGTAAAGCGCTTATTAGCTTTGCGCCAGCATTTCACACCGCGCCTTCACTGCGTCGTGCAGCAGACGGACCGCCGTTGAAAGCTGCTTCCGATGCGGGCAAATCATATTCAGCGGGACTTTCTCCCCCTGATAATCCGACATCAGCAGTTGTAATCGACCGTCACGCACATCCTCACTGACATCCAGCCACGACTTGTACGCCACGCCCTCGCCGGCAATCGCCAGCCGTCGGATCACTTCCGCATCGTCGCTCATTATGGTGCCGTTAACCTGCACGCTGCTGACCTCGCCGTCACGCGTAAACGTCCAGCGATCGTGCAGGCGTCCGCGTAAGACGAAGGTCATGGCGTTGAGCTGCGCTAAGTCACCCGGGCTTTGCGGCGCACCGTTTTGTGCAACCCATTCCGGTGATGCCACCAGCACACGTCGGTTCCCCGGCGCCACGGGCAGGGCAATGTAAGACGCGTCTTCGGTATTGCCATAGCGAAACGCAACATCGACGGGGTCTTTAAAGACATCCGTCACCTGATCGGAGAAAAAGATCCGCAGGCGCAGCGCGGGATATCGGCGTCGAAACGACTGAAAGACCGGCAGCAGCAGGTTGCGACCAAGATCGGAAGGCACGGCAATTTGCAGCGTGCCAGACACTTCATCTTCCGGGGTCTGTATTTTTTGCAGCCCGGCATGCATTACGTCCAGCATCTGGCGGGCATAGGGTAGCCAGACCTCGCCTTCGGGCGTCAGGCGCAGGCTGCGCGTGGAGCGGGCGAACAAACGGATAGCCAACGTCGACTCCAGACGCTTGATGGCGGAGCTGACCTGAGCAGGCTGAACGCCGACTTCGCGCGCGGCATCGCTAAAACTGTTCAGCGCCGCGGCGCGGACAAACAACGTGAGATCTTCAAGCCGGAACATTTTCACTCCCCGAGTATAAGTCCTGTCGCCGTAGGGCTATTTTTCCCGTTCTGCTGCCGGTTTACCATCGAATTATTCAACAGAGATAAGGTTTCTGAACCGGAGAGATTATGAAAGCCATCGCTATTACCCGCGCCGCGACCGACGGCAATAACATTGAATTTTTACAAGAGATTGACCTGCCTGTGCCGGTTGCCGCCGGGCACGATCTGCTGGTTGAAGTGAAGGCCATTTCCGTCAACCCCGTTGATACCAAGGTTCGCGAAGGTTTTAACGCTGATGTGCCGCGCGTGCTGGGCTGGGATGCCGTGGGCGTGGTGAAATCCGTGGGTGAAGCCGTCACCCTGTTCTCACCGGGCGATGAAGTCTGGTACGCCGGTGCGCTGGGTCGCGCTGGCAGTAACAGTGAATTTCAGCTGGTTGATGAACGTATTACCGCGCTGAAGCCACAATCACTCGATAACGCCTCTGCGGCGGCGCTGCCGCTGACCGCGATCACCGCCTGGGAAATGCTGTTTGACCGTCTGGGCGTTGAGGAAAACGGCAATGAAGATGATGTGTTGCTGATCGTTGGCGCGGCTGGCGGCGTCGGTTCTATCCTGACGCAACTGGCCAGTAAGCTGACTAAAATGACCGTCATCGGCACCGCATCACGTCCGCAAAGCCAGAAATGGGTACGTGAAGCAGGCGCTCATCATGTCATTGACCACAGCAAGCCGCTGACGGAAGAGCTGGCACGGATAGGGGTTAAGGCGGTGACGCACGTTGCCAGCCTGAACAACACTGAGCAGCATTATCAACAAATTATTGCCGCACTGGCACCACAGGGTAAACTGGCGCTGATTGACGATCCTGAATTCCTCGATGCCCGTCCGCTGAAGGCCAAAAGCATTTCGCTGCACTGGGAGTTTATGTTTACCCGTTCGATGTTTACCACCCACGATATCATCGCGCAGCACCAGCTATTGACCCGCGTGGCGCAATTGATCGACGACAATACCCTCCGCACCACGCTGGGCGAGCATTTTGGCGCTATCACCGCGGCGAATCTACAAAAAGCCCACGCGCAAATTGAAACCGGTCGTTCGGTCGGCAAGATTGTGCTGGAGGGGTTTTAACATGTCTGATTCAGAAGTGATTTCAATTATTGCGGTATTGAAAGCCCAACCCGGGAAGATCGACGCACTGAAACAGGCGCTGCAGGCTCTGCTGTTACCCACTCGCCGGGAGCCGGGCAATATTGAGTATGAGCTGTACCAGTTACGCGACACGCCGGATGTATTCTACGTACGCGAATCCTGGCACGGTCAGGCCAGTCTGGACGAGCATATCACTCTGCCACATTTCCAGGCGTTTATTCTGCAAATGAACGATCTACTCGCCGAACCGCTACGGCTGGATTATCTGACGCCGATTGCGCCATAAAATGACTGCCGAAGCCCCCTGCCGCGCGGGGGGCTGCACCAGTCATGTCTCACTCGCTTCGCTATCTCTGCTATGATGCCTGCACACAAATAAAACAAAACAACATGCAGAGGAAAAGATGAGTTCCACCAGAAGAGGGATGATGAACGTCCTGATTGCTGCCGTATTGTGGGGAAGTTCGGGCGTTTGCGCGCAGTACATCATGGAGCAAAGTCAGATGTCGTCGCAGTTTCTGACCATGACGCGCCTGATTTTCGCCGGGCTGATTCTGCTGATGCTCTCTTTCGTTCACGGCGACAAAGTGTTCTCCATTATCAAAAATCGCAAAGACGCCATCAGCCTGCTGATTTTTTCCGTAGTTGGAGCGCTCACCGTACAGCTCACCTTCCTGCTGACCATTGAAAAATCCAACGCCGCCACCGCGACGGTGCTGCAATTTTTGTCACCGACCATTATCGTGGCGTGGTTTTCCGTAGTGCGCAAAGCACGACCGGGGATTTTAGTGCTGACGGCGATCTTCACCTCGCTTATCGGCACTTTCTTACTGGTCACCCACGGTAACCCGACATCGCTGTCTATTTCACCTGCCGCGCTGTTCTGGGGAATTGCTTCGGCGTTTGCCGCCGCGTTTTATACCACCTACCCCTCAACGCTTATCGCGCGTTACGGCACGCTGCCGATTGTCGGCTGGAGCATGTTGATAGGCGGCCTGATCCTGCTCCCGTTCTATGCCGGAGAGGGAACAAACTTCGTGGTTAATGGCAGTTTGATTCTGGCGTTTTTCTATCTGGTGGTCATCGGTACGTCGCTCACGTTTAGCCTGTACCTGAAAGGCGCGCAGATGATTGGTGGGCCGAAGGCGAGCATTTTAAGCTGCGCAGAACCGTTGAGCAGCGCGTTGCTGTCCCTGCTGTTATTAGGCATTACATTTACCCTGCCTGACTGGCTGGGCACGCTTTTGATCCTCTCATCGGTAGTGCTGATCTCAATGGACTCACGTCGCCGCGCCAGAGCGGTTTAACCCCAACCGGCGCGGCAACGGGTCACGATTACCAGCCCGGAACCGCGCCGCCGTTAAAGATAGTTTCTGCCGCCTTTGCCACTTCCGGTGACTGATAAGATTGCAGGAATTCTTTCACATTCCCGGCATCTTTGTTGTCTTCTCGCGCCACCAGGATGTTCACGTAGGGTGAGTTTTTGTCTTCAATAAATACGCTGTCATGTACCGGAGAAAGCCCGGTTTGCTGGATGTAGGTGGTACTGATAATCGCCACATCCACTTTCTGATCGTCCAGCACGCGCGGCAGCTGCGCGCCTTCCAGTTCCATAATATTCAGGTGTCGCGGATTATCAGTAATATCCAGCGCCGTGGGCAGCAGGCCTGTATTTGCTTTCAGCGTGATTAACTTTTCTTTTTGCAGCAGCAGTAGCGCCCGCCCGAGGTTGGTTGGATCGTTAGGTATCGCAATCGTCGCACCGTCTTTAAGCTCCGCAACGGTTTTGATTTTCTTCGAATAACCGGCCATCGGGAACACAAAGGTATTACCCACGGCTACCAGCTTATAGCCGTGCGCTTTATTATCTTGTTCAAGAAATGGGCGATGCTGGAAGACGTTGGCATCCAGTTCACCGTGATTGGTGGCATCGTTAGGCAACAGGGAACCGCTAAACCCTACCAGTTCGACATCCAGCCCATATTTTTCTTTAGCCACTTTCTTCGCGACTTCCGCCACATCCTGCTCTGCGCCGTTAATCACGCCGACTTTGATATGCTTTGCATCGCTGCTCTGCTGATCGCATCCTGCCAGCAATAATCCCGCCAGTAATACCGCCGCCCCGGCCCCGAAATGAGGTATCTTCAGTTTCACGTTTTATCCTTTTGTAATAACCGCCTGATGAGTAATGAAATGACTATAGCGGCAAGGCCGCTGCGGTTTAAAAAACGAAAAAGCATCAGCAAGAAGAAAAAAGCATAACGGGAAAAAGATACATTAGTCGGAAGATGCCGTTAGTTCATCACTTGAAAGCCCGGTGATAATTAGCACCAGTTCACGATCGATCCCCTTCTCCAGCATGGCATGGGCTATCCGCAACGCTTCGTCTTGTTTGCCTTCAATCTTGCCCTCTAGCAAACCCGTTCTTCGCCCTGATTCACGTAAACATTCTGCAATCGTCATTAATCTCTCCTTGTGTTGGGGAACGCGTAAAGCCACCTCGCGAATAAACGCTTCGAAACGCGGTGCGCTGCCAGACTGCATCAGATAATTAAATAGCGTTTCTACCTGGCTGTCATTAGCGTATCCCTTAACCAGCAGAGCAACCAGGTTATCCACCAGCACCATCAGGTCACGTTCACGTATATGCTTCTGGACAAGCTCAAGTAGCGCCATCCGCCGATGCTGCATAATCTCATCATCAGACACCACCGTGACGTCTACCAGCGGGAAGGTCGCGCCATAAAGCTGCCGCGCAGTTTGTGGATCGTCAAATTCATCCAGCCAACACAGCGAGTATGGATACGGGCTGTCAACGCCATGATAAAAAAGTATCGGCACCACCAGCGGCAGCGTTTTGTGTCCTGCATCAAGATGCTTCTGCATCGCAGCAATGGCATAACGCATCATCCTGAATGCCATATGAGCATCTGGCGAGCTTTGGTGCTCAATCAACGCATAGATATAGCCTTTACCCGATGTCGTTTTCAGCGACCACAGCACATCGGAATAACACGCTCGCAAATCTTCTTCAATAAAACTCCCGGGTTCCAGCTTCAGTGTGTCCAGATCGCAAAGCTCATGTAATGACGCCGGAAGATAGGTATCAAGAAAATCCCGTGCCGTATCTGGATGGCCCAGGAACTTTTTAAATACCGCATCATGCGGCGTAGAGGTTGTTGGTTTTTGCATGGCGATCCGTCACCAGAAGAACAAGATGACGGGACATTACTCGCCAGTGCTACAGACGACATCAGGGAAATGACCCCTTTGCGAGGCGTTTTCGAGGATAAATAGATGCTGCTGCAATGCATTCATTTTCCATGAATGATGTTCGCAAAAATGCCCGGTAGGCGTGAGCACCTCCGGGCATTCTCTTTTCGCTCTCCAACGATGGCGGCATCACACCAGGGTTTTGACTATCTCCATCAACCTGGCGACATCTTCTGGTCGGGTATTGCCGGTTTGCGAGTCGATAATCGAGCTATAAACATGCGGCATGACGCGCGGTACTCCTGCTTCCAGACAGGATTGCAGGATAATGCCGAAGTTATCGAGATCGATACCGCCAGTCGGCTCAATCAACGTCATGCCGTTGCGCGCCGCGGTCGTCGCCAGCGCGTACAGCTCAGGCAACGATTTCTCACCGCCCATCGGGAAGAACTTCGCGGCATGCGCGCCAGAGTCCAGCATCATGCGCACTGCGGCATCGCAGGAAACGCGGGCTGGCGTGCCCTGGCTGCTGCTGACGCCGGTGGAGATCAACACCTCTCCAGGCATTCCAGTCGGACTGACTAACGCGTTGATATGGGTCTGCTCACCGCCCGTTGCGGCCAGCGCGCCTGCCGCAAACCCACAACCGGTAAAGGTCTGGTTGACGTGTGCTGGATGGACCTGTGAGGCAATCATCGCCGCTTTGTAATACTGCGCCGGGTCACCGGCCCCCAACCCCACGGAAATCGACGGCACGTCGGCCATCCAGCGTTTTACTTCCTTAACCCCTTCCTCAACCGAGGCAAACTGTGCGGAAAGGATGCCGATCACCGCGTGACCTTCGGCAGCGTCATAGATTTCCCGGGCGTTGGCAATATCCTTCGCCAGCACGTTAATAGCCACTTTATTGCGATAAAAATTAATGCGCTGCATGCTCTGCAATCTCCTTTAGTCGCGCCACGATCAGCGCCATTTCCCCTTCTGCGACCGTACGCGGATCGAGACTAAAGACGCCCTGATGAAGGTTATAACGACGCGCGTAAATCGCGATATCACCCTCTCGCAGCTGCGCTTCTACGGCGTAAGCATCCATCCCCAGCTCTTGTGCATTCACCCGAATACGAATCCGCCAGATGGCGCGCCCGGCTTCGTCCTGCTCAATATCCGCCTTCAGTCCGCGAATCGCTGAAATCGCCTGCGCCACGGGGCGAAGCTCTTCGGCGGTGACCACGGTTTGCCCCTGATGATAGTTTTCCAGGGCATACACCAGCCCGACCATATTCTCTTTGCCGATCTTCATCGCCCGGGCAATTCCGTGGTGCTGCACTTTACACGCGGCAATCCACTTTTTCTTTCCGGTGATAAACCCGGAGGTCGGCGCGTTAAAGGCTTTTGCCCCGCTGTAGACCACCATATCCGCCCCGCTCGCCACCCAGGCGTGTAAATCCTCCTCGGCGGCGGCATCGACAATCAGCGGCAGGTTATGAACCTGCGCAACCTGTACGAAGTCTGCAATGCTCAACATGCCTTTCTGCACGCAGTGGTGCGATTTCACATACAGCAGCGCGGCAGTGTTGTCGGTAATCGCGCTCTCCAGCTGCCAGCAGGCCGCCAGATTACTTGAGCCAACCTCCACCACGCGTCCACCCCCTAAGCGGATCGCGCTGGTGATGGGCGCACCGTAGTCAACGTTATGCCCGCGCAGCATGACCACTTCATTAGCCATACCCGCGCTATCCGGCATCAACGTGACTCGCGCCTGGTCACCGCGGGTAATGGCCGCGGCAACGGCAATCGCAATACCCGCCGAGGCGCACGAAGTAACATAGCTGTCCTCCGCGCCGGTGTAGCGGGAAACCAATTCACCGGTACGGTCCACCAGCCGGTCAATTTCAACAAAGGCCGAAGCTGCCCGCGCGGTGGCCTGCATCACTTCCGGCGCGACGCTGGAAACGCCCAGAATCGTCATTTTGCCGCAGGCGTTAATCACCTGTTTTAGCCCCAGTTGTTGATAGATATTCTGTGTCATGGCTTACAACACTCCCAGCAGCGAACAGACCACGCTGAGCGCGACAATCGACAGCAAAATCGTGGTGTAACGCGGTCCTTTCTTCACCAGATAGAAGTAGATGGCGAACACCGCCGCCAGCGGCAGCAGGCCGGGGGCAATAGAGTCGAGGATTTGCTGGACCACCACTTCAGAGCCTTTCAGGGCGCTGAGTTTTAACGGCGTGGTGATCTTGACGTAGCTTGCCGACAGCGCGCCCATCATGATCAGGCCCAACACGTTCGCGCCGTAGATCAGTTCCTTAATTCGCCCTCCCTGTAGCAGACCGATAATCGAGTCACGCCCCAGCGTATAGCCTTTGTGCACCATGCCATAGCTGATTGCCAGCGTAATGGCCGGGTAGAGGATTAACGGTACAATTCCGCCCATCGCGCTGCCATTGGCGGCGAATGGGATGAAAATAGCAATTAACAGCGGCATCACGGCGGCCCAGATGATGGAGTCTCCCATCCCCGCCAGCGGTCCCATTAGCCCGGTTTTAATCCCGGTAATTGAGGCATCGCTGATCGGCTCGCCGCGGGTTTTCTGTTCCTCCATCGCAATGGAGATCCCCTGAATCACCGCCCCGAACGTCTGCTCTGAGTTGAAGAAGTTCAGATGGCGTTTCAGCGCTTCTACCTGTTCCTCTTTTTGCGGATAGAGCTTTTTGATGATCGGCGTCATCGAGGCGCAGAAAATCAGGCTCTGCAAACGCTCATAGGAGCTGGAAACTTCCGCACCCAGCCAGTAGATAAACCAGGCTTTGGTGATGTCTGCTTTGGTCAGCGTGCCGCTTTCACGTGCACGCTCCACCAGTTCATGTTGCATTACGTCGCTGCTCATCATGCTGCTCCTTCATTTTTCGCCAGACCTTTAATCAGGAAGGCCACGCAGGTACCAAAGATTGCCATCGCCATGATGTCCACCTTCAGGTACAGCACTGCGAAGAATCCGCCGATAAACCACGGCAGCAGGCTCTTTTTACCGATCACCATAATGGTGATAGCGAAGCCCAGCGCTGGCAGAATGCCGCCCATAATTTCAAAGGAGTGCGTCAGCCAGTGCGGCATCAGCTTGAGGAAGCTTTCCACCACGTCCTGACCAAAATAGTTGGCAGCGAAAACCACCGGGAAACGCAGTACAAGGCCAAGCAACGCCGGGTAGAGGAATGCACAGCGCATAATGCCCGCCATGTTGGCCGTTTCTGCATGCTTGTCGGCCATATGCACCCACGCTGCGTTTAACGTGCGGCGCAACTGGTCGAGGAACACGCCGATGACGCCAAACGGGATTGCCAGTGCGATAGCCAGGTTCGGGTCCATTCCGGCCTTCACGGCGATAGGAATTGAAATGCAGGCAGCCAGCGCAGGATCCGACGGGACGTTACCGCCTGGCGTAGAGGTCACGCCGAGATAAACCAGCTGCATGCCTGCACCGATGATCATCGCCGTTTCCATGTTGCCTAACAGCAGGCCAACGAATACGGCAATCACGACGGGCTGTAGCAGCATGGCGGAGAAGGTGTAGCCAAGGCGTAATCGGGCAAACCAGTAATACAACCCCATCAGGCTTGCAAAGACTAAAGTATCCATAGTTAAGTACCCTGTTATCAAAGAATTAGAATTTTTTCAGGATATCGTCCAGCGACTGAGGCTTATCTTCCGGGATAGTCTGGAAGAACACCTGAATCCCACGATTTTTCAGGTCGCTCAGAATGCCGACGTCTTTTTCATCCAGCGTAATGTTCTGGAATACCGCTTTGCGGTTTGGCCCGCCGCCCAGTCCACCGACCTGAATGGTAGTGACGTCAAACCCCAACTGGACCGCTTCCTGAACCGCCGCCAGAGAAGGGAACAGCACCAGCACTTTGCCGTCACCAAGCTGGTTTTCTTTCCAGGCTGCCGCAAAACTTTGGTTACCGAAACAATCCACTTTGATGTTTGGCGGCGCGGCCATCAGGTAGATGTTTTTCATAAACGGATCGGCATCCAGCTCATCGCTGACCACCGCAATCCGGTTGGCCTGAGATTGTCCAACCCATTTGGTCACCACTTGTCCATGAATCAGACGGCTATCGATACGACATAAGACGATGTTTGCCATGATGTTTATTCCTTATTGTGATTGTTGTAATTGACGCACGTGGGCGACAACGTCCAGGCAACTGCTACGCCCGGCTTCGACCAGTTCAGCCACGCAGGTGGTCAACTGGCCATGCTCGCGTTTGTCGAGCGCCTCCAGTAGCAAAGAGGCATTGAGCCCGGAAATCACTGCCACCGGGTAATCGGCACTCAGCCGCGCCGCCACGTTAGAGGTGGTGCCGCCAATAAAATCAGTCAGGATCAGTGAACCTTCCGGCATGGTTTTCACCACAGCTTCAACGCGCTGGTAAAACTCGCCGAGCGTATCAACGGGCATCAGCGCAATTTCCGTCACGCCTTTGATTTCACCCATCACCATGCGCAGGCTGTTGCAAAGCTGTTGCCCCCAGCCGCCATGGGTCAGCAGCAGGATCTGGGGCAAGGATTCAGTGGTAGTCAAAATGGCCTCCTGGCTCGATTACATAGACATAAGTAAACAGAGCAAAGGCTGTGCCAGAATTTGTGTCACGCAGGGAAGAGAGGAGTGCTGACGGGGCAGAAAGCCGCGCCAGCAAAGGGATTAGCTATACAGCAGTTCGTAGATATAAAAATATTCCGCGTCCGATAAGCGAATGGCATAGGCCTCTTCGATCGGCAGGAAAGCGGATTTAATGACACTAAACGCGCGATTATCCAGATCCGGCTTGTTCTCCAGCGCCATCTGTAACGGTTTGCGGTTAATCACGATACGCTCGACCATACAGCAGCAGTGGATCAGGAAGCGCAGTGTCACCTGACGGCTCGGTTTGAGCGAAAGCGCGGTGGTCAGATGGTTCAGCACGCCTTCCATCTCTTTGAGAATACGCTGCGGGTTGAGCACCGAAATATGGTTAATGATGCTCTCCATGGTCAACGCGCTGATAAAGCGCATCGCGCTGCGCTCCATCTCCAGACGGCGTTCGCTGCTGGAGAGATCTGGCGTCAGCAGGCTGAGTACCAGCTCGGGGCCTTGCTCAGAGAACAGCTCCTCGAGCGAGATAAACGGGATATCCGGCAGTCCTGGCTGGAAAGTACCGACTATTCCTGCCAGACGTTCACTGGCGTTAATCGCCTGCTGAACACGCTCCAGGCTGCGAACTTCGTTGTAATCGAGGATCACCATCCGTGTATCCTGCGACATCAACTCACCGAAGCTCTCTTCCAGCACCTTTTTGATTTTTTCTGCCGTTCCCATTCCGGTGATGCAGGAGATAACCAGCACCTTACCGCTGTTTTCCTGCTGCGGAGTACACAGCTGACAGGGAATATTTTTGCTCTGCATCAACGCCGCCAGCTGCGGCAAGTCGCTGGTTTCGTAGCTTAAATCCAGCCCGATTTCCAGCAGGCTGGTGAGCGTGATATTGGGCATCAGCAGTACGTCTATCTGGAATAACTTACTGATCGTGCTGCCAAAATGGACCAGCGAGCCAATATCCACCATCAGGATCAACCGGCGATATTTTCGGGTCTGGATCATCTGTGTCAAAGCTTCCAGCGTGTCATGCACCGACTGCTCGAAAGGCATATCGATAGCCCTGAACACCTCGCGCTCCAGCACGCGATTCACGTACTGCGCCTGACTTGTCGCCGTCGTCGCACCGTGGGCAATCAAAATCACCCCGCAGTCCGGACTGGCGTCAATCCGTTGGCGGTAATGGCGACACTCTTTGAGGAACAGGCACAGCCAGACCACTTCCGTCGCCGGACATTGAATATGCAGCAGTTCATTGATTTTCCGGCATAGCAACGTGGCGTTATCATATTCATCTTTGCAGCGATCGAGGATCAGGCTGGAAGAATAAAGTTGCGGAATAAGGCCGCGCTGCACATAGCCAATCAGCGCCAGGAAGTGTTTGCGCAGCGGGTTAACCAGATTCTCCGGCAGCGTAAAACCAAGCACCTGCTCAACACAGCCGATCAACAGCGTGACTCGCTCTTCAATCTGATCGCCATAGCGCGGAGGATGCGCCACGCTGTCGCGGCTATAGAGACCATATTCAAATATCGAACTGAGCTTGTTTTTGAGGATTGCCAGCGTTTCGGCTGGCGGCACGTTGCTGTTACGCAGGTTGATATATTCGCGGGTCAGGAAGCTGTAGAAAAGATCGCTCTCTTCAATTTCGGCTCCGGTCGCCAGCGAGTTTTTCAGCGCGGGCAGCGTGCGGGCATCGATGCTTAAATGCTCTTTGCCTTCGAACAGTGCGCCAACCAGCAGACGTTGTTCCGGCGTGGCGTTAAAGGGGATCTCGGTCAGACGTTTATCCAACTGTAGCGTATCGCTGTGCTCCGTCATTCCCGAAGCCCAGGCCTGGGCGCAGAGAAACTGGATGTCGCTCTTGAGCTGACCAATATTGCCTTCCAGCGGCTTGTTCAACAGCCAGAGCAGCAAGGTACGGTCGATGCTTATCGTACGCTCGATTTTGCGGCTCTCACGCTGCAAAAAGCCAACGATAAGCTCCACCTGCTCTTCCACCGAACGCTGGCGGATGCCGGGCAAATCGATACATACCTGAATACGTCGCTGGAAAGTGCGCAGCAATGCTGAACTCACCGGCTCGGTGGTGGCGCAAATCAGGCGAACCGAGATTGACCGCGCCACGGCGCTTGAGCCCAGCGGGCGATACTCACCTTTGTCGAGAATAGAAAACAGCTTTTCCTGACCTTCATACGGCAGACGATGCACTTCATCGAGCAGCAGATAACCGCCGTCGGCCTGCTCGACCAGGCCGGGTTTATTTTCGTTTGCGCCGGTAAATGCCCCCTGTCGATGACCAAACAGGTGCGAAGAAAGCAGTTCCGGGTTATGGGCGTATTCCGCGCAGTTAAAGTAAACCAGCGGCGGCGACGCTCCCACTGCGCGTTCGCAGGCGAAACGGTGCATCAGTTCGGCAAAAAAGGTTTTGCCGACGCCGGAGGGACCGGTCAGCAGAACGTGCAGTCCATGGGGATACAGCACCGCCGCGCGGCCTTTTTCCACCGCGTCGCGCAGGCTGCGATCGTAACCAATCAGGCCAGAAAAGGGATCCTCTGTCGCCTGGTTTTCCTGAACAGGTAACAGGTCGGCAACGGTTTGCACTTCGCGCTCGGACTCATCCAGTTTGCGCCCCAGCAGCGTTTCAATCGCCTGACGATGCAGAAAGAATACCGGGCGTCCGCGGCTTTTAATCGCCAGGCCGTCGTTCCAGAGCTGATTGAGATCTTTACTGACCGAGTTGCGCGCCAGTCCGAGGTTAAAGCCGATAGCTTCCGCTGTGAACGCCGTTTCCTGCGCCAGATGGGCAAGATTCAGTCCTCGCGTCAGCCGTTCCAGCTCCCCCAGTATTATCTCAATCCGTCTCATCTCTTTACCGCTTAAGAAATAAATGATTGTTCAGAACATACACTATTCTGCTGCGCAAGACAGTGAGGCGGCGTCCAGACCTTCCGGTCATCAAAACGTTTTCGACAAATAATGCCGCGCTGAGCCGGTTTCCGGGAAGTTATCGAGGGTCATTTGCAGTTGATAGCCGTTTTTCTGATAAAACGGCAGCGCCTGGAAGCTCATCGTGTCCACCAGCGCATGCAGGCATCCTCTCTCACGCGCAGTCTGTTCGGCAGCCTGCATCAATTTTGTGCCGTAACCGCCTTTACGCAGCGAATCATGCATCCACAGGAAATCAATACACAGCCATTCGCCTTTGATTTTGCCAATCAGCCCACCCAGAATTTCATTGCGTTCATCGCGCCAGTACACCGCCAGGTCGCCAAAGTTGGTGGTTCTCAGGAACTGGCGGTTGTAGGCGCGCAATCCGGCAAGCAGGGCATTTTGATCGTCTTCGGTAATGGTATCTGTAATCTGTATTTGCATCCTATCCTCCTGAAAAACTACAACTTCTGGCTGATTATTTGTTTAGAAATTAACACAGGCTGATGAGTGAGGCGCATGCCGTCTACACTTACTCTTGAGATGATGCGCATCGACAACAAGGATTATTATCATGAAACGAGCCGCTTTACCGCTTATTGCCATTCTTTTCACGCTGCCGGGTTTAGCGCAGGCCGATTCGGCTTACGGCTCTCTACAGTCTGTTCATGAAAAAAATACTGTATTGAAGGACTTACGCAAGATTTGCACCCCACAGGGGTCGCCATCCGATGACGTGTGGGAAAAAACGATTATGTCTGATACACGTAATCAGCAGCATATCCGCGAGGCTATTCTGGCAATACAAAGAAATAACCAGAACAACTACTGGGAAGCACTTGGCAAAGTGGAATGCCCGGATTTATAAGCATCTTGTTGTAAAATGAGCACTGTAACCGGTTTCTGTGTCGCAAAAACACGTATTGTTGCCAGAACGTATAAATAGCAATGGAGCAACAACAATGCGATACCGTTTTCCAGAAAACTTCTGGTGGGGCAGTGCCTGCTCGGCACTGCAAACCGAAGGGGATAGCCTGAACGGCGGCAAAAGCCAGACCACGTGGGATGTGTGGTTCGACCGTCAGCCAGGGCGTTTCCACCAGGGGGTTGGCCCGGCGAACACATCCACGTTTTATCAGCACTGGAAACAGGACATCGCACTACTCAAACAGCTGAAACACAACAGCTTCCGCACCTCAATCAGTTGGTCACGACTGATTCCGGACGGTACTGGCGAGGTGAATCCTGAGGCCGTCGATTTCTATAACAACGTCATCGACGAGCTGCTTTCGCAAGGCATTACACCGTTTATCACCCTGTTTCACTTCGACATGCCGATGGTGATGCAGGAGAAAGGCGGCTGGGAAAACCGTGAGGTGGTTGAGGCGTTTGGCCGCTACGCACAGACGTGTTTTACATTGTTCGGCAACCGGGTGAAGCACTGGTTCACCTTTAACGAGCCTATTGTCCCGGTAGAAGGCGGCTATCTGTATGACTTCCATTACCCAAACGTGGTGGATTTCAAACGCGCGGCCACCGTGGCGTATCACACTGTACTGGCGCATTCCACGGCGGTGCGCGCGTATCGCGCCGGAAACTACGGCGGTGAGATCGGTGTGATCCTGAATCTGACGCCCTCTTATCCACGCTCGCAGCACCCGGCGGATGTAAAAGCCGCGCACCATGCGGATCTGCTGTTTAACCGCAGCTTTCTTGATCCGGTACTAAAAGGGGAATATCCGGCGGATCTGGTCGAACTGCTGAAAGAGTACGATCAGTTACCGGTATGCCAGCCGGGCGACAGTCAGCTCATCGCCGAGGGGAAAATCGACCTGCTCGGTATCAATTATTATCAGCCGCGCCGCGTGAAATGTCGTGATACTGCCGTCAATCCAAACGCGCCGTTTATGCCGGAGTGGCTGTTTGATTATTACGAAATGCCGGGGCGTAAAATGAACCCTTACCGTGGCTGGGAAATTTATGAGCCTGGTATTTACGATATTATTACTAATCTGCGTGATAATTACGGCAACCCGCGCTGCTTTATTTCTGAAAACGGTATGGGTGTGGAAAATGAGCAGCGTTTCGTTGAGCATGACCAGATCAACGACAGCTATCGTATTGAATTTGTTTCTGAGCATCTTAAATGGCTACATAAAGGCATCAGCGAAGGTTGTAATTGTCTTGGCTACCATATGTGGACTTTTATTGATAACTGGTCCTGGCTCAACGGATATAAAAACCGCTACGGTTTTGTCCAGTTAGATTTAGACACGCAAAAGCGTACGGTGAAAAAGAGCGGCGAATGGTTTGCCCATACTGCCGAAAACAATGGTTTTAATTAAAAATAACCAAGATGCCGGATAGCGATCCGGCATACCGAGCTTTAGTTTATTGCATACCCTTTATGCGAACTTTTGCTGCCACCAGAAGCGCCGTCAGCAGCATCAGGCTGCCGGAAATCATCAGGGGTGACAGCAGTCCGAGAGTATCGAGCGCATAGCCTCCCACCGCAGCCCCACAGGTATTGGCAAGCTGGATCACGGCGACCTGGATGGATCCGGCTTTTTCTGCCTGATCGGCAAGCGAGCGCGTGATCCACGTCGACCAGCCGACCGGTACCAGCGCAAACAATAGTCCCCAGATAATCGCAATACCCGCCGCCACCACTTTGTCACTGCCCCACAGAATCAGGACCAGCGCACTGAGCGCCAGCACCAGTGGCGCACCGGCTAACGCCAGTTTGACCGAACGCTTCAAAATCATCGACGAAAACGACGTACCAACAAAGCTGGCAATACCGAAGCTCAGCAGCACCAGCGTCAGGCCATCAACGTCAAAGCCCGCCAGATTCATATAGATCGGGCGAATATAGGTAAAGAAGGCGAACTGCCCGGCAAAGGACATGAAGATGGCAATCATCCCGGCCATCACCCCCGGTCGCTGCAACAGGCTGAACATGTTTTGTTTCTGATGCGAAGGCTCGCCAGGCAGCGAAGGCAACGCTCTCACTACCCAGATGGTACACAACACCCCCATCACCGCCGCCGCATTAAACACGTTACGCCAGCCGATAATGCCGCCCAAAAAGCTCCCCAACGGCGCGGCAATCACCAGCGCGATAGAGACTGCGCCAAAAATCACCGACAGCGCTTTCGGCACCGTACGTGCAGGAACCAGACGCATGGTCAGCGACGCCGACATCGCCCAGAAGCCACCAAGCGCCAGACCGAGGCAGGCGCGGCCAACGAGCAGCAGCGAAAAAGAATTGGCAAAGGAAACCAGCAGACAGGAAAGCGTCAGCAGCACCGAAAACAGGATCACCACATAGCGACGATCGGTCGCCTGAATAATTTGCGTCACAAACAGGCTGGCGAACATGGCGACAAATGCCGTCACGGTCACCGATTGCCCCGCCACACCTTCAGAAATCCCCAGATCCTGCGCCATCGGCGTTAACAGGCTAACGGGCAGAAACTCAACAGTTATCAGGCAGGCAACACAGAACGCCACGGCAAATACCGCCGACCAGTTAGGTCGGGAATTTGCCTCAGCGCGGGATTTTTGTTCAACAGCTTCACTCATTTTGTTACCTGCGTGGGGTTATTGTAGAAAAGTTACGCAGTGTAGCATTAAATTTGTGACCTATTTAACGTTTCAACAACTTTCACCGCTGAATGGCGATGTGGCTTATTCCATCTACGGCAGGGCCCTTTTGTCGACCTGAGAACCGTAACGCCATCAGGCATGACTATCAATGCAACCAATGCACGCCATCCTCGGGCTGGAAAAAGGCGTTATAGCGCATCTGGAACGCATTAAGTTCCTGCATATCCGGCTCCATCTCACGCAGAAAACCGAGCGCCAGACGTACCTGCGCATCGGTAATAGGTGCAGCCAGCCGGGCTTTTTGCAGCCAGCGGTGCCATTGCAACAGGTTCTGCTCACTGCCGTCGACAATCACGATTTGCCAGATCAACAACACCTGGGAGGCATTTTGCAGATGCGATTCATCCGGGCGGTGTAGGTACTGTAAAAACGCCTCACCCTGTACTTTTCCCATCTGATCGATCATCGACTCTACCGGCACGACATCAATATTCAGTCGCTCGCTCAAACGGCGAATTGCGCGTCGTGAACCGGACGTCAGCACCCTAAATCCCACCACAAAAACAACCACCAGGGTGGCCAGCATTATCCAGATCATTAACTACGACACCTGCATACTTAAACTAATTTTGCCGAGAGTGACTGGCAGGCTTCGCGCACCCACTGAGAATATTGTGGAATACAATCTTTTGGCATTTGTAGTTCAACGCCACTGATGCTGATTGCTGCAATCACATCTTTATTACGGTTAAATACCGGTGCGGCAATGCAATAGATACCAGGAGAGTCTTCCGCATTATCAAATACCCAGCCTTGCGCGCGGATTCTGGCAAATTCCTTCATCAACGCTTTTTTGCTGGTAATGGTGGTATCGGTATATTTCGGCAGGTCTTCATCCGGCAACAGTTCGTCGATTTTATCCTGCGGCAGCCAGGCACACAGCGCTTTCCCTACACCGGAACTGTGCATCGGCAATTTTTTACCGACCCAGGTACGAATGCCAATCGGCTGGGTGTTTTCCAGCTTCATAAGATAAATTGGCGCGACTTCATCCAATATGCCCAAGTGACAGGTCAGGTCCGTTTGTTGACGCAATTTTTCCAAAACAGGAAGCGCTGCATTACGGATATCAAACTGCTCCAATGAACGATTTCCCCATTCGTACAGCTTCAATCCTAAAAAGAAACGCCCCTTTTCCAGACGCAAAAGATGATGCTCAACCAGCGCATTTAGCAGAGAAGACGTGCTGCTTTTTGGTAATGCCAGATCCTGCTGGATCTGACTGAATGTTGCTCCAGGAGAATTAAAAAGGTAATTACAGATTTTTACCGTCTTATCCAGAGCGGGAACAGAAGTCGTGATGTCTTGGTTCATGCGCAATTAATCTTTTTTATTCATAGACTCTGCACAGTATACCGCAATCACTTTTCCCAGGTATGCGGCTTTTTTGCACATATGCAAACTGCGCTCTGTTGCCTAAATCTTACATCCGCAAACCCGATCCACCTCACAGTTGTTCATTTGTTCTGCAAAAAGCATTGACGAACGATTTGGATATTTGCTGTACTAACTTCAACATACAGAACATAAGTTCCATATACAGAACAACAAGGAGTGAGCATGTTGAACGTTTTTAAGGGCATCTTCCCGCCAGTACCGACCATCGTTGACGATAACGGTGAATTGGAACGCGCAGGAATGGCGGTAATGATTGATCATGTGATTAGCAATGGTGCCGACGGAATGCTAATTCTGGGCAGCGGCGGCGAATTTTCACATTTCTCGTCTGAACAAAGAAAACAGATTGCAGAATTTAGTCTGCAGCATGTTGCCGGCAGGGTCCCCGTACTTATCGGTATCGCCTGCGCTAGCACAGCAGAAACTATCCAGCTTGGAAAGCATGCCGAAAAAGCGGGCGCGCAAGGAGTACTGGTAGTCAATCCTTATTATGCAAAACTCAGCGAAGAAGCCCGCTTTACGCATTACAAAAGAATTGCTGAAGCGTTAAACGTTCCAGTCTTCCTATATAACTTTCCAGAACTAACCGGCCAGGATATTGGTTTAAACGTCATCACACGCCTTGCCCGCGAAGTACCCAATATCGTCGGAATTAAAGACACTATTGATAATATTAGCCACACCAGGGAAATCATCAATCAGGTTCACTGTTTCCGCCCAGATTTTATCATTTTCAGCGGCTATGACGAATATTTACTTGATACATTAATGTTGGGGGGGCATGGTGGAATTCCGGCAACATTTAACTTTGCACCTAATATTACGCGCGGAATTTATCAGGCTGTTCAGCAGAACGATCTCGCCACGGCTAAAGCACTTCAACAACAACTGTCAGGATTATCACCTTTATATGCATTAGAACAACCGTTCTTTGGCGTTATAAAGACAGCCATAAAATTAAGTGGTGTGGACATATCAACCGCAGTTGTCCCTCCTGCATTACCGTTGAATGAAGAAAAAATAGCGCAGGTTAAAAATATTCTATCCCGTATTTCGGTGTAAACCAGCATGAGAGCAATGATAATGAACATCAACCCGGTACTAAAATTGAATCCCAAAGATGATGTGGTTATCGCAAGACAGACGGTCCCCGTGGGCACCTGGCTTGAAGAAGAACAAATTACGGTGCTAAGTGAAATTCCAGCAGGGCATAAAATCGCCCTGCATGCGTGTAACGTAGGTGATGCGGTCAAACGTTATGGGCAGATTATTGGCTTCGCAACTCAGCCAATTAAGCCCGGCGAACACGTCCACATGCATAATTTAGGTATGGGCGATTTTGAACGAGATTATGCCTGGGGTGAAGACTGCCATTCTCCCTCTTCGGTTCCTCAACAGGATACTTTTTTGGGTATCCGCCGGGCTGACGGCCGCGCTGCTACACGCAACTACATCGGCATTTTAAGCTCCGTAAACTGTAGTGCTACGGTCGTCAGAGCGATTGAGGATCACTTTCGTCTGCATGGTCTTGCAGACTACCCAAATGTTGATGGCGTGGTGTCGTTGCCACAAAGTTTTGGCTGTGCCATCGGATCTAAAAGTGAATCAATGGATGTCATGAGACGTACGATGGCTGGTTATGCCACCCATGCAAACTTTGCCGGAGTAATCATCGTTGGGCTGGGATGCGAATCCAGCCAAATTAAAGATATGATGAACGCCCATGGGTTAGCTGATGGCCCAATGATGCACAGCTATACCATTCAGGAGGTGGGCGGCACACGTCATGCCATTGAAAAAGGAATTAACCTGGTTAACCAAATGCTGCCTGTTGCTAACCGGGTAACACGTCAACCAATCCCTGTATCAGAAATCATTCTCGCATTGGAATGTGGCGGTTCCGACAGTTATTCCGGGATTTCAGCCAATCCAGCGCTGGGTTATGCGGCAGATAAGTTGATCCAACAAGGTGGAACAGCGATATTATCTGAAACCTCCGAAATTTATGGCGCTGAGCATCTTCTTACTCGCCGCGCCGTTTCCCGTGAAGTCGGGGAAAAACTTATCGCCCGTATTCACTGGTGGGAAGAATACTGTCGCCGCACTGGAAGTGAAATGAACAATAATCCCTCTGCGGGTAACAAAGTCGGAGGGCTGACGACAATACTGGAAAAATCACTCGGTGGTATTGCTAAAGCAGGCACAACAAATCTGACAGAAGTGTATGAGTACGCGGAACCAGTTACCGCGAAAGGTTTTGTCTTTATGGATACACCAGGGTATGACCCTATTGCCGTCACGGGGCAAATCGCCGGTGGGGCAAATCTTCTCTGCTTCACAACAGGCCGCGGTTCGGCGTTTGGATCCAAACCAACCCCAAGTCTGAAGCTGGCTACCAATAACGCACTTTGGGAACGTCAGCAGGAGGATATGGATATAAATTGCGGAACTATTGTAGAGGGGGAAGAAACAATTGCAGAAGTCGGTGAACGTATTTACCAGATGATTCTTGAGATGGCATCCGGTAAAAAAACAAAGAGTGAGGAATTTGGCTATGGCAGTCAAGAATTCGTCCCATGGACTATTGGCTCCATAATGTAACACTTCACAATATAATAATACCTCGTACCGCCATACTCATATTATTATGAGTATGGCAAGGAGCCCTTATGTCTCTTGTTAATGCAAATACTGAAGAAGAAAAATTAAAGGCAACAACTGTAAGATGGCGGATATTTATCATCATGCTTTTATTAGGCGCCATTAATTATATTGACCGCACATCTCTTTCCATTGCCATGCCATATATTACGGATGAATTTGGCATTACTGACACACGCGTTGTTGGGGTTATTCATAGTGCCTTTTTCTGGGCTTATGCTTTGATGCAAATTCCCAGTGGAGTTATTGCTGATAAATTTAAAGCGAGAAATATCATAGCGCTGGCCACTATCTTATGGGGAGCATTTCAGGCCGTTGCGGCGCTGTGCCACTCCATTTTTACTCTCTCACTTTCTCGACTGGGGTTAGGCGTTACTGAATCTCCAATTATGCCCGCTGGCGCAAAGTTAATGGGGACATGGTTAACACCAACAGAACGCGGGCGTGGTTCGATGCTACTTGATGGCGGCGCGCCGTTGGGGACGGCATTAGGGGCGGTGATCATCGCAGGACTTATTGCTTTTTTCGACTCCTGGCGTATGGCATTTGTGGTGGCAGGTGTGGGAACAATGGTGGTCGGCTTACTGGCCTGGTGGTACATCCGCACTTATCCATCAGAACATCCCAGCATTAATAAAGCAGAACTGGACCATATTACCGCTGCAAACGGTGCTGAAACCAGCAGCAAGAAATACCGTCTGGCCGACATCAAACCTTATCTAAAACAACGGAATGTGATTGCGCTCATCGGTGGTTGGGTTTGCTACAGCTTTGTGTTCTACGGCCTGATGACCTGGCTGCCGCTCTACTTTCAGGCCACCTACGGTTTCGATATCAAATCGATGGGTGGAGCAATGGCGCTGATCTTCTTGCTGTGTTTTGTCGGCCAACTGACCGGCGGCTACATTATGGATAAATGGCGCAGCAAAGGGGCAAAAACAAGCCGTGTGATGCATACAATGTTGGCTATTTCTGCCACTACCGCTGGCGTTGGTATTTTCCTTTGCGCACAAAGTTCTACACCAGCCGTTGCGATAACCCTGCTCACCATTGCCCTTTTCCCACTGCGGTGGGCCAGTGTTTACTGGTCAATACCTGGGCTGCTAGGCGCGCAATCTGTTGCGGGTACCATCTGTGGGACCATGAACTTCACCAGTAACTTATTCGCCGCTATCCTGCCAATTTTTATCGGTTTCCTGGTGCAATCCACCGGAAATTATTACGCCGCCATGATGTTCTTTGCACTGGCTGCTGTGGGTTATCTCATCTGCTCGCTGCTGATCAATTTTGATAAAAAAATGGTTATTGCCGACGAGTAATCCCCTGAATATGGCCCGCTTAGGGCCATCTTTTCGTATCAGGAATGATGTATGTTCAATTCAGAGAATTTTATTGCCGTGGATTGGGGCTCCAGCAACCTGCGCATTTGGGTCTATCAACAGAATCAATGTGTCTGGCAACACGCCGATCAGAATGGTGTACTCAAGCATAATCCTGACGCATTCAAAGATACCTGGCTAACACTGCTAAGTTTGTGTCCGCAGCCATTAAGCAAAGATACAACCGTCATAATGAGCGGTATGGTGGGCAGTAATATCGGTTGGGTAGATAGCCACTATTTGCGTTGCCCAACCCCGTTAAGCGCATTATCGCAGCATCTGACAGCGGTTGAGGATGCGGGTCCTTTTCCCACTTTCATCGTACCGGGTCTGCAAATTGCTGGACCGAAAACCTACAACGTCATGCGTGGAGAGGAAACGCAACTTTTTGGCACCCTGACTGATGACCTCTGGTACGTCTTCCCTGGGACACACAGCAAATGGGTTCAGGTGCAAGAGGGTATCGTCTGCGATTTTCAAACTATCATGACCGGCGAGTTTTTTCATTTGCTCTCCCACTATTCCATAGTGGGAAAAAATGCCGGGGAACAAAACACGAACATTCAGGCTTTTTTAGACGGAGCCGAACGTGGCTGGAATGAAACGTGTTTATCCCGCAGCGTATTTGACCTCAGAGCTCGAATACTCAGCCATTCCTTGCCACCCGACACGCTATACGAATCTCTCTCAGGATTACTGATTGGCCACGAAATCGCGCAAATGCTACAGCATTACGCCATTAACACCGGGGAAGAAGTCGTTTTGGTAGGCAATGAAGATTTGCTCAGCCGCTATCAAAGTTTGTTTCATCATTTCGGTTATCGCTGTCGTCTGTGCAATGGTGAAAAAGCATTTATTAATGGTATCAGGAGACTTTTACATGAATAGCCGTAACCCTTTGGTCGCCATTCTGCGCGGAGTGAAGCCTGATGAGGTGCTGGCTCATATTGACGCGCTGATCACAGCTGGCTTCAGCACAATAGAAATACCGCTGAATTCTCCAGACTGGAAAAGCAGTATTGCTTTGGCCGTGGAGCATTATGGCCAGACGATAAAAATCGGTGCAGGGACGGTTACTCATGTCGCGGATATCAGCACTCTCTCTTCACTTGGATGCGCATTTATCCTTACACCCAACACCGATCCGGAATTAATTGATGCCGCCAAAGCGGCCCACATGAAAACCTGCATCGGTTGCCACACAGCCAGCGAAGCATTTCTTGCACTCAGGCACGGCGCAGATGGACTGAAAATTTTCCCTGCGGGAGAACTGGGACCGAATTACATCCGGGCATTAAAAGCGGTTTTACCTCCTCAAACACCTTTATATGCCGTAGGCGGAATTCGCCCTGACAATCTGTCTCATTACCTGAATGCAGGTTGTTACAGTGCCGGATTAGGCAGCGATCTTTATCGCATTGGGCAATCTGTCCACCAAACTGCAACAAATGCGAAGTTATTTGTTGAGGCTTATAACAGCTACTGTCAGCATAATGGGGCATAAAAAAGCCCGCCATTAAGGCGGGCAAAAGTTACCAATGCACACTTAACTTAAGCGACTTTCAATTGTTGAATCTTTTTCTCGCGACGAATTTTACGTTCTTCAAACACGGCCACGATGGCCATCAGGCAGATACAACCGATGGCGGCGGTGTCCAGCGCGGCGAAGGTTCCGGCCCAGCCGGTGAGGCCGAAAATCGGCGTGCCGTCGGCAATCATCCCCAGACCCAGCTTGGCGAAGCTGTCACCAATCAGATAGGCGAAAGTACCTTTAATCCCATCGGCGGCGCCGATCGCTTTTTTCGGTACAAATCCGACTGCCGCAACGCCGATTAACAGCTGCGGACCAAACACCAGGAAGCCCAGCGCAAACAGCGACGCCAGATAGACATACTGGTTGCTGGCGTGCTGATAAACGCCCAGTGTCGCAATGATTAATGCCAGCGCCACGCAGGCCACCAGCGCCCGGCGACCATTCGCCAGATCGGAGAGCCAGCCCCACAGCAGCGTGCCGACCAGCGCGCCCACTTCAAAGAGAGTAAAGCCCTGAATCGCCACTTCTTTGGAGAGCTTCAGCTCCTGGAAAGCGTAGACGGTGGACCACTGGTCAATACCGATACGCACCACCAATATTCAAACCCCAACCACTATCGGTTGGGGTTTTTTCTTATGTGCTCCCGCCAGACCCCGCGAACATGCGCGGAACGCTGAGTAGGTTTGCGGACTTCGACAGTCAGGCCTGCTGCCCACCTCTGGCCACCTGGCGCTCTCTCCGGGCCATTCCTCTCTCTTTTCTGTCCGCCTCAAAACCGCCCGAAGTCCGCAGGCGTCACACCTGCGGCCTATGTAAATCAATGGCTTGCGCGTTGATTTATCAAGCGGTTGTTTTTTGGCATCGGTAAGCGAAGGCGATATGAATCGTCCTTGGCGGGTAGCAGTGCTTGCAGTTTGTCAGAAACTCGACTATATTTTCGTACATGAAAACGACCCGCAATACTGCCGAGCTGATTCGTCAGCGCATTGAGGAGATGCCGGTCGGGGAGCCTTTTACCCCGACGGTGCTTCTGGAGTGCGGTACCCGTGCATCCGTTGATCAGAATCTGTCGCGCCTGGTCAAGGCGGGGACGATCGAACGTGTGACGCGCGGTGTCTTCGTGCGCCCCGAGGTCAGTCGTTTTGTCGGCAAGGTGATGCCCGAGCCACTGAAGGTGGCCGAGACCGTTGCTAAAACAACTGGCGCGGTCATTCAGGTTCACGGCGCTGAAGCCGCCCGTCGGCTTGAACTGACCACACAGGTTCCAACGCAGTCAGTCTTCGTGACCTCTGGTCCGTCAAAGCGAATCCGCGTGGGTAATATGGAGATTCGTCTGCAGCACGTCTGCCAACGCAAGCTTGCCCTGGCTGGCCGCCCGGCAGGCCTTGCTCTTTCAGCTATGTGGTACCTCGGCAAAACGGAAGTGACACCTGCCCTTGTCGAAAAGATTCGGCGCAAGCTGGGCACGAGCGAATTCGAGGTTCTGAAGTCGGCGACTTCCTCAATGCCGGCGTGGATGAGCGATGCCATTTTCCAAAACGAACGGACGGCAGCTCATGCCTGAAGCCTTCCTGCACCTCAACGCTCAAGAGCAGTCCCAGATCTATCGGGCGCTGGCACCGCAAATGGCGCGCTCGCCAGTGGTACTGGAAAAGGATGTGTGGGTCTGCTGGGTGCTGCAGGCCCTGTTCACCATGCCCGGTCGGCTGCCCATGGCCTTCAAAGGCGGCACTTCCCTGTCCAAGGTATTCGGCGCCATTGCCCGTTTTTCCGAGGATGTTGATATCACGCTCGACTACCGGGGTCTTGACGGCTCTTTCGACCCATTTGCCGAGGGTGTGTCCAAGACGAGGCTGAAGAAATTCAGCGACGACCTCAAGTCTTTCGTGCGCGACCATGCCTTCGATGTTGTGGCGCCGCACATCCAGAAGATTCTTTCAGCTGAGTTTGATAGCAACGCCGCTGCGTTCCGGCTCGAACTCAGCGAGAACGGCGAGCAGATGCGCCTGCATTACCCCAGTGTGCTGGAAACGCCGGGGGACTATGTGGGCAACAGCGTCTTGATCGAGTTTGGTGGCCGCAACATCACCGAGCCGAATGCCGAACACATCGTCGAGCCGGATATCACGCCGCACGTAACCAGCCTGGCATTTCCGCGCTCAACAGTGAGCGTCTTGTCCCCGGCCCGCACATTCTGGGAAAAAGCGACGTTGATGCACGTCGAATGTCAGCGCAACGAGTTCCGCGCCAGTGCCGAGCGCCTGTCACGCCACTGGTATGACTTGGCCATGTTGGCCGAACATGATCATGGCCAGGTCGCCATAGAGGATCGCGCCCTGCTGGCAGACGTGGTGAAACACAAGAAGGTCTTCTACAACGCGAGCTACGCCAACTACGATGCCTGCTTGACCGGTCAGCTCAGGCTTATCCCGGAAGATGCTGTGCTTGCCGCCCTGCGTGATGACTTTCAGCGCATGATTGGCGCCGGCATGTTCATCGGTGAGCCGCCAACTTTTGACGCCATCGTCGATCGCCTTCGCGCCTTGGAAGCAGCCATTAATGAGCGCTGATTTGATCAATCCCACCGGTGTCGATGTCGGCGGTTTGCAGGTCGACGACCCTGCCATTCAAGGTTTTCTTGCCTTGTTGGAGACTGATATTCAGACAGGACGGCACCTGTCGAGCCTGTCCGACAGCCTCGCACAAGCCATGCTAGACAAATCGATGGAGTCTGTGGACCTTCTTGCAGATATTGAGGGTAACGTGGCGCTCTGATCCAGCGCCACAGATGCGTTTCAGAGCGTACGGGCAGGATCTTCCTGCACTGACCAAATCTGCGCCCGCTGCTCATCCCACAGGAGCGGCGTGCCCGACGCGAGGTCAAACAGCGTCACTTCTGACGGCAGCGTTTCATCGAGAATGGCGGCCACTATGTCCGGTGCCAGCGTCGTGAGGTTGACCATCCGGCTCACGTACGCCCGATCCATACCCTCGCGCTCGGCAACCTCCGTCAGGTTTTCTGCTTCCCCGGACTCCAGCATCGCCAACCAGCGGTGGCCACGCGCCAGCGCCATTTGAATGGGCGTCGGTTTGTCGTTGATGGGCCTGGGCTTCAAGGTATTGCCGTCGGGAAGTCTCACCACCTTGCGACCGCCACGCCGCTTGATCTGGATCGGCACGGACAGGGTCAGCCGACCATCGCTGGTGCTGACCACATCCTGCTGGCCAGTCTTTTCGATGCGCACCTCCTTCATGCTGTCACCTCCGCTGCTTCCTTGGCCGGCTCGGGCCGCAACTCGAGCACCAGCCGCTCGATGCCGTTCGGTCGCAGCCGGACCTCGAGATCGGTGGGCGAGACGATCACCTTCTCGATCAGCAATTTGAAGATCCGGGTTTGCTCAGCGGGGAACAGTTGATCCCAGATCGCATCGATGCGCGTCATGGCGACCGTCACCTTGGCCTCGTCCAGTGACGGGTCCAGCTTCGCTGCGCGCGGTAGGATGTCGGCCAGCAAGTCCGGCGATCGCAAGATCGATCGCACCTGATCAAACACAGCGGCTTCCAGCTCGGCAGCTGGCAGGCGTGGCAACCCCGAGGCGCCGGCATGCTCCTTGGCATCGCGTTGGGGAATGTAATAGCGATACCGCCGGCCGTTGCTTTTTTTGACCGTGTGCCACGGTGACAAGGCTCGCCCATCGTTGCCGAAGACCATGCCCTTGAGCAGGAACGGCACCTTCGAGCGGGTGTTGTTGCCACGCACGCGGCTGTTGGTCGACAGGATCGCATGCGCTTTGTCCCACCACGCCTGCTCCACAATAGGAAGATGCTCCGCCGGGTACCACTGGTCCTTGTGGCGCAACTCGCCAAGGTAGGTCCGGTTGTGAAGCAGTGCGTACACGAGGGTCTTGTCGATCAGCTTGCCCTCGCGCACCCGACCGTCCTGCGTGGTCCATGATTTCGAGGTGACCCCGTCCAACCGCAGCTCCTTGACCAGCAAGGTGCTCGATCCCAATTCCACAAATCGCCGGAAAATGTGCTGGACCACCTTGGCTTCTGCCTTGTTGGGCACCAGACGCCGGTTCTCGACGTCATAGCCCAGCGGTGGAATGCCGCCCATCCACATGCCCTTTCGCTTGCTGGCTGCGATCTTGTCGCGGATGCGCTCGCCGGTGACCTCCCGTTCAAACTGGGCAAAGGAAAGCAGGATGTTCAACATCAAGCGGCCCATGGACGTGGTCGTGTTGAACTGCTGGGTGACGGAGACAAAAGACACCCCGTGTCGCTCGAACACATCGACCATCTTGGAAAAGTCGGTGAGGCTTCGCGTCAGCCGGTCGATTTTGTAGATCACCACCACGTCAATCAGCCCAGCCTCAATGTCGGCCATGAGCCGCTTCAGGGCAGGCCGTTCCATGTTCCCGCCGGAAAACGCCGGGTCGTCATAGTCATCAGCCACCGGAATCCAACCCTCGGCCCGCTGGCTGACAATATAGGCATGGCCGGCGTCACGCTGCGCGTCGATGGAGTTGTATTCCTGATCCAGCCCTTCGTCAGTGGATTTGCGCGTATAGACGGCGCAGCGCATCCGGCGCTTGAGAACTTCGCTCATCGATGACCTCCCTTGCGGGCTGACTTCTTGGGCCGGACGTTGGTCTTCAGGCCAAAGAACACCGGCCCCGACCACCGGGTGCCGGTGATCTCACGCGCCAGTTGCGACAGGCTCGTGTAGGGTTGGCCAGCGTGTAGAAAAGTCCCGTCGGCCTGGACTAGCACTTCGTGTTCAACGCCCTGGTAATGGCGGCAGAGCACCGTACCCGGGGTCAGCGCGTAATCGGCCGAACGGGTCTGTGATTTCTGCTTGCCGATTTCCAGCAGGTTGTCGATACGACGCTGATTGCGCTCAAGCAGATTGCGGTCGGTCTTGCGGCATTCGATGATCTGCAGTTTGTAGGCAATTCGGCGCTCGAGAAACTGCCGGTTGTGCGTCGGGGTGTCCCCTCCGAACAGGCGCCGCCATAGCGACTTGATCTCCGGCATGCCCAGCTTGGGCAGGTTGGAAATTTGCGCCACGACGGTGTCGGGCGTAGGGGCAATAGTGATTCGAGGTTTCATTCAGGGCTCCATCGATGGGTTGTTGTCGATGTCTGAATGAACGCTCTGTTCGACCGGAAAGCCAAGTACAAACGGCGTCTCTTGTGGCGTATTTGCGGACTTGGCGAAATCGGGCTGGCGCAAGCGGCAAAGCCCGGCGGCCAAGAGGCCGGCGAGCTCGGCGCAGCGCTGCTCCGCCGTCATTCGTTCGGGTGGGAGGGTGTTGATCTGCAGCATTGGTAGTAGTCCTTATTTGTCAAAATCACATGAAGTGAAATTGTCCGGATGGACTGCCACCCACGCCATGAGGGAGTTTCGGATGCGTGCGGGCTGGTGCGGGCTATTGCGGAAAGCGGGTCCCGTTCAGCTCGACAAATGACGCGCCAGGATCGTACTCATAAGCGAGTTTCCGGGCTGCGCACCGGCGGTCATCGCCCGGATCTGCTCGTTGATGCGATGGGCAGGCACACCCGCGCCGGCGGCCGCCTGCATCACCGCCGCATACGCATCGAGTACATCACCGCCGGTGATCTCGTAACCGTGGCCGCGCGAGATCCAATGCAGTGCAGCCAGTCCCGCCGCCAGCGCGAAGTCCGACTGCTTCTCAGCGTAATCACGGGCGGCGCGCATCAGCGTGCGCGGATCGGTCGGGCTGCGCGTGGCCAACTCGATCGCCACATCGAACAGGCCCGCATCCTTGGCGGCAGCAAACCACTTACCTTCTGCGCCCGGCGTGCTGGCAATCAGGTCCCGAAGGATTTGCTCCGGCGGCACGCTGGGGTATTTCTTGGCGATGGCACGAAAGGTCGCCAGGTTCGTGGTGCCCTGGTTGGCCGCCACGCCATAGCGTCGGTAGGCATCAATGGCCAAACCTGAAGACAACAGGATGGCCTCGCAGGCTTGGGCGATCTGCCAGCCTGGGTCGTTGAGGCCGCGCGATTCCTCGGCGTAGCGAATCGCTTCAGCCTTCTTGCCCATCGCTGCCAGTGCCTGCACACCCCAGCGCCGGTCGTGCCACCACTTGAACCGCGCCTTGTCGATCAGGGTCAGCAACTCGTCATAGCGACCCGCCGCGAACAGCGCGGACAGGCAGGCACTGGTGCCCTTGAAAAATCCATGCCCCGATGCATTCTGGCTCCACACGCTTTCAACAACGGGCATGAACTCGTCGGCCCAGCGTGATGCCAGTTCTGGCGTCACGCACAGTTCGCCCCAGTAGTCGCCCAGCAGTTCGATGTAGGGCATCTCGTCGTCCTGCAGCGCTTGCCAAAGCCGCTCCAGCCAGCGTTGTCGCAGCTTTGGCTCGACGTCGGCCTTGACGATGATCGGCACGAGGGTATCGATGGCCTTGTTGACCGCCGAACCCAGTGCGCCCGATGAACTGTCCACCTGTTCCAGCGCCGGGGATAGTTTTTCCAGCAGGGTAATGGCACCTTCAGCCGCGAGCACAGGCTCCTTGCGAGCGACCTGCTTGATCTCCGATACGGCCTCCTTGATCCGCTGCACCGGCGTGTCAGACCGCCAGCCAAATGCATGACGGCGGAAACGGGAGGCGAATTGCCACTTGTGCGCGCTCATGATCGAACCGCCATTGGCTATCGCACCGGGTACTGGCCGTTGCGGATGAAACGGTCGTAGGTGTCTTCCTCCGGTTCCTCATCGTCGTGCCGCGCTTCCTGCCACTCGGCCTCGGGCAGCAATAGCAGTGTCAGCGTGTAGTCGTACTGGCCCGCAACCCGTGTCATCTCCGTGACCGGCATGCTGGCAGGTTCACGGGAAAACCAGGACTGGGCGCGCCCCGTCCGGATGTCGGCCGTGTCAAAGGCGTTGTAGCTGTGCGCCAGCGCATCGTGCGGCAGCTCGATGGTGTTTTTGCGCGTCGCGAAGTAGGCACCGGACCTGAGCGCCGCCTTGTTCGACTTGGCCCAGAGCATGTGATCGTCGCGGCTGGCCACGAGCACCGCTCGTTTGGGAGCGATCTCGGTCCAGCGCAGGGCGGCAGCTGTCAGCGATACCCCATAGCGGTCAGCACAGTGGCCGAGCAGATCGAAACTGACCGGTTGACCGTCCACCTGCCGCCGGAAATCGTCCAGCGGCATCAGCAAGGTCGAGGCGAACAGATCCGCCTCGGCCTCGATGTCGCGCTCGTTGTTGTCCCCCGTCTCGATGTCGTCGTCGCCGCATTCGAACAGGTCCTGCTGGTGACGGTGCAGGATGTAGTGGCCGAACTCATGCGCAATCGTGAAGCGCTTGCGGCCCTCCGACGGGGTGGCGCTGTTGAAGAGGACCAGCCACTTCGAGCGCGCCTTGTTGGCCTTCAGCAGACCATCGAAACCTTCCAGATCCTCGCCCCGAACCGTGTCGATCGGCGAGTCTGAAAAGCACTGGCGGGAATACTCCAGCGCCAGTTCGTCAATCTTGACCGGAAAGCGATCCGCACCGAGCACCGCATTGAGCATGGACGAGATGCGATTGGCCTCGGCCATGGGCTTTTTCGCGTCCGTCATTCATCTTCCCAGGCATCGAGGATCTTGCGGATCTTCTTTTTGTCCGGCTCGGACATGTTCTTGTACTTACGGAAGAAGGCCTCATCGAGCACTTCCTCATCCGGGGTGGTTGCCGACTCGGTCAGCAGGAACTCCGCGGTGACCTCGAGGACGGCTGCAATCTTGCCGATCTTCTCGGCCGATGGTTTCGGATCGTCTTTGTTTTCCAGCTCCCAGATGTAGCTCTTGCTGGAGTCGGTCAGTTCGGCCAACTGTTCCAGACTGAGCTTCTTTTGCTTCCGCAATGCGCGGATCTTGTCCCCCAGGGGCGATGGCACCGGTATTTCCTCATTTGTTGGCTTCAGTCCGAAAATAATACCACTGCGCCGAACGATTTCGTACCTGCTTGACAAACCCCTAACCGCTCCGCGACAATCTGAATCGTTCGGCACACCGAACGCCATCGGTCTGCACACCCCAACAAGAAGAAGGGGCCGTCGAGGCTGATACCAAGCCGATCCAAACCTTTGAGGGTATGTAGATGAACGATGCAGAAAACCTGAGCAAGCTCCTGGGCCACCTGCCGCCGGCGGTGTTCCGTGAATTCATGGTGGACGAATTCGGTCTGGCCATGCCGGCTGTGGACGCCAAGAAGCCCAAGAAAGAACAGCGGGAACAGATTGAGGCTGTGCTCGCGGCTCTTGGTGTGGGCGAGCGGCAACGGATCGAAGAAGTGGCCGAACGGATCGTGCTGCTGTCGGACGGCGCCGGCCAGGACGTCATCGACGGCTTCAAGGACGACATCTTCGATGACGCCGCCCGAGAAGCCTTCGCCGCGATCCCGAACCAGTACCAGCGCGCGCTGTGGCTGCACGTCAATGAGCCCGTAATCTTCGAGGAAGCCCTTAACGCCCGCCAGGCCGACGTGTTCCGGCAAAGCGCCGCCTGCTACTCGGGTTTCATGGCGCCCGCCAACCTGGCGGTGCTCGACGACGCGACGGCCAAGGCGGCGTTCCACCAAACCGTCGCCCAGCAACTCGGGTGCTCCGATGACGCGGTCGCGATCCAGATCTTCAAGCGTCTGCGGCCCGACACGCAGACCGGCGAGGACGTGGACCTCTACCAGATCAGCATCCACCACAACCGCCCGCCGGAAATCATCGACTGCGTGCAGGCTAGCGAACTGGTGCCACAAGAGGTGATCCGGGCGGTGTCATCGCACATCACTTATGAGCCGGCCAATGGACACCTGGAGGTGCTGTCGAAGGATACGGGTGGGCGCGAAGCGCTGGCCCGAATCGTGGCCGACTCCCTGCTGCAATCGCCCATCACCGGAGAGAAGATCCCGCTCAAGCAGTACGACTACCAGAGCCTGGCGGCGCCGCGAAACTTCGACTTGGCTGGCGAGCCCGTGGCCTATGTCAAGGTCGTCGAGCTCGGCTATTCCGCTGCAAACGGCCGCTCGCTTCTCGTGAAAATCTGGACCAAGGATAGCGACGACATCTACATCGCTGCTCGGTCGTTGATCAGCCCCACCTTCGACTTCCGCGATCACCACCTGAACTACGCCAAGCTGTCCATCAAGCTGAAAAAGGTTGGCAAGGACCGCGCGCGGACGATCACGGTGATCCTGCGTGACAACAACAAGTGCAACATCAAGACGAAGCGGGAAAAAGATCGGGCCCTGTGCGACCGCCTGCTGGCCAAATGGCATCTGGTGAAGGAGATCGGTCATGTCGTCGAAGCCCCTGCCGACGCAGTCGCTGCTTGAGCTGATCGACCTGTTCGAGCAGTCGGGACAGCCGATTCTCGATGGAGATGGACAGCGGCTTCATGGCGTCCCAGGGTGGAGCGCTTTCGGACGTACTTCCCTGACCGCCAAGGAGTTCGAACACTGGGCGGATTGCGTGGGCTATGCCGGGAGCTACCCAGCGCCACTCGGCGATGACCGCGTGCATGTCGACCTGGAGGAGGATGACCAGCCTGACCGCTATCGATATCGGTGCCCCGAGACTTTTCGATGGAAGTTCGTCCCGGCCGCAGAGATCGCAGTCTTCAGCGTCCGACCGCCGGCAATCCTGAACGTCGTCTGTGATCTTCTCGGTATCGCTCAGGCGCTGCGCAAGGGAATCGAGACGCCCTTGCTGGACGATTCACTGTGGCATCTTGGCAAGACCAGAGTGGGACCAGCACTGACAGACGTCTGGCTTGTTCGTGGGTTGGCGCGATCCGTCGAACAGGTGTTTCGGCATTTCAGCCAAACCAGTCTGCCTGATCAGGGCCTGATCTTGTCGTCAGGCGGTGTGCTGCCGCAGTTTGTCCGGCCGCCGCGTAGCTACCGATTCGCATCGCTACGAGCTGCAATCGTCGACTACGTCGCCGCGCCGTGCATCGACATGGATCTCCTGCATCGCATACTGGCTGCTCCGCCCGATGGCGTGATCCGCCCCGTGTTGCCGGTGCACTTCGACGAGTACACCAACACGCTGACCATCCGCACCAAGACCAAGCCATGGACGATCAAGGGCGAGCGTCAGGCTGCGGCAGTCCGCTACATGTTCGAGCAGGCTATCAACGACAGGTGGATTCTCTCAGCCGCTGAAATTCTCGACGCAGCCTATGCAGATAAGAAGACGGCGCGCAGTCAGCGCATGCAGAACCTGTTCAGTGGCAACACCGACTGGGAGGACTACATCGACAACCCTGAAAAGGGGAAGTATGGCTTCCGCCGAGATTGACCGGCCACCAGTTGGCAGCACCACGCACAACCGCCTTCGGGCGGTTTTTTGCTTTCTGGGCCCCGCTTTTCCCCGCAGAAGCTGCGCCCGTACATCAGCCCGTACATGGCTGCGGCAGACGCCCGCACAGGCCGACTTCGAAACTGACCTCACGAATTCGCAACAACCAGAAGGAGTGCATCGTGAGTGTCAAACATCTGAACCAAGGCCAACTGGCCGAACGCTGGGGAGTCAGCGAAGCCACGCTTGAGCGCTGGCGTTCCGAGGGAATCGGCCCGGTATTTCTGAAGCTGCAAGGTCGCGTCGCGTATCGCATCGAGGACATCGAAGCCTACGAGGCCGAGAGCCTGCGCAAGAGTACCTCCGAACGCGTCAATGCAGGAGGTGCACTGTGAACCGCATCTCCCCCGACGAAGTCCTGACCACCCCAGCCGGTGAACTGGCTGCGCTTGCCAGCGAATCGCTGTTCCAGCTCAAAAACGACGCGGCTGATCTTCTTGCCATGGCCAAGGCCATCGACCAGCACGTCGATCGCGCACTGGATCTCAAGTACGCCGACCGCGCCCATCAGCTGCGCTTGGCAGCCGGCAAAGACACCGGCGTCGTCCATTTCGACGACGGGCACGTCCGCATCACCGCCGATCTGCCCAAGAAAGTCGACTGGGACCAGAAGCGACTCGCCGAGATCACCCGGCGCATCGCCGCCAACGGTGACGACCCGTCCGAGTACGTGGAGATCAGCTACCGGATCTCGGAAACCAAGTTCAACGCGTGGCCCGAGTCGCTCAAGAGCGCCTTCGCCCCGGCACGCACCCTCAAGACCGGCAAGCCGGGCTTTCGTCTCGCTCTGCTTCAGGAGTAATCAAAATGAAAACCAAACCTACGCTGCTCGAACTGCTGCGCAAACAACCGGAGATGTACCTCCGGGATCTGCCCGAAACCATTCGCATCCCAGCGCTGGACGGCAACCGCCCCGACGAAGTCGTGCGTCGCCTTGAGGACGCCACGATCGATGACGTGGCATTCGCGATCCAGGGCCTGGAGTCTGAAACCCGCGTTATCCATCGGCGCCTGAGTGGTCTGCGCGACCTGTACGAAATGGCCCGCAAGCGTGGCGCGCTCGGTATGACCACCGTTGCTGACGCGTTCGCCAGCATCAGCACTGAGGAGGCCGGCAAATGAGCCTCCCCATCATTACTGCAGACCAGCGTCTGGCCGAGCGCCGTGGCGTGAAGGGTGTGCTCGTCGGCAAGAGCGGCATCGGCAAAACCTCGCAACTCTGGACGCTGAAACCCACGGCCACGCTGTTCTTTGATCTTGAGGCTGGTGATCTCGCGGTCGAGGGCTGGGCCGGCGACACGATCCGTCCGCGCACCTGGCAAGAGTGTCGTGATTTCGCGGTTTACATCGGCGGGCCGAACCCGGCGCTGCGCGACGACCAGCCGTTCAGCCAAGCCCACTTCGATGCTGTGTGTGCGCGCTTCGGCGATCCGGCCGTACTGGACAAGTACGACACCGTATTCGTCGACTCCATCACCGTGGCCGGACGCCTGTGCCTGCAATGGTGCAAGGGCCAGCCCCAGGCCTACTCCGAGAAGACCGGCAAACCCGACAGCCGGGGTGCATACGGACTGATGGGCCAGGAAATGATCGCCTGGCTGACCCACCTGCAGCACACGCGCGGCAAGAACGTCTGGTTCGTCGGCATCCTCGACGAACGCCTCGACGATTTCAATCGCCGGGTGTTCTCGCTGCAGATCGACGGCTCAAAAACCGGACTTGAACTGCCCGGCATCGTCGATGAGGTCGTCACCCTGGCCGAGCTGAAGGCCGATGACGGCGCCAGTTACCGCGCCTTCGTCTGCCACACGCTGAACGCATGGGGCTACCCCGCCAAGGACCGCTCCGGGCGACTCGATCCGATCGAGGAGCCACACCTCGGCCGCCTCATGGAAAAGATCGCCGGCCCGGCCAGACCCGCCACCGAACGCCTCGATTTCGCGCGCCCCGCGCCCGCTGCCATCCCCGAATCCACTTCGACTCAGGAGTCCTGATCATGACCTACTTCGATTTCAATTCCGCTTCCGAACAGACCTCTTTCGACCTGATCCCCAAGGGCACGCTGGTGCGTGTGCGCATGACCATCAAGCCGGGTGGCTTCGATGATCCGTCGCAGGGATGGACCGGCGGCTACGCCACCCGCAACGACAACACCGGCTCGGTCTACCTGAACTGCGAGTTCGTCGTGATGGAGGGTGAGTTCGCCCGTCGCAAGATGTGGTCGCTGATTGGCCTGCACAGCCCGAAAGGCCCTGAGTGGGCCAACATGGGCCGCACCTTCGTCAAGGCGATCCTCAACTCGGCGCGCGGTGTTCATCCTGGCGACAACAGTCCTGCCGCGCAGAACGCGCGCCGCATCAGCGGGTTTGCTGATCTCGATGGTATCGAGTTTCTCGGCAAGGTCGACTGGGACAAAGACCAGAACGGCCAGGACAAAAGCGTGATCAAGGCCGCGATCACGCCCGACCACAAGGACTACGCCGCCCTCATGGGTGGCGCGCAGGGAGCGGCGAAAGCGCCAGCACCCGCAAACGGGTTGAACGCGTATGCCCAGGCCACGGGCCGTGCCTCCGTGCCGGGTCGCCCGAGCTGGGCACAGTAAGGGGGGGCGCCGCCATGATGCTCCGCCCCCGCCAAGCCCTGCTGGTCGAGCGCTCTTTGGCGGCGCTCGCCCAACACGGCAACACCCTGTCTGTTGGCCCCACCGGGTCGGGCAAGACCATCATGCTGTCGGCTGTGGCCGGCAGCTTGTTGGCCGAGCCAGATGCCAAGGCCTGCATCCTCGCTCATCGCGATGAACTGACCGGCCAGAACCTATCCAAGTTTGCACGCGTGAATCCGGGCGTCAGCACCTCCGTGTTCGATGCCAAGGACAAATCCTGGTCCGGGCGCGCCACGTTCGCGATGGTGCAAACGCTGTCGCGCGACAACCATCTCGCTGCCATCCCGATCCTCGATCTGCTGGTGATCGATGAAGCGCATCACGCAGCCTCGGCCTCTTACCGCCGCGTAATCGACCGGGTGCTGGACAAAAACTCGCGCGCCCAGATCTTCGGGGTGACGGCGACGCCTGCCCGCAGTGACGGCAAGGGACTGCGGGAGGTCTTCAGCAACGTCGCGGATCAAATCACCCTCGGCGAGCTGATCGCCTCCGGCCACCTCGTGCCGCCACGCACCTTTGTTATCGATGTCGGCGCCCAGGAGCAGTTGACGCGGGTGCGTCGCACCGCCACTGACTTCGATATGACGGAAGTCGAGGCGATTCTCAACAAGACGCCGATCACCGATGCCGTGATCCGTCATTGGCGGGAGAAGGCTGGCGAGCGCAAGACGATCGTGTTCTGCTCGACCGTCGCCCATGCCGAATGCGTGCGCCAGGCCTTTCAGGATGCCGGGGTGTCTGCCGTGATCGTGCATGGCGAGCTCTCGGACGCAGAGCGAAAGGCACGCCTGGCCGAGTACGAATCCGGCAGCGCGCAGGTCGTGGTCAATGTGGCTGTGCTGACTGAAGGGTACGACTTTACGCCCACCTCCTGCGTGGTGCTGCTGCGACCCAGCTCGCACAAGTCCACGCTGACCCAAATGATCGGGCGTGGCCTGCGAACGATAGACCCAGCGGAGCATCCGGGCGTCATCAAGACCGATTGCGTGGTCCTGGACTTCGGCACCGCGACCTTGATGCACGGATCTCTGGAACAGGACGTCAATCTCGACGGGCACCAGCATCACGGCAAAGCGCCCACCAAGGACTGCCCGTCCTGTGACGCCACCGTCCCGCTCGGCTGCCGCGAATGCCCGCTGTGCGGATTCGTCTGGGAGAACGAGACCGCCGAGGAAGGTGATGCGCTGGCCGATTTCGTGATGACCGAGATCGATCTGCTCAAGCGCTCCAACTTCCGCTGGTGTGACCTGTTCGGCTGCGACGACGCACTGATGGCGACTGGGTTCAACGCCTGGGGTGGCGTGTTCTTCCTCAATGGGCGCTGGCATGCCGTGGGCGGCGGTAAGGATCTGCAGCCGCGCTTGTTGGCTGCCGGCGACCGCACGGTTTGCATGGCCAAAGCCGATGACTGGCTGAACGACCGCGAGTCGGCTGACTCCGCGCACAAGACCCGTCGTTGGCTGAACGAGCCGCCGACCGCGAAGCAACTCCAGTATCTGCCGCAGGCGCTGCGCGCCGACTTTGGCATGACGCGCTATCAGGCCTCGGCGCTGCTGTCCTTCCAGTTCAACAAGTCGTCGATTCAGCGCCTCGTGGTGGCTGCCAACGATGCCCACCGGGAGGCCGCGTGAAATGTGCGGTCTGCTCCCGAAAAGCCAAGGGCTTCGGCTACTTCAATCCACGCCTGCCGCGCAGCGATCCACGACGTTACTCGGACCGCTGGGTGTTCTGCTCCATGCGCTGCCAGAACGCGTTCTGCAAGCTCATGACGAAAACGGAGGGGCAAATGATCGATCCCAGTGAGATGGAGCTCGCCGCCATGGCGTCCTGCCTGGCGCCGCTTGGCGAGTATGTCGGCGCCATCGGTATGCAGCGACCACTGGCCGACTACAGCAAAGACGAAGTGCTGATGCTGATCGACGTGGTTGTGACGGCCTACCAGGAACACATGCTCGTCGAGCACGAGCGGATCGCGGAAAAGGACCGCGCCTTTCTTGAGGAGCGGCTTGCCCGCCAAGGCAAACCGGCTTCGACGGGAGTGCCGTTCTGATGCTGGATTTCAATCATCGTCCCAAGATCCATGAGCAGATCGGCGTGCTCATCGACGCTGCACTTAGCGCCGATCGTGACAAGCAACCCCGTCGCAACTATCTCGGTGCGTCTCGCTTGGGTGTTGCCTGCGAGCGCGCCCTGCAATACGAGTATCTGCAAACCCCTGTCGACCCGGGTCGAGAGATTCCCGGTCGCGTGCTGCGCATCTTCGAGGTGGGACACGCCCTCGAAGAGCTGGCCATCCGCTGGCTGCGTATGGCCGGATTCGATCTGTACACCCAAAAGGCCAGCGGAGGGCAGTTCGGCTTTTCCGTCGCAGGCGGCCGCATTCAAGGGCACGTCGACGGCGTCTTGAACGGCGGCCCCGCAGCGCTGGGCATGGCCTATCCCGCCCTGTGGGAGTGCAAGACCATGAATGACAAGTCCTGGCGGGACACGGTCAAGCACGGCGTCAGCAAATCCAAACCGGTCTATGCCGCTCAGATGGCCATCTATCAGGCCTACATGGAAGCCAGCATCCCGGGCATTTCCGCGAACCCGGCGTTGTTTACCGCGATCAACAAGGACTCCGAGGAGATCTGGTTCGAGCTGGTGCCGTTCGATGGCGGCCTGGCGCAGCGGATGTCCGATCGCGCGGTTCGTGTCATCACGGCGACCGACAGCCAGGAACTGTTGCCGCGCCATGCGACTACACCGACGCATGTCGAGTGCAAGTTCTGCCCCTGGCAGGACCGCTGTTGGGGTTCGACATGATGGCCGACAACATCATTTGGCTCGACTTCAATGACGCCCCCGAGCAGCGCGACGAACTGGCATCCGATACCGATGCGCTGCGTGCAGGGCTACTAGACCGGCTCGAAGCCGTTCTCCACTACCTGTTTCCGCAGGGGCGCATACGGGGTGGCAAGTTCACCATCGGCGATGTCGATGGCAACCCTGGCAAGAGTCTGGTGGTTGAACTCGACGGACCACGGCGCGGCCTGTGGAAAGACTTCTCCACCGACGAGGGCGGCGATGTCATCGATCTGTGGGCGCGCTCGCAGGGTCGCTCCGCCCGCAGCGACTTCCCCCGCATTGCTGGCGAGATCCGGCAGTGGCTGGGTCTTGCTACCCCGAACATCACGGCGATGCGCCGCGATGTTCGCAGCGTGCCGATGGACGACCTCGGTGCGTACACCGCCAAGTGGGACTACCTGTCATCCGAGGGCGAACTGATTGCCTGCGTCTACCGCTACGACCCACCGACCGGCAAGGAATACCGCCCCTGGGATGTTCGCGCCCGCATGTGGCGCGCCCCCGACCCCAGGCCGCTCTACAACCTCCCGGTCATCTCGAAGGCGCGAGAGGTCGTCCTGGTCGAAGGCGAGAAGTGTGCGGCTGCATTGATCGCTTGCGGCATTGTGGCCACCACCGCGATGAACGGCGCCAAGGCCCCGGTCGACAAAACCGACTGGCGACCGCTGTCCGGGAAATCGGTGGTCATCTGGCCGGACCGGGATGCACCCGGCTGGGACTACGCGGAGAGCGCGGCGCGTGCTTGCGTGACTGCGGGTAGCACGTCCGTGGCCATCCTGGTGCCGCCCACCGACAAGCCCGCCAAGTGGGACGCCGCCAACGCGGTCGACGAAGGGTTCGACTGCGCGGTATTTATCGCCCAGGGCGAACGCCGCGTGGTCAAGGCGGCGGCTCCCTCCCTGCCCACCTTCACGTTCGGCGAACTGCTCGACGACAACTCGCCGCTGCCACAGGATCTGATCTCTCCTCGCGTGCTGACGCCGGCAGGCATGTTGGTGTTCGGCGGTGCGCCCAAGGTCGGCAAGAGTGACTTCCTGTTGTCGTGGCTGGCGCACATGGCGGCCGGCGCTGCGTTTCTGGGCATGCAGCCACCCCGGCCACTGCGGGTGTTCTACCTGCAGGCCGAGGTCCAGTATCACTACCTGCGCGAGCGCGTGAAGGATGTCCGCCTGCCATCCCATCGGCTGCTGGACGCCCGCGCCAATTTCGTGGCCACACCGCAGTTGCGGCTTGTACTCGATGACGCGGGGCTGGCGCAAGTGATCCCGGCGATCATGAACGCCTTTGGCGGCGAGCCTCCCGACATCATCGCCATCGATCCTATCCGCAATGTGTTCGACGGCGGTGATGCCGGTGGCGAGAACGATAACGGCGCCATGCTGTTCTTCTTGTCGCAGCGGGTGGAGCGGATTCGCCAGGCGGTCAATCCAGACGCCGGGGTGATCCTCGCCCACCACACCAAAAAGCTCGGCAAGAAGCAGTTTGAGGAGGACCCGTTTCAGGCCTTGGCTGGTGCGGGAAGCCTGCGTGGTTATTACTCCACCGGGATGTTGCTGTTCCGGCCGGATGAAACGCGCACGCCCCGTCAGCTGATCTATGAGTTGCGCAACGGTGCCGGCATTCCGCTCAAGCACATCGACAAGGTTCAGGGTGAGTGGCGCGAGGTCGACGCCAACGAGCGGCTGGTGATGAAGGAATACGGCGAGCGGCTGGATGCGGAGCGTCGGCGTAAGCGCGACGCGATCCTGGAGATTCTGTTTCAGGAGGCCGCCAACGGACGATGCTACACCGCCAATCAGTTTGCCGAAGGCTTTGAAGGCAAGGCCGGGCTCGGTGGCGAGCGCACCATCCGGGAGCGGCTATCGGCCCTGGCGACCCAGGGCTACATCAAGTATTTCCGGAACGCGGCTGATTACGGTTTGCCGTCCTGCGGGCGCACCAAGTTCGGCTACCTGTGTGTGGAAGGCATGGCGTTGCAGATGGCCATCGGACCGCCTGATCCGGACACCGGGGAGGTCGTGATGCAGACACATCTCGTCCTGCCCACCCACTACAAATGCCCGCAATCGGGGGCCGCCATGCCGGTCGAGAACCCCGAGGTGTGGGTGTACCAAGACGATCTCAACGATACCCAGGAGCCCGCATGAATACGCATCGCCAAGTTGGCAAAAGTTCTGCCAACTGGAACCCACTTTTTGCCAACTGGATTCAGTTGGCAGACCCTTGCCAACTTCATTTCCATGTAAATCAACCACTTGAGCGCAAGTTGGCAAGTTGGCAAGTTGGAAACGCTGCCAACTTGCCAACTGACGAAAACCCGCATGGTTACTGGGTTTGCTCGGATTCTTCAGTTGGCGAAAACTCCCCCTCCTACTACGTAGGAGAGGGAACAGTGGTTCCCTCTCCCTCACGTAGGGAGGTTTCCTCCGATGGTTGTGGCAGGGATCTGAATCGGCGGGTGGTGCTGGCACTTGATCTCGGGACCACCACCGGCTGGGCACTGCTGACCCGGGAAGGTCACATTGCACACGGGTTTGCGAGTTTCCGACCCCAGCGCTTCGAGGGGGGTGGCATGCGGTTTCTGCGCTTCAAGCGCTGGTTGGGGGAACTCAAGACGATCGCCCAGGACATCCATGCGGTGTACTTCGAAGAGGTACGCCGTCATGCCGGGGTGGATGCCGCCCATGTCTACGGAGGCCTGATGGCCACGCTCACTACCTGGTGTGAGCACCAGAACATCGCCTATCTGGGCGTACCTGTCGGCACGATCAAAAAGCACGCCACCGGCAAAGGCAATGCGGGCAAAGCCGAGGTCATCGCAGCCATGCGTGCCCTGGGCCACCCGGTCACCGATGACAACGAGGCCGATGCCCTGGCCTTGTTGCACTGGGCCATCGCGACGCAGGAGGCCTGGCCATGAAAACACCGACACCTCACTACCGCTGCCCCCTGGGGCGCCTGCAGCCCCAGTCGCCCGATCTGGACGCGATCAAGCAAAGCGGCTGGCAGGAGCAGCGCATCCTGGTCGTGCATGCCGATGACAGCCGCCTGGACTTTCTTGAGCAGGAGATCGTTCGGCGCATTGGCCAGCGTCTTTACGGAGGGTCTCGCCATGGCTAAGTGGACGATCGAGGATGTGGCTTTGCGCTTCAGTCAGGCGGCCGATGTAGCCCGACGTCTGCCCGCGGTTCGAGTCCAAGGGTATTTCAACTGCTGGCCGACGATCAAACGCGCCGAACATGAAGACCTGGGTGCGGATGACCGGCCCACGGTCTATTTCCCGCCCAGCCCGGAGTCGGTTGATCGGATGCTGGAGGTGATGCGTTGGGTGCTTTGGCTGGAAGAAGAGCAACGGCACCTGGTGTGGATGCGCGCCAAGCGCTACGGCTGGCGTGAAATCGGTATCCGCTTTGCCTGTGACCGCAGTACCGCCTGGCGACGCTGGCAGATGGCCCTGGCCAAGGTGGCGCTGCACCTCAATCTGGAAGATCGGTCATGAAATTGCATGAAATCGCCAGCGGCTTACAAGGTCTGCGCAGACCTGCGTAGCGGTGCGGGTTGAACCCGAAATCAGGCGTGCAACATATCCGCCGGATTGGCGTAGTATTTCAGCTATCTTCTGGACAGAGGTGCGAGGCAGCCGCACACCCTGATTTGGATACTACCTAACCCCACGAACCCGCCCTGAGCACCATGCTCTTGGCGGGTTTATCATTTCAAGGCTCCCAGACCATCGTGCAAATCGAAAACCGTCCGATCGAGGCGTTGATTCCTTACGCCCGTAACAGCCGCACGCACTCGGATGCCCAAGTAGCACAGATCGCGGCATCCATCCGCGAGTTTGGCTGGACCAACCCGGTGCTGGTCGATGGCAGCAACGGCATCATTGCTGGTCACGGCCGCGTCCTGGCGGCACGCAAGCTGGGCTTCGATCAGGTGCCGGTCATCGAACTGGCGCACCTGACCGAGTCGCAAAAGCGCGCCTATGTGCTGGCGGACAACAAGCTGGCTGAGAACGCCGGCTGGGATGATGAGTTGCTGCGCATCGAACTGGAGGCCTTGCAGGCTGCCGGGTTCGATCTGTCTCTGACAGGCTTTGCCGATGATGAACTGGCTGCTCTGATGGCCGAGTTGGCCGGCAACGAGGGGTTGACCGACGATGACGCAGTACCGGAGGTCACCGACGACCCCGTAAGCCAACCAGGGGATGTGTGGCTGCTGGGTGAGCATCGTCTGCTGTGTGGCGATGCCACGGACCCCTTGGCACTGGAGACCCTGATGGGCAGCGATCTGGCCGACATGGCGTTTACCGATCCGCCCTACAACGTCAACTACGCCAACACCGCCAAGGACAAGCAGCGCGGCACTCACCGGCCCATCCTTAATGACAACCTGGGTGAAGGCTTTGCCGGATTTCTGTCGGCGGCCTGCGCCAACCTGCTGGCCTATAGCAAGGGTGCGGTTTACATCGCCATGAGCTCCAGCGAGCTTGACACCCTGCAGCTGGCGTTTCGCGGCGCGGGTGGCAAGTGGTCCACCTTCATCATCTGGGCCAAGAACACCTTTACACTGGGTCGCGCCGACTACCAACGCCAATACGAACCCATCCTGTATGGCTGGCGTGATGGCGTCGATCACTTCTGGTGTGGTGACCGTGACCAGGGCGATGTCTGGTTCATCAACAAGCCGGTCAAGAACGATCTGCACCCGACCATGAAGCCGGTGGAACTGGTCGAGCGGGCCATTCGCAACAGCAGCAAAACGCGGGACATCGTGCTCGACCTGTTTGGCGGCTCCGGCACGACCCTGATTGCCGCCGAGAAAACTCAGCGCCGCGCACGGCTGGTGGAGCTTGATCCCAAGTACGTCGATGTGATCGTCAAGCGGTGGCAGGATTACACGGGGAAACAAGCAACACGTCTCCAAGATGGGACGTCATTCGTCGAATGCCCAGCTCAGGTGAAGAAAATGGAGATGGCTGTCAGTACAGCTGAGCCGACAAGGCAATAGATTCCGGCTCTGACCCACGATCCCGACAATCGGTTGGCAGTCGCAATGCGTTCGTCCAGTCCCCGAAAGACGTAAATATCGCCTGACTGAACTACAGATTCGATTGACGTAGAAAGCGCGTTCAGTGCAAGGCGCATCTCCGATAAAACTCGATTCAGGCTGTAGGCCAGAATGGTTCCGCCAACCAAACCCAAGATCGAAGCCAACAGCTGAATTGTTTTCGCATCCATAAAACCACCTCAAAGGTGAAAGCGTAGCCCATCGCTTGAAACTCAGTCAGTGTGGTCGATCCGGTAAACGCGTTGGCCATGGTCATCCTTGCTGGAGATCAGTGTCAGGCCCAACTTCTTCTTGAAGGCACCGGCAAAGGTGCCGCGCACCGTGTGTGGTTGCCAGCCCGTGGCCTCAACGATCTGGCTGATGGTGGCGCCTTCCGGGCGCTGGAGCATGGCGATGATCTGCGCCTGCTTGGTGTTCCCCCGGGTGCGTGGCGCGGCTTTGATCGGTTCGATCGAAGCCGTTGGCACCGCCAGTCCCAGCGTCTCGTAAGCCAGGTCAGTGACCCGGTGGGTTTTGCCATCGATTTGAATCAGGCCCTGTCGCAGCAGGCTGCCCAACACCTTGTCACGAGCACCGCCCTTGAGGTTGTCTGGAAACCAGCTCAGTCGGCCATCGGACGACTGGATGGCGGTGTTGAGAATCAGGGTCTGGGTGTCGGTCAGTTTCATGGTCATCTCCTTGTGACGGATCGGGGTGCGTTGAATTGGGGTGGGCTTACTCGGCGTACTCGCCTTGCCAGAAGTAGGCATCGGTCACTTCCTTGAGGGCGGTGACGTAGCGCGTCACGTCACCCACATGGCCCCAGGTCACCGCATCGGGGCTGACCCCAAAGTGGTCATCGCGCATCTGTTGCAGCCGCTGGAGCAAGACGTCGAATTCGCCGGCCTTGGCGATAAAGCTGTCCAGGGCGGTGGGCTTGGCGGTCTGGGTGGTCATGGTTCGGTCCTTTTTGCGGGTGGGTGATCGTGTCTGTATGAACGCTTCATTCGGCCGGCGTAGCAACTCGTTTCTGCGGGGTTTGGCGAGGTTTCTTGCCGGCCTGCTGGCCTGCCTCAAAAGCCGCCTGCAGCGCGGCTTTGATGTTCCAGACCGCCAGGTCATGGAAATCCAGCCGGTCGCTGTTACGCGTGTCCAGGGTCTCGAGCCCGAGGATGGTTTGGGCGATGTGATCGAGCGTCGGGTGGGTCATGGTGTGGGCTCCGGTTGATTGCGATGACCGTATGAACGCTTCATTTCCGGAAGAAGCCAAGTTGAATCTGGACGATGTCGCATCAATCCCACGCAGTGACATGCAGTGGCTCGCAGCGCTTCGCTATTTCATTGCCGGGGACCCTGGCGATCTTGGCCAGTGCGGGGCGGCGGACCCGCGAGATTTGCGCAGGCACAGGCCGCGTTACGGTTTCGCTTCGCGGCCTTGTTCAAGGCGCCACAGGGCCTGGCCGTGAACCGAGACGAAATGTGTGGCATCGGTGTTTCGCTTGACGGCGAAATGTCGGCGCTGCCGGCCCAACTTTGATTTCACCTTTGCTCACGAGCCACTTTGCATGGCAACTGCCCCCATCGAATCGCTGGCCAAGCTGCTGGATCTCACCCCGCGCCGGGTGCAGCAGTTAGCTAAGGAAGGCGTGATCCCCAAGCCGGCGACGCGCGGGCAGTACGACATCATCCCGTCGGTAGTGGCCTACATCCGCCACCTGCGGGCGGTGGCCAGCGGCGACGGCGGTGATCTCCTGACTGAAAAAACCCGCCTCGCCCGAGCCCAGGCCGAAAAAACCGAAGTCGAGATCGCTCGCCTCAAGGGCGTGCTGGTGCCCGCTGAGGAGGTTGAGCGCGCCTGGGCCAGCATGATCGCCGCCGCCCGGGCCAAGTTATTGACCCTGCCGGTGCGCGCCACTCCGTTGGTGCTGCCGCTTTCTGAGGAGTCGGCCATTGAACGGCTGCTGACGGACATGGTGATGGAGGCCTTGTCGGAACTTGCTGAGGCCGCCCTTGACGATGATCCAGACCTTGCTAACCCGGGTGCGCTCGCTGTGGCGGCCACCCCCGACGATGACGGTGAGCCAATGGGCTGACACGCATCTTTACCTCTCACCCGAGGACAGTGCGGAGTCCGGCAAGTACCTGAGCGATCGTGCCCCGTATCAGCGCGGCATCATGGATGCGTTCAGCGAGCCCGGGGTCGAAGAGGTCGTCATGATGTCCTCGGCGCAGGTGGGCAAGACGCTGATCCTGAAGTCCTTGATTGGCTATTTCATTGATCTCGACCCGTCGCCGATCCTGGTCGTGCAGCCCACCATCGAGATGGGGGAGACCTTCTCCAAGGATCGTCTGGCGCCGATGATCCGCGACACCCCGGCGCTGGTCGGCAAGGTGCGCGACGCCAAGAGCCGCGACTCGGGCAACACGATTCTCAAGAAAAACTTCCCCGGCGGGCACCTTACGATCGCCGGGGCCAACAGCGCAGCGAGCTTGTCCAGCCGCCCGATTCGGGTCTTGCTCTGCGACGAAGTCGATCGCTACCCACCGTCGGCCGGCACCGAAGGTGATCCGGTCAACCTGGCCCGCAAGCGTACCGCCACTTACCGCGCGCGCAAGAAAGTGGCGCTGGTGTCCACGCCGACCCTCAAGGGGCACAGCCGGATCGAGCGCGCCTGGTTGCAGTCGGACCAGCGACGCTACTTCGTGCCGTGCCCCCATTGCGGCCACCGGCATGTGCTGGAGTGGGCCAATGTGCTGGTCAATGAAGCGGACTTGGCGCAAACATCGCTGGTCTGCCCGTCTTGCGGTGCCCTGATCCGCGACAGCGACCGGCCGCTGATGCTCGCGCAGGGGCAATGGATAGCCCAGTGCCCGCAACACCCGATTCCCGGGTTTCATCTGAATGAGCTCTATTCGCCCTGGCGCAAGCTCTCGGAGATCGCCAGCGATTTCCTGCGCGCCCGAGGCAACCCCGAAGAAGAAAAGACCTGGTGGAACACCGCCATGGGGCTGCCCTTCGAAAGCGTGGGCGAGCGAGCCAGTGCCGAACTGCTGGCCCAGCAGCGCGAAGCGTACGGACCGGACCACCTGCCAGCAGGCGTGCTGACCGTCACCGCAGGGGTGGACACGCAAAAGGATCGACTGGAAATCGAGCTCGTGGGCTGGGGTGCGGGTGAAGAGTCTTGGGGTGTCGAGCACATCGTGCTGCACGGCAACCCGGCGGAACCCGCGCTGTGGCAGCAACTGGATGGCTTGTTGATCACCACCCGCCTGCCCACCGAGGACGGTCGGGCACTGCGCATCGCGGCCTGCTGTATCGACTCAGGCGGCCACCATGTGCAGCAGGTGTATGAGTTCGCCACCCCGCGCGCGGCGCGCAACGTCTGGGCGGTCAAAGGCCAGTTCGGCCCGCGCCCAGTCTGGCCCAAGCGGCAGACGAAGTCCAAAAAATACCGGGGCCACACGGTGCGCCTGATCGGTGTCGACACTGCCAAGGACGCCATTTACGCGCGCTGGCAGGTTGCGTCAGGTAAACCTGGCTACTGCCACTTTCCGATGTCGTATGACGATGAATGGTTCGAGCAGGCCACTGTCGAAAAACGCGTGACCCGCATCGATGCCCGAGGCAATGAGATGCGCGCCTGGCAGAAACCCTCCGGGGCGCGCAACGAAGCGCTGGACTGCCGTGTGTATGCCTATGCCGCGCTGCAGGGACTCAAGATCGAGCGCCGCTTGGTGCTGGCCAAACTGGCTGGCGCAGTCATCGAAGGCGAGCGCATGACATCACAACACGAGCCCGTCGTCGCCACGCCCAACGAGGGCTCGCCTCGACTGAGGCAATCGCCGGCGCCTGCTGCCGGAACCCACCAATCACCAGCCCGTCGGGTCGCGGCATCCGCCTATCTGCGCCGACGCTGAGCATCAAGGAAACCTCACATGGCCTTTACCCAGGACGACGTCGTCCGGATTGAGCGTGCCCTGGCCAAGGGCGAGCACATCGTGCGGTTTGCGGACCGCACTGTGGAATACCGCTCGGTGCAAGAGCTCATCGAGGCACGCGATCGCATACTCAATGAGCTCTCGAAAGTAGGCAGGCGGCGTGCCCGGATCGTGCGCTTGTTTCATGCCGGCAAGGGGTGGTGAGCATGTCCAAGTCCTACCCCTGGTTGGCGCAGCGCGGCTTTCTGCTGCCGCAGCGTTTGACCCGCGTGCAAGCCAGCTATGACAGCGCCGGCAACGGTCGTCGCCTGGGCGGCTGGAAGGCGCCCGATGGCGGGCCAAGTTCGGCGTCGCTCGGCGGTCTGCAGCATTTGCGTAACCGATCGCGCGCCGCCACGCGCAACGACCCCTATGCCTTCTCGGCCATAGACCGGCTGGTGTCGAACACCATCGGTACCGGGATCACCCCCAAACCCCGCCATCCTGACGATGGTGTGCGGCGCCAGTTGCAGGCGTTATGGGAAGACTGGTGCGACGAAGCCGATGCCGACGGTCGCACCGATCTCTATGGGCTGCAGGCCCTGGTTTGCCGGGCGGTGTACGAGTCGGGCGAGTGCTTCATTCGCCTGCGGCCCCGGCGGCTTGAGGATGCCATGGCGGTGCCCCTGCAGTTGCAGGTGCTTGAGCCTGAGTTCGTGCCGCACGACAAGCATGAGCAAGGCCGTGGCGGCAATGTCATCCGCGCCGGCATTGAATACAACGCAATCGGGCAGCGGGTCGCCTACTGGATGTACCGCGCCCATCCCGGCGACGGCCCGAGTCCTGCATTGGGGTTCAACGACCTGGTGCGCGTCCCGGCCGAGCAGGTGTTGCACATCTATGAGCCGCTGCGTGCCGGTCAGCTGCGTGGTGTCCCCGTTCTGGCGCCGGTCTTGGCGCGACTGAAGTCGCTCGACGACTTTGATGACGCGGTGCTGTTTCGGCAGGAGGTGGCCAACCTGTTTGCCGGCTTCATTCGCAAACCTGCCCCCGAGGACCCGCCGGTCGATCCGGTGACGGGCGCCCCCATCCAGACCGATGCCGATGGTTTCACCCCAATGGTGGGGCTGGAGCCCGGCACCCTGCAGGAACTGCTCCCCGGCGAAGAGGTGGATTTCTCCAACCCACCCGACGCCGGCAACACCTACCCGGACTTCATGCGTCAGCAGTTGCTGGCCACCGCTGCCGGGGCAGGTTTGCCCTTCGAGTTGCTGACCGGTGACCTGCGCAATGTGAACGACCGGGTGATCCGCGTGGTGTTGAACGAGTTTCGGCGGCGCATCGAGCAGCGCCAGTTTGGCGTTTTCGTCCACCAGATGTGCCGGCCTGTGCGTGCTGCCTGGCTGGACATGGCAGTGCTGGCCGGAGCCATCGCGCTGCCTGACTACCCTCGACAACGGCGCGCGTATCTGCGCACCCGCTGGGTGCCGCAAGGTTGGTCCTACCTGCACCCGGTGCAGGACGTGCAGGCCCGGCGCATGGAAGTGCGCGCCGGTTTCACCTCGCGCTCGGAAGTCGCGCTGCGCCAAGGCTACGACGCTGAACTCATCGACGCAGAAAACGCGGCCGACATCGCCCGCGCTGATGCATTGGGCCTGGCCTATGACTCGGATGCGCGCGCCAACCCGGCAGCGCCCACACCAACCATTTCCAATCTTGAGGAGCAGGCATGAGCCACCTTCCCCAGGCTGCGCCAACGCGCAGCTGGTACCGCATTCAAGCCAAAACTGATGCCGATCAACCGAAATCCATCGAAGTGCTGATCTATGACGAGATCGGGCTGTGGGGCATCAGCGCCGCCCGATTCATCGACGAGCTCAAGGCGATGGACGATGGGCAGGTCGCGATCACGGTCGCCATCAACAGTCCGGGCGGTGATGTGTTCGATGGGTTTGCCATTCACAACGCGCTGCTGCGTCTGGGTGCGCGCTGCACCGTGCGCATCGACGGCCTGGCCGCATCGGCTGCCAGTGTCATCGCCTGTGGCGGGCATCAGGTGGTGATGGCGGCCAACGCCATGCTGATGATCCACAACCCATGGACCTTCACCTACGGCAGTGCCCACGACCTGCGCAAAACCGCTGACATGATGGACAAGGCGCGCGACGGCATCCTGGCGGCCTACCGGCGCAAGGCTCCCGCCATCGAAGACGCCACGCTCATTCAGATGCTCGACGAAGAAACCTGGTTGAGTGCCGATGAGGCCTTGGCGCTGGGCTTGGTGGACGTCATTGGTGAGGCCGTGGCACTGCAGGCCTGCCGAGGCACGACCAATGTGCTGGCGCGCTTCAAGCATCCCCCCGAAGCCTTGCTGGCAGCCAGTGCTGAGTTGATTCCCGAAGAACCAGCCCAGGCGCCCGAGCTCCAGCTAGACCCGACCCGGCTCGCACGCAACGCTGCGCGTCTCTCTCAAGCCTGCCTGGCCTGCGGGTTGGCTGAATTCACCGAGGAGTTGCTGATGAACACCACCCTTTCCGATGACGGCGCGGTGTCCGCACAGATTGAGCGTCTGCAAGCGATTCGCACGCTGTGTGCCAGCGCCCGTTTGCCGGAGCTGGCGGCCGACTACGCACGCTCCGGTCTCAGTGTGGAGGCCGTGCGTGCGCGGCTGTTTGATCGGTTGCTGGCCGCGCAAGGCACTGCGATCGACAACAAGGAGCCGCCTATCACTCCTGAAGCCCAGGCGGCGCCCAGCCCGAACACGAGCGCCATCTACGCCGCGCGCAAGAAAAAGCCCAGCCGCCCGGCAGCCGTCAAAACGGCCACGCCCCAAGCGCCCACCTCCCAAGCACCCACCCCTTAATCGTCACCTGGAGCACACGCCATGAACATCCAAACCGAGGCCGTCCACACGGCTGAATTTCTTCTCTCCGAGGGCAACCGCGAGATCTCGCGCGAAGCCATCACGGTCGCTGCCGGTGACGCGCTGCCTGCCGGGCAGGTCCTGGGCATCCAGACCGCCTCGGGCCATTACGCCGCCTACAGCCCGGCCGCCACCGACGGCACTGAGGTGGCAGTGGGCATCTTGCATGCCGCACTGCCGACCTCGGCAGACGTACGTAACGGCGTGGCTTTCGTGCGCCTGGCTGAAGTCGCCGCAGCGCGTCTGACGGGTCTGGATGCCGCCGCGATTGCCGACCTCAAAACCCGTCACCTCATCGTGCGCTAACCCACGTGCCTAACCCTTTGCGGAGACTTCCATGCCCCTGACTCTCGACATCTTCAACGACGACGCCTTCGGTGTCGCTTCACTCACCGCCGCCATCAACAACCCGCCCGAAGGCCAATATGTGCCCACTCTGCTCGACAGCCTCTTTGAGGAAGAAGGGATCACCACGACCTCGGTCATGATCGAGCGCGATGGGGATGCTCTGGCCCTGGTGCCAGCCAGCGAGCGCGGTGCACCGGGTGACGTCACCGTGGGATCGAAGCGCGACATGATCCCGTTCTCGACCCTGCACCTGGCCACCACGGGGGCCATCAAAGCGGACGAAGTCCAGGGGGTGCGCGCCTTTGGTTCTGAGTCGCAAACCCAGACGGTGCAGAACCTGGTCACCCAGCGCCTGCTCAAAATGCGTCAGCGTCTGGAAGCGACCCTGCGCTACCACCGCTTCGGCGCGGTCACCGGCAAGATCTACGATGCGGACGGTTCGCGCGTGCTGCTCGACTTGCACCAGCGCTTTGGTATCACCGCGCAATCGGTGGCCATGACACTGGGCACCGAGACCACCGACTTGCAACAAAAGATTCGCGATGCCAAGCGCAAGAGCGAGGATGTGATCGGCGACTCGGGCGTGATCACCGGTTGGCTGGGCATTTGCGGTCGCGGTTTCTACGACGCCTTTGTCGGCCACGCCACCGTCAAGCAGGCCTACGACCGCTGGAACGATGGGCAATTCCTGCGGGACGATCTGCGCAAGGGCTTCACCTTCGGCGAGGTGACCTGGAAGGAGTTCTACGGCAAGGTCGGCAGCATCAGCTTCATCGGCGAAAACGATGCCTATCTGATCCCGGTCGGTGTCTCGGAACTCTTCATCACCCGATATGCGCCGGCCGATTACATGGAGACGGTCAACACCATCGGCCTGCCGCTCTATGCCAAGCAGGAGCTGATGCGCATGAACAAGGGCGTGGCGCTCGAAGCGCAGTCCAACCCGCTGAACCTGTGCACCAAGCCGCGTGCGGTCATCAAGCTCAACAAGTGAGTCGGCGGACATGCACGACTTCCGTGCCCTTGGCAATGAACTCGATGCCAGCGTATTCGACGCCTTGGCCGATCAGGCCGATATCGCTGGTCGTCCGGTGCGTGGCATGTTCTCTTCCCCATGGCTCGCCCCTCAGGTGGGGCGATTGGATACCGGCCTGATTGAGCCGCAGCTCATCGTGCGCGATCTCGATGCGGTTGATGTGGCCCGGGGCACGACCTTGAGCTTTGATGGCCAGACGTTCGAGGTCGTCGGGATCGAGCCGGACGGCACCGGCGTCACGGCTCTGATCCTGAGGCCCATGGCATGAGTACCACCCTCAAAGTCGATATCGATGTGGGGCAGGTGCTGGCATTGACCCAGGGTCTGACCGCCAGCGCGAGCCAGGCGGCCTGGCGTCGCACCCTGCGCAAGACCGGGCAGTGGGTCAAAAGCCAGACCGCGAAGGCGGTGAGCGCTGAGACCCGTATCCCGCAAAAGCTGCTGCGCCAGCGCTTGTATTTCTTTCTGCGCTCGCGCGACAGCGGCAAGGTCTGGCTGGGGCTGAACGCCATCGAAGCCCACCGCCTGGGCAAGCCACGCCAGACACGCACCGGCATCTCGGTGGGGCGCCATCGGTTTGATCAGGCGTGGCAGATGCGCAAGCGCTCGCCAGACGGACCACTTTATCGCCGCACCACGCAGGCGCGTCGCCCCTATGAGGTGGTCAAGGTGGACTGGGCCGGCCCTGGTGAGGCGGCATTTCGACAAGCGGCCGAGCGCGCCGAAGAACGCCTGCTGACGGTGCTGCGCCAGGAAGTGAACTACGAAATTCACAAGGCGCTGGCCAAGGCACGCTGAGGATGCAAACCCCATGATTGATTCACTTGCCCAATTGCACACCGCAATCGTCAGCGGCCTGCGTTCCAAAGTGGACGGGGTGCCCACGGTTGAGGCTTATCCGGTCTTGCAGCGCCGCATCGGCCTGCCTGCCGTGCTGGTGGAGCTCGCCGAGATGGAGCCGGGCGATGATCCGGGCAACGGCGCCACGGCACTGATTGGCCGGTTTCAGGCCCGGGCGATTGTTGACCCCAATGCGGCCCAGGCCGATTTGCAGGTGCGTGAATTGGCGGCGCGGGTTGCCGTGGCGCTGACCCATGAGACCTGGGGCCTGCCGATCACCATGGCGAGTCTGGTTCAGATCGGGGATGACGCTTTCAAGCCCGAACTCGATGGGTACCTGGTCTGGGTGGTCGAATGGACCCATGAGTTTCATCTGGGCGAAGCCGTCTGGCCTTACGCCGATGAGAGTGGTCTGGCCATCTGGGTGGGCTTCACGCCAAACATCCAGCCTCCTGAGACCTATGAACCTTTGACGGAGGCGCCATGAGCGATGCTTACGCGATTGGCGAACACGATCGCATGATCGCCGCCATGTTGCAGGCCGGCACCATCGAGGTCGTCGATCACAGTGCCGCCCGGGCACGGGTGCGCATCGGCAACTGGGTGTCGGCCTACCTGCCGTGGCATGTGCCGGCTGCCGGTGCAGTGCGGATCTGGCGCGCGCCCTCGGTCGGTGAGCAGTGCTTGCTCATTTCACCCTCGGGCATGCCGGAGGCCGGGTTTATCCTGCCGGGCTTTTACACCACCACGCACGGCCAGGCCGATAACCGGGACCATGTGACGGTGATCCGCATGCCGGATGGCGCACAGATGCTCTACGACTGGCAGGCAGGTGCATTGCTGGTTGAGGGCACCCAGAGCGTGACTGTGAAAAACGCCGCCACCGTGCTGATCAACAGTGCTGGCCCGGTGACGGTCAAGGCCCCCAGCGTCACGCTGGATGCGCCCGAGACCACGGTCACTGGCAATCTGACGATTGGCGGTGCGCTGGCCCAGGGAGGCTCGGGTGGCGGCAATGCCACCTTCGGTGGGCAGGTTCATGCACAAGGCGATGTCACTGCCGGTGGCATCAGCCTGCAGGGCCATACCCACACCGAACAAGGCGACGGCGCGCCAACCAGCGTTGCCCGCTGATCCTTCATTCACCCCAAAAGCAAGCCCGTCCCCGTTCGCGCTGGACGGGCTTGTGCTTTGGGGTTGTGTTTTTTTAAGGAGCCCCACATGGCCAAGATCGACACCAAGCCCACGCCCACACTCACACCCACCCCGGATGAGAAAAGTCCTTCAACAGCGACGTACCGCGACCTCGCGTTCAAGAGCCGCACCCTGGTGCTGGCCGATGGCCGCAGCTTTGCCGTGGCGCAAGGACGCATCCAGACCGGCGACACCGCCCTGATCGCCTTTCTGGAAAAACACCCGGAATTCCAGCGCGAGCCTGGTCCGGCCGCCGGAGTGTGAACCATGGCCCTGATTGGCATGAGCCGTGACAGTGGCCAGGCGCTTTCTGGCATTGCCCACCTCAAACAGTCCATCCGCGACATCCTGAGCACGCCTTTGGGCAGCCGACGCATGCGCCCGGAGTACGGCAGCGAGATTCCCCGCTATGTGGACCTGCCGATCAACAAGGGCTGGATCTCGGGGGTGCAGGCCGAGGCCGCACGCGCCATCGGCCGGTGGGAGCCACGCATTCGCTTGTCTGCGGTGCGCATCACCGGCGTGGTCGATGGAAGGATTGATTTTGTGATTGAAGGACAGTACGAGGCCGCGCCTTTGCTGCTGGAGGTGGCGCTGTGATCGACTTGTCGCAACTGCCCGCACCCGAAGTCGTCGAGCCACTGGATTTCGAGGGCATCTATCAGGACCTGTTGGCGACCTTCCGGGCGCTGATGGGCGATGGGTGGACTGCTCCGCTGGAGTCCGATCCGGTCGTGAAATTGCTCGAGCTTTGTGCGTACCGCGAGGTGCAGCTGCGTGCGCGTATCAACGATACCGCCCGCTCGGTACTGCTGGCCTATGCCGTGGGTGCGGATCTGGAACAACTGGCGGCCAATGTGAACGTCTCGCGTTTGCTGGTCAGCCCGGGTGACCCAGAGGCCTCGCCACCCGTCGATCCCGTCTATGAGAACGACGCCAGCCTGCGTGCCCGGGTGCAGCGGGCCTTCGAAGGTCTGTCAGTAGCCGGTCCCCGTGCAGCCTACGTCTTTCACGCGCTGTCGGCTGATGGGCGCGTGGCCGATGCTTCGGCCGAGAGCCCGGCGCCCGCCGAGGTGGTGGTTACGGTGCTCTCACGAGAAGGCGATGGCAGTGCGTCTGCCGATCTACTGGACGTTGTGGATGACGCCTTGTCGAGCGAGGAGGTTCGGCCTGTGGCCGATCGTCTCACCGTGCAAGGCGCCCAGATCGTGCCTTACCAGGTCACAGCCACCCTGTGGCTTTATCCCGGGCCGGAGGTCGAGCCCATCCTGGCTGCGGCATTGGCGCAACTGGAAACCTATGTCGGCACGCAGCGCCGGCTTGGTCGCGATATCCGGCGCTCGGCGCTCTTTGCCGCCTTGCATGTGGAGGGTGTGCAGCGGGTGGAACTGCTGCAGCCGTCTGCTGATGTGGTGTTGACGAGCAGCCAGGCTGCGCACTGCACAGCGATTGATGTGTCTGCCGGAGGCTTTGATGAGTAGCGCCTTGCTGCCAGCCAATAGCACGCCATTGGAGCGTCATCTGGCGGATGCGACCCACCGATCGATGCCGGTGCCCATCGCTGATCTGTGGCGACCCCAGTCGTGTCCGACTCACTTGCTGCCGTATCTCGCCTGGGCACGCTCGGTGGATCGTTGGGACCCGGCCTGGTCGGGAGCGGCCAAGCGCGGCGTCATTGCTTCCGCTTTTTACGTACATCAGCACAAGGGCACCATCGGCGCGCTGCGCCGGGTGGTCGAGCCTCTGGGCTACCTGATCGAAGTCGTTGAGTGGTGGGAGCGGGTCCCTGTCGGTCCGGCCGGCACCTTCAGCCTGAAGGTCGGCGTACTCGACACCGGCATCAGCGATGCGATGTACCAGGAGCTTGAACGGCTGATCGATGACGCCAAGCCGCTCAGCCGACACCTGATTGGTCTGGCGATCAGTCTTGAAGCCCGGGGTATTTGCCCCGTTCACGTGGCGGCCTATGAGGGCGACGAGATGGTTATCTACCCCTACACGCCGGAAGTGGTCGAGGTCGCTGGGCTGGTGTGCATCCAAGGCGCCGACCACACGATCGATCACCTGAATATCTATCCCTGGAGCGCATCGCTATGAGTCAAACCTACTTTGCCATCCTGACCGCGATTGGCGAGGCCAAGCTGGCCAATGCCACGGCGCTGGGCACGACGCTGCAACTGACCCAGATGGGGGTCGGTGATGGCAACGGCAGCACGCCACTGCCCAACCGCAGCCAGACCGCCCTGGTTCGAGAGAACCGCCGCGCACCCTTAAATCGTCTCTTTGTTGATCCTGCCAATGCCAGCCAGATCATCGCCGAGCAGGTCATTCCCGAGGAGATCGGAGGCTGGTGGATTCGCGAGATCGGCCTGTACGACACCGATGGCAACCTGTGCGTGGTGGCCAACTGCCCGGATACCTACAAGCCTGTGCTGGCGGAAGGCTCGGGGCGCACGCAGGTGATCCGTGTGGTGCTGATCGTGAGCAACACGGCGGCTGTTCAACTGAAGATCGATCCGGCGATCGTGCTGGCCACGCGCGGCTATGTGGATGACGAGTTCGACAAGCACCTGGCCCACCTTGACCCACACCCGCAATACATGAGCGCTCCGGAAGTGGCCAGCGCCATCTCTGGCAAGGCGGACAAAGCGACGACATTGGCGGGGTACGGCATCACCGATGGCGCCACCATCGCTGCCGCTGTTCAAGCCGCGCCTGCGGGAGCAGTGGCTTTCTTTGGCATGCAAGTTGTCCCAAACGGGTGGCTCAAAGCAAACGGGGCGGAGGTTAGCCGCGTTACGTACGCAGCGCTATTTGCAGCAATCGGGACAAGCTTTGGTGCCGGCAATGGCAGCACCACGTTTCGCCTGCCGGATCTGCGGGGTGAGTTCCTGCGGGCGTGGGACGACGCGCGCGGCGTTGACGTGGGTCGAACATTCGGTGCCTGGCAGGGCGATTCGTTCAAGAGCCACGACCACGTGATCAATTCAGCCGATGTGTTCAACACCGCAGCGTTTGTCATCAACGATAACGGGGGTGACAACATCGTGAGTTCTGACAACGCGCCAGCGATGTACGCCACCTATCACCCTAATCGCTACTACACCGGCGTGGCGGGCGGTGCCGAAACCCGACCCCGCAACACCGCCTTGCTCGCCTGCATCAAATACTGAGGTCACCCATGACAACCCTTTATCACTACCACCCCGAAACAGGCGAGCTGATCGGCCAAAGTGCTGCGGACCGATCTCCTTTGGAGCCGGATATCTGGCTGATTCCGGCATATGCCACCGATCTGCCACCTCCCAAACCAAAAGCACGACAGGTAGCGGTCTTCCGAGAGAACCGGTGGCAGCTCGCTCCCGATTGGCGCTCGGCGGCGCTGTGGTCCACCGAAGACGGCACTGCCGTCTCGATCGCGGATATTGGTGTCACCCCCGCCGATGTTCACGCCACCGAAACGCCACGTCCCAGCGCGGCCCACCGATGGCAAAACGGTCAATGGCAGGAGGATGCAGATTTGCGCTTGGCATTGCTTGATGCTTTGAAGATCGAGCTGTGCCAGCAGATCGATAGCCTTGCCGATCAGGTGAGGCGCGAGTTGGCCGGTGACCCCTTGCGGGTCGCTGAATACGACCGGGCTGCGCAGGAGGCCAGCACGTATCAAACCGCAGGCTACACCGGCACGGTCCCGCCAGCGGTTCTGTCGTGGGCCGAAGCCAAGGGCTGGGCCGCGCAGGCTGCTGCCGACGACATCTTGCGTGCTGCAGGCCGTTGGAATTCCGCCCTTTACCAGTTGCGCGACCAGCGTCTCAAAACCAAAGAGGCCATTCGCAGTGCGCTTGATGAGGCGAGCGCCAATGCGATCGCGGCGGCTGGGCTTGACGCCTTGCGTGCTGTGCCCCTGATGGCAGACACGTTGCCGCCGTAACTTACCCCACGCTTGATCCCTGCCATCCCCGTCCATGCCATCCGGCCCACCCCAGCGGTGGGCTTTTTACTTTCTGGAGAACACGATGCCCACTTCCTTCTTCCACGGGGTGACCGTCACCCTGATCGACACCGGTCCGCGACCGATCGCCATTCCGTCCTCGTCGATCATCGGTCTGGTCGATACCTATACGCCTGCCGAGGGGTTGGCCGAGCCCAACAGGCCCATCTTGCTGACTTCTTATCGCGAGGCGGTAAAGCAGTTCGGTGCGGGCAGCGCCCTGGCCAAGTCGGCACGCGGCATCTATGCCCAGTCATCGGCGGTGGTGGTCGCCATCGGGGTGCCGCTGGTCGCCGATGCCGCTGCGCTCACCAGCGCCATCATCGGTGGCGTGACGGTCGATGGCCAGCGCACGGGTATGCAGGCACTGCTCGACGGCAAGTCCGTGCATAACGCGCAACCCCGTCTGATCGTCTGCCCGGGGCAATCGGCCACCCAGGCGGTGGCCAGTGCCATGGATGGCTTGGCGGCAAAGCTCAAGGCAATCGCCATCGTCGATGGCCCCAATACCGACGACGAGGCAGCCATTGCCTACTTCAGCAATTTCGGGAGCAAGCGGATCTTTGCGGTCGACCCATGGCTCAAGGTCTGGGACCCCGAGTCCGGCGCGGCCAGCACGGTGCCGGTGTCCCCGTATGCCGCAGGTCTCTTTGCCAGGACCGATCGGGAGTACGGCTTCTGGGCCTCTCCATCGAACAAGGAGTTCGTTGAGGTCATTGGGACCGCCCGCCCGATCGAGTTTCTCGATGGGGATGAGACCTGCCGCGCCAACCTGCTCAACGCTGCCAACATCACCACGGTCATCCGTGATGGCGGCTACCGCCTGTGGGGTAACCGCACGCGCTCGGCCGATGCCAAGTGGGCATTCGTGACCCGGGTGCGCACCGTGGACATCGTCATGGATGCGATCCTCTATGGCCACAAATGGGCGGTGGACCGATCGATCACCAAGACCTACGTCAAGGACGTGACCGAAGGCCTGCAGGCCTTCATGCGCGATCTGAAAGCGCAGGGCGCCATCATCAATTTCGAGGTCTACCCCGACCCCGAGCTCAATACCGCGAGCCAGCTTGAGCAAGGCCGCGTGTACTGGAACATCCGCTTCACCGACGTGCCTCCCGCAGAAAACCCCACCTTCCGGGTCGAGGTCACGAACCAGTGGATTACCGAAGTTCTCGACATTTAAGGAGCCGCCACCGTGATCCCGCAAACCCTCTACAACCTCAACCTCTTCATCGACGGCGTGAACTTTGCCGGCATCGCCACCCAGGTCACCCCGCCCAAACTCAAGATCAAGGCCGAAGACTACCGGGGTGGCGGTATGGACGCCCCAATCAAGATGGATCTGGGCCTCGAAGCGCTGGAGGCCAATTTCTCGCTCTCGGGCATGTCGGTCGAAGCCCTGCGCTTCTTCGGCCTGGCCGACCAGAGTGCCTTCAACGGTGTCTTCCGGGGCGCTTTCCGAACCCACAAGGGCGAGGTGCAGTCGTGCGTCGTGACGCTGCGCGGCATGCTGACCGAGGTCGACATGGGCGACTGGAAGCCTTCAGAAAAGGCCGAAACTAAATTCAGTCTGGCCTGCAGCTACTACAAGCTCGAGCTCGATGGCCTGCTCATCTACGAGATCGACCCGATCGCCTCGGTGCGCGTCGTCGACGGGCGCGACCAGCTGGCCGACATCCGTGCCGCCCTTGGCCTGTAACCCACATCCCATCTATCTGAGGAGAACGCCCCATGGACCAACTGACCGTCAAGCTGCAGCACCCGACCGAATTCGACGGCATCCGTCGCGACACCCTGACCCTGCGCACACCACTCGTGCGCGACATGCGTCTGGCTTCCCGGCAAGCGCCATCGGACGCTGAAGAGCGCGAACTGATCCTGTTCGGAATTCTGGCCGGGGTGGCACCCAAGGACCTGGAGGGCATGCGCTTTACCGACTACAAGCGGCTGCAAGACAGCTACTTTTGCCTGGTGTCCGCTCGCCCGGATGACGCCACCCCTGTTGGGGCTGCTGATGAAGCGCCTGGCGCGGGAGCTGCACTTTCCGCCGTCTGAGATTGATGCCCTGGAGCTTGGGGATGCCCTGTGGTGGCTGGAGGACTGAATGAAACGTGATATAGCACTGGGCATCGTCATTGGTGGCGCGGTGGATGCCTCGCTGGGCCGGGCGCTTTCTGATACCCAGTCGCGCATCACGCGTCTGAAGCAGACCGCCGAGCAACAACGCCTGTGGCAGCGCACGATTGGGGAGACACAGCGCCTGCAGGGCGAGTTTCGTAAGCTGCACCTGAGTGGCGATGCCGCTGCGGAGGGCATCCGCAAGAAGATCGAGAGCAATCTGACCGTTTTGCGTCAGGCGGGCATTGAAGCGGACAACCTGGACCGTGCCTATCAACGGCTTGGCCGCACGGCGCGGGGGTTAGAACTGCAGGCTAGCGGGCGTGAACGCATCGGTCAGGGAGTGGCCCAGGGGCGTGAAGCGGTGGGCGATGCCCTGAAGCTGACCGCCACGGTGGCGGTGCCAGCTACGATCTCGGCCAACTACCAGGCTATCGTGCGCGACATGGCGATCAAGGCCGGCATTGCGGGTACCGCACGTGAAGCGCAGATTGGTGAACAGATCGCCCAGAGCGCCCTGGCCAGTGGCATGGGACGCAATGAGCTGGCGCAAGCCATCAATCAGCTCGTGGGTGGCGGCATGGATCTGGAGCGTGCCACCACCTTTGCTCCTTTGCTCGCGAAATTCGCCGTGGGCCAGGGTTCTGGCAGTGTCGACACCGCCCGCATGATCGGCGCGCTGGAGCAAAACGCCAGGATCAGCGACCCGGCCCAGATGCAACAAGCGCTCGAGGCGATCGCCTACCTGGGCAAGGAGGGGTCGTTCGAATCCTCCGACATGGCACGCTGGTTTCCGGAGTTGTTGGCCGAGATGCAGAAGATCGGCATCACCGGCCAGGATTCGGTCAATCAGTTGGGCGCCATGCTGCAGGTGCAGATGAAGGTCTCCGGCTCGCCCGATCAGGCCGCCAACAACCTCAAAAACTGGTTCTCCAAGATCGGTTCTCCCGAGACCCAGCGACGCTACGCCGATGCCGGTATCGATTACACAGCCATGATGCAGGAGGCCATCGGCAAGGGCTGGAGCACGATGGAGTCCTCCTTTGTGCTGGCCCGGGCCTACATCGAGCAGGTCGATCCCCAGCGTGCCCAGCAAGTCTCCGTGGCGGCGCAACGCATCGGTGAGGCACGTGATCCGGCCAAGCAACAAGCCATGCTGCAAGCCTTCGAAGCCACCATGAAAACCGGCGACCTCTTCGCCGACATGCAAGTCAAGGCGGCGCTGACCGCTTACATGCAAAACGCCGATCTGTACCAACGCCTCAAGCAAAATGCCGCACAGGCCAGCGGTGAGATTGAGCAAGACCTGATCGCCCGGCGGGAAACTTCCAAGCAGATCTGGGCCGAGGCCGGTCAGGCGTGGGACGAAGCCTTGCGCCGGATTGGCGACGCCTTGCGTCCCGTGACCGACACCGTGGGTCAGGCTGTCGGTTCTGTCGGCAGAGCCTTGGCCACGCTGGTCGAGCAGGCACCGATGGTGGTGGCGGGTCTGGCCACCGTGGCCGGCGGACTGGTGGCGCTCAAGGGTGCCAAAGCCGCCTGGAATATCGGGCGCGGCGCATGGGATCTCGCGCGCGGCACGCTCATGTCCGGCCGGATCGGGACAGGCAAAGGCCTGCCGGGCAAGCTCGGTAGTCTGGCCAGTGTGCTCTCTGGCGGTGCGGCCAGTGCCGGTGCCCAGCCGGTGTTCGTCACCAACTGGCCTGGTGGTGGCGGAGGGCTTATGGATCTGCTCGGTCAGTCTGGTCGAGTTAGGCCAGGCACCGCCACGACCGCTGGCAGGGCAGCCGGGGGCATCGCAGCTTCTGCAAACAATCTGGGGCGCTTTACGCGTGTGGGCAACTGGCTGGGCAAGGCCGGTGGCCGATTGGGTGGTGCCATGGGCGGTGCGCTGGCCATTGGCACAGCCGCCTATCAGGTTTACGACACCAGCAAAAACGCCACCACCCGCCAGGAGAAAGCCCAGGGCTACGGCGGCGCGGCCGGCACGCTCGCTGGTGGTTTAGCGGGTGCCAAACTGGGGGCAGCGGTGGGCGCACTCGGCGGCCCGATCGGTATCGCCATCGGTGGCCTCTTGGGTGGTGCCATAGGCAGTTTCGCCGGCGACAAGCTGGGCGGCTGGCTTGGCAAATCGCTGGTCGCGCCCACAACGCCCCAGCCGTCACCGACTTTGGCTGCCACGCCAACCTCGGCAGCTGTATCTCCGCCAACGTCTGCAGCAAATACCCCAGCTCCAATTGTCAGGCCAGCCACTACGCCAGCGGTAAAGGCGCCGCCCGTACCGCAACAGCTGAGTTTCTCGCCCACGCTGCAAATCACCGTCAAAGGCGACGTCAAGGACCCGAGGCAACTGGCCAATGAGCTGCTGCCGCACCTCAAAACCCTGTTTGAACAATTTCAGCAAAAGGCCCAGCGTGCCGCCTGGTACGACGGTGCCCATGTGTGAGGAGCACGATGCCTTTCGTTACTAGCACGACCGCCATCACCCAGCAGATATCGCAGGCGAGCACGGCCGTTGCGCGTGCCGCCAGCCATGCGCAGCGTCTTGGGCAACTGGCCAATACCATGACCGATGCCACTCGGCCGGCGGAAAGTGTGTTCCGGCTGGCAAGCACGACCACCGCAGAATTGCTACGCAGCGCTACCGCGCTCAAGGGCGTGGCAGCCCTGTTGCCCACCAGCGTGCTGTCGTCCATCGAGCGCAGCACCGTGGGGCACAGCCTGGCGACGCTTCAGACGGGGCTGGTCGACATCAACCGGCGCACCCAGCAAGTCGGACGCTTGATCGATGCCAGCCAGGCCGCGGCCAAGCGCCTGGGCACCGCCGTGCAATCGATCCAGAATGCGGTAAGCGCGGTGAGCAATCAGGTCACGACCATCAAGACGCAGTTGGGCAACGGGTCGCCCGTGGCCGCCGCTGTCGTTTCCACTGGCGGTTCGGGCGCATCCCCACTGCCTAGCCTGTCCAGCGCTCGCCCACACCTGCTGGTGATGATTGCAGACCAAGGCGAGCGCTTTTACTTTGGCCTCAGCACTGCTGCTTTCGACAGCCTGCGCCGGCAGACCAACTACAACGTCGCCACCCAGGAGCGGCTTGGTCGCCCGGAAGCCTTGCAGGCCGTCAATCAGGGCGGCGAATCCCTCACGCTCTCGGGTGTGGTCTTTGCCCAGATGGCCGGCATGACCCAACTCAACGCTTTGCGGCGCATCGGCTTCCAGATGAAACCCGTGGAACTCATCGCCGGGCACGGTGAAACCCTCGGTCGCTGGTATCTGACCAGCCTCTCCGAAGACCAGAGCGATCTGATGGCCGACGGCGCACCGCGCAAGCAAACCTTCACTGTGGAATTCAAACGCTATGGCGACGACTATCAAAACCTCTGACGGCGACGTGCTCGATTCACTGTGCCGGCGCCACTACGGGCATCTGCTGGGGTCGGTCGAGGCCGTGCTTGAGGCTAACCCGGGCCTGGCTGGCATCCCTCAGCCCTTTGCCATCGGGGTAAGAATATTTCTGCCTGATCTCGCGTCGCCGCGCACCGACGTAATCCAGCTGTGGGACTGACCCATGCGCGCCATCTTTCAGGTCATTGCCAACGCCCAGGACATCACCGATCTGCTCAAAGACCGCCTGCTCAGCCTGGAACTGACCGACCGGGCGGGGCTGCAGTCTGACGAATGTGACATTCGCCTGGACGACCGGGACGATCGCATTGCCTTCCCCAAGAAGGGTGCCGTGCTGCGCATCTCATTGGGTTGGGAGGGGCAGGGCCTGAGTTTCATGGGGGCTTACACCGTCGATGAGATCGAACTCTCCGGCCCGCCCCGCACCCTGGTGATCCGGGGCAAGCCCGCAGACATGGCAGGAGCTGCGAAGAATAGTCGCCAACATGCCTGGGAACAGGTACCACTGTCGCAGATCGTCAAAGAGGTGGCCGCGCGCAACGGCTGGCAGGCCGTGTGCTCGATCGACATGACCATCCCTCGGGCTGATCAGACGGGGGAGTCCGACCTCAATTTCTTGACCCGCCTGGCCCGCCAGTACAACGCCACGGCCACCCTGAAGGAACGCAAGCTGCTGGTGATGCCGCGCGCCAATGGCAAAACCGCCTCCGGCAAGAGCCTGCCGGTGATCCAGTTGGAGACCACCGCGATCAACAGCTATCGGCTGACCTTCCCGGATCGCGGCAGCGTGGCCTCGGTCAAAGCCAGGGCGCACGACAGCAAAACCGGCCAGAAAATCGACATCGTCATCCCGAACCCGGATGCACCGACGGGTTCGAGTGCTGCGGTACATACCGACCGACACATCTACCCCAACGCCAGCACCGCCAAGGCGGCGGCCAGAGCCAAACTGGCCGGAATGAACCGGCAAACCGCCACAGGTAGTCTGACCTTGCGTGGACGGGCCGATCTGGCTGCCGAGAAATCCGTCGAGCTAAAAGGCTTCAAGCAGGAGGCCGATGGCACCTACCTGATCGAGTCGGTGACCCACCACTTGGCCGGGCAGAGCTGGACAACAACTGTGGAGCTCTCAGCCGGGAAGTCTGGCAAAGCCAAAGCCGGGCACACCAAGCAGCCGACCAGAAAGACCGCACTGGTCATCCCAGCCGCGCCCTGACCTGTACATCTCTTAACCCCACCCAACCTCGCCCTCGTGCGGGGTTTCTTGTTTCTGGAGACCGCAATGAACATACCGATGACACCGACCACGCGAGACGGCTGGGTATCCATGCCGCTGGACGAATTCGAGCGATTGATCGAGGACGCAGCTGAACGTGGCGCCAAGCGCGCCATGACCGATGTCGGTCTGGATGGCGAAAGTGCCGCCGCCGACATCCGTGAGCTGCGTGGACTGCTGGAGGCCTTCAACACCGCCAAGCACACGGCCTGGCAGACGCTGATACGCATGGTGACCACTGGCTTCATTCTGGCGCTGGTCGCAGGTGCGCTGATCAAACTGAAACTCTTTGGTGGAGGGCACTGATCATGCTGACCTTGCTCGGATCACTGCTGGGCTTCCTCAGCAGCACCTTCCCGGAATTCCTCAAGCTGTTTCGCGACAGCCAGGATCGCAAGCACGAGCTCGCCATCCTGGACCGGCAGATGGAGCAGCAGCGGTTGGGGCATACCCAGCGACTGGAGGAAATCCAGATTGCGGCTGATGTTGCCGAGAGCCAGGCGCTCTACAGCTATGCCAACCATCCCACGAGTTCGCCATGGGTGGAAGCCTTACAGGCCTCGGTGCGCCCGGTCATCACCTATGCCTTCTTCCTGGTCTTCGCGGTGGTTAAGGTATCGGCGCTGCTCACGATGCTGCAAGCCGATGGGAACACACTGACGGCTGCTTTGCAGGCCACCTGGGACGAAGAGACCCAGGCGCTATTTGCCGCCGTGATGTCCTTCTGGTTCGGTAGTCGCCAGATTAGCAAGATGCGCCGAGGTGGCTGATGCGTCACGTCACCGAAGAAGGGCTCAACCTGATCAAACGGTTTGAGGGTTTTAGCCCGACGATCTACATGTGCCCGGCCGGCTACCCGACGATCGGCTATGGCCACGTGGTAATGGCACATGAGCGGGAGCAGTTCGCAGCGGGCATTACGCAAGCCGAGGCCACCGATATTCTGCGACAGGACGTCGGCATCGCCGAGCGAGCCGTGCTACGGCTCATCTCCGCGCCCCTAACGGACGGGCAGTTCGATGCCTTGGTGTCTTTCACCTTCAACCTGGGTGCCGGGGCGCTACAGCGCTCGACACTGCGGCGGAAGGCTAACCTTGGCGAACACGAAGGCGTCCCCGCTGAGTTGATGAAGTGGGTGTGGGCGACAGGGAAAAGGCTGCCGGGGCTGGTTCGTCGGAGGAAAGCGGAGGCCTTGGCCTACGCCTACGGGACGCATGTGAGCGCAGAGGTGCGCATAGATGATGGCAAAAGCATGCAGAAAGGGTGACACCCCCCCCATCGCATGCTAAAATGCCCAGTAGAATGATGAAATCCGATTAACAGATAAATTCGTACACGTATCAAAGAGCGTGTCGACAAAGTCATGAACAGGATCATAGCTCAATGGTGGCAGATAACGCTGATGCGAGCACTTGTAAATTATGATTAACCTTTTTATTTCACCTGCATTTTTAGACGTAACTGCTGCAATAAAAAGATATTCCTTGGTGGGAATGCTCGGATGGCAGGACGTTCGTCAACGCTACAGAAGGTCTGCGCTCGGTCCGTTCTGGCTAACCATTAGCATGGGGGTCATGATTGGCACAATTGGCATTGTGTTTGGTCAGATTTTTAACTCCCCAATGCAAGAGTATTTGCCGTTTCTTGCCATTGGCTTGATCCTCTGGGGGTTTGTATCTTCGGTTGTCACTGAAGGGTGCACAGGATTTATTGCGGCAGAAGGTGTTATTAAACAGCTTCCCATACCGCTGTTTGTTCATATCCTGCGCATGATCTGGCGGAATATACTAATTCTGGCGCACAACATTGTAATTTTTCCGCTTGTACTTCTGGCGGTTGGAAAGCCAATAGGTCTTATAGCACTTATTGCCATCCCTGGATTTTTGCTTGCACTGATTAATCTGATTTGGATTGCTCTCATCTTGGCTGTCATTTGTGCTAGGTATCGTGACCTGCCGCAAATTGTCAGTAGCATTCTACAAGTTGTCTTTTATTTAACACCAGTAATGTGGATGCCAAGCCTGTTGCCGCAAAGAGCGGGTTTGTATTTGCTTGATCTAAATCCCGTTTATCATCTGCTTGAAATTGTTCGCTCACCGCTGCTTGGTCAATTCCCAAGTGCTACCAATTGGGTGATATCACTCCTTTTGGCACTGATTGGTTGGTGTGTGGCTATTATTGTGTATGGCCGCTACAAACGTCGCATCGCATATTGGTTATAAAAGAAGAAAAACATGGCATCGATAGAATTTAGCAACGTTTGCGTGGATTTTCCCATCTATAACGCGAACGGAAGATCGTTGAAGAAGCGCCTAATCCAGGTTGCCACGGGGGGGCAACTAGGGGCCGACCAAAACGGACGCGTTGTGGTTCGAGCTCTTGAGAACTTGACCTTTTCGATCAAGGATGGTGATCGTGTCGGGCTGCTTGGTCACAACGGAGCAGGTAAAAGTACCTTACTTCGATTGCTCAGTGGAGTGTATGCGCCTTCCTCGGGATATGCTCATATCAGTGGTGATATTGGATCTCTCATAGACATTTCCCTAGGAATCGATCCAGAGGCTACAGGTAGGGAAAATATCTATCTTCGTGGTGGTCTATTGGGCATGGGTCGCTCTGAAATCAATAGTCAAATTGAGGAAATTATCGAATTTTCTGAACTGGGTGATTTCGTCGACATGCCATTACGCACCTATTCCACAGGAATGCATCTTCGTTTGGCGTTTGCAGTGTCCACCATAATTCGTCCCGAAATTCTGCTAATGGACGAGTGGCTATCTGTTGGCGACGAAGGGTTTAAGCGTAAAGCTGAAGTACGAATGACGGAGTTGGTTCAATCCACGAATATTCTGGTGATTGCCAGTCATTCTCGCGATTTGGTATTGCATACGTGTAATCGTGCCATATGGCTTGAGCATGGAAAAATTCGCATGGATGGAGATCCTGACTTGGTGTGTCAAGCATACTTTGGGTTGTGAAAATGAATTCCATCGTCAGAACGGGGTTAAATATTAAAGTTGCTTTTGAGTCTGGTTTCAAGCGGAAATCGCCTCCTGTGTCTCAGTATGAAGATATCCCTGAGAATATACCGATGGTGGCTGTTTCTGCCTTTACTCATGTGCCCAGTGAATCCGACCAAGTTGCGCATCAATCCTGGTTCAAGAGATCGCTTCGCGCAGTTGCGAAATACATTTATCGGCTTTCGAAACCAGCGCTCCGGCCGATCGCTTTTAGGGTTCGCCGTTATTTGATTGACGGCTTGCGTCAAGAGATCCAGCAGGAGATCCAGAGGGCGTCGGCTGCTACGGCACAAGGGATCCAGCAGGAGATCCAGAGGGCGTCGGCTGCTACGGCACAAGAGATCCAACAGGAGATCCAGAGGGCGTCGGCTGCTACGGCACAAGGGATCCAGCAGGAGATCCAGAGGGCGTCGGCTGCTACGGCACAAGAGATCCAACAGGAGATCCAGAGGGCGTCGGCTGCTACGGCACAAGGGATCCAGCAACTGCGCGGTGCCCTTTGGCCTCGACTTGACCTAATAGAGGTATATACCGCTGCCGCGGCTCGCAGAATAGCCATAAACTGCGGAGCGGGTGAAGTTCTAGTTAGAACTGAAGTGGGCTTTCTTCTCTGCGCTGCATCCGATCATGCGTTGCTTTCATGTTTGCTGGATACTGGTGAGCTTGAACGCGGGACAAGGGTCTTTATTCAAAAATATTTGAGACCCGGGGATGTCTATGTCGATGTTGGCGCTAACGTTGGAATGCACACCTTAGCGGCTGCTCGAGCAATGCAGGGGCTGGGAAAGATCATAGCTTTTGAACCGTTTGAGCCGACGATGCGCATGCTCGAAAAATCCATCTGGATGAATGGATTTTCGAGCATGACAGAGATCCATCAGGCGGCTGTTTCGAATACCACCGGCCACCAGCAACTTTTCATCGGCGCCACCAGCGGGCATCACTCCCTGTTTGCGCTAGAGCCCTCACCGAACAATACGCACGGCCCGGTTGAGGTCCCCTTGGTCAGGCTCGACGGCGCAATCCCACCCGGCCAACGCATTGACCTTATGAAAATCGATGCCGAAGGGGCTGAACTTGAAGTGATTGAGGGGGGGGCATCCTTGATTACTGGTAATCCGGATATTGCCTTGATTGTTGAATTCGGCCCTTCGCACCTTCGCCGTACTGGGCATACTCCGAGCCAATGGTTCGCGTCATTCAGCCAACTAGGTTTGGATTACCGGGTGATCAACCAGGAATCTGGGGCGCTTGAACACTGGTCGTTTGACGCACTGGAGCAGACGGAATCTGTCAATCTTTTCTTCGCGCGAGCGGAATCTGCGGCGTGGGGCCGAGTGTCATGAGCTCAGGAATTATTGTAGTTGGTGCGGGAGGTCATGCAAAAGTATGTATTGAACTTCTCCGGGCCATGGGGGAGAGCGTTACCTATTGCGTGGGAGCTCCGGACAGCCCAGACAGTTGCCTAGGTGTCCCGGTTCTGCGGGGAGACGAAAACCTAAGCTTTCTGCGCTCGAAGGGCTATTCCAGAGTCTTTGTTGCCGTTGGTTCGAACCGCCTCAGGGAGCGTTTAGGCACTCTTTGCACTGGGCAAGGCTACCATTTGGTCAATGCGATCAGCCCTCATGCGGTCATTTCGCCAAGCGCCACACTGGGTCACGGGGTCGCGGTGATGGCCGGGGCCATAGTTAACGCAGAATCGGTGATTGATGATCTCGCTATCATCAACACGGGCGCGACGGTTGACCATGACTGCCGTATCGGTCTGGCGGCGCACATCGCTCCGCAGTGTGCGCTTGCGGGGAATGTGACTGTCGGCAACCATAGTTTTCTGGGCGTCGGCTGTAAGGTGATTCCCGAAATCAGGATCGGCGAGCGCGTTACGGTAGGGGCCGGCGCGGTTGTGGTTTGTCATATCGAGTCGGATGCCACTGCGGTTGGCGTGCCGGCAAGAGTGCTCATTAATTGATTGTTCAAGGAAAAGTATGAATCGAATCTTTGTAGCGCAACCCAAGATGGCAGGCAATGAACGCAAGTACGTGCTCGATTGTCTCGATACCAACTGGATTTCCTCCAACGGCAAATATATCGGTGCCTTCGAAGAGGCATTCGCCAAATTCTGTGGTGTCAAACACGCCATTGCTGCAAACAACGGAACGACCGCATTGCATCTGGCCTTGGTGGCACTGGACCTGAAGCCGGGCGATGAGGTGATCATTCCGACGGTAACGTACATCGCGACCGCCAATGCGGTTCGCTACTGCGGCGCGACGCCTGTTTTGGTCGACGTATGCTCGGATACGATGAATATCGATCCTGCGGATATCGAACGAAAAATCACTCCGAAAACGCGCGGCATCATCCCTGTCCATCTCTATGGCCATCCAGCCGACATGGACGCGGTGAGCCAGATTGCATCCAAATATGGATTATGGGTTGTCGAGGATGCGGCCGAGGCACATGGTGCCGAGGTGAACGGGAAAATGGTCGGGACACTGGGAACCTGTGCCACTTTCAGTTTTTTTGGTAATAAGATCATCACAACTGGCGAAGGCGGGATGATCACGACGGACGATGATGATCTTGCCGCCAGATTGCGCCTCTACCGAGGCCAGGGTATGGACCCCAACCGTCGCTACTGGTTTCCCGTTGTTGGATTCAACTATCGCATGACCAACATCCAGGCTGCGATTGGCTTGGCGCAGATGGAGGGGATTGAAACGGCCCTTGCAGATCGAGAACGCCTCGCCGGTTGGTACGACGCTGCATTGAGCGATCTGACTGAGCAGATCGTTTTGCCCACGCAGGCACCTTGGGCTAAGCAGGTCTACTGGATGTACAACATCTTTCTGCGTGACGGCAACGAAAACCGACGCGATCAGGTCATGCGTGACTTGGACGATATGGGGATCGAGACTCGCCCGGTTTTCTACCCGATGCATGTGCTTCCCCCTTATCAGGAAGCCTCGTCTTATCCCGTTGCTGATTTGTGGTCGCAGCGAGGCATCAATCTGCCCACGCATCAGGACCTGACGAAGAGCGACGTCGAGCGGATCGCGCGGAGCCTTCGTGAGGTTCTCAGCAAAAAATGAAAATCGCCCTCTGTTCTTCGTTCGTTCCGTTCATCAATGGGGGCTATCGAAATATCGTCGAATGGCTTCAGCCGATGCTTGAGGAGCAGGGGCATCAGGTGGAAAGAGTTTATCTGCCAGAAGTCGATGCGCCCGACTTGCTGTTCCAGCAGATGATGGCGTTTCGCTGGGTGGACCTTGAGATGGCTGACCGCATCATCTGTTTTCGACCACAAGCACACCTGATCCCGCACCGGCACAAGATTCTCTGGTTTATTCACCATATCCGTGCTTTTTACGATCTGTGGGACAGCCCGTATCGCGGGTTCCCAGATGACCTGAAACACAGAGGCATTCGGGATGCCCTCCATCGAGCCGATGATGCCGGACTAAACGAAGCAAAGGCTATCTTCACAAATAGCCGGGTGGTTTCCGATCGCCTGAAGACTTATAACCGGGTCAATAGCGAAGTCTTGTACCCACCAGTTTTTCAGCCTGAACGCTTTCACTGTGCAGGCTTCAATGACGAGATCGTCTGCATTTGTCGACTGGAGCATCACAAACGTCAGCATCTCCTCGTCGAAGCTTTGCACCATACCCGAACACCGGTACGCCTCCGGTTTTCGGGGACCAGTGCAGGGGCAGACTATCCGCGTGCGCTCTCCCAACGAATTTCAGAGCTGGGTCTAGCCGACCGCGTCAGCATGGATAACCTCTGGATCAGCGAAGAGGACAAAGTGGCGCAACTCGCCCATTGCCTGGCTGCAGCATATCTTCCTTTGGACGAGGATTCCTACGGCTACCCGAGCGTCGAGGCGAGCCACGCATCTAAGCCGGTCCTAACGACATCGGACTCCGGCGGAGTGCTTGAACTCGTCCAGGACGGCGTCAATGGCTACGTTACCGAACCCTCGCCAGAGGCGCTGGCCGACGCCATGGACCGCTTGTATCTCGACCGCCTCAAGACGGAAGCCATGGGCCGGAATGCCTTAGAACGGCTGGAGGAATTGAACATTTCCTGGGCCCATGTGTTGCAGAGGCTCCTTTCATGAAAGTTCTGATTGTCAATAACATGGCTCCATTCGTATGGGGTGGTGCCGAGGAGTTGGCTGCGCATCTCCAGAAAAATCTGGTGATCGCCGGCCATGATGCGGAAATCTTGCGCATCCCCTTTCAGTGGGAACCCGCAGCGCGTATCCCTTCGCAGATGCTGATGGCGCGGGCATTCGAACTGTGGAATGTCGATCATGTGATTGCGCTGAAATTTCCTGCCTATCTGATCCGTCATCCGAAAAAAACACTTTGGCTACTTCATCAATACCGGCAGGCCTACGACCTGTACGATACGGGGCAGACCAATCTCCCCCCCGGAGCCGCAGGACTTGAACTGCAGTCCTTGATCCAGCAGGCCGACCAAGAGAGTTTTGCGGAAAGCCGACATATTTTTACCAACTCTGAAGTCACCCGGCAGCGTTTGCTCAAGTACAACGGATTTGATGCTGAAGTCTTGCTTCCACCGGTCAATGATCCTGAATTGTTTCCGGGCGGTGAGCCTAGTGACTATATCTTTGCCGGCGGGCGGGTGAACGGGATGAAACGCCAGCACCTTTTGCTGGAGGCACTAGCACAAGCCGATAAACGCGTGAAACTACTTATTGCCGGCCCCCCCGATAGCCCGGACGACGCGGCATGTTTGATGGCGGCAGTGGAACGATTTGGACTAGCCGATAGGGCCAGGCTCGACCTGCGTTTTCTCCCTCGGGAGGTCTATGCGGGCTATGTGAACCGAGCTGCTGCGGTGGCTTACCTGCCCTATGACGAAGATTCGCTGGGCTATGTCGCCATGGAGGCAGCGACTGCTGCCAAGGCGCTGATCACTACAGCCGATAGCGGTGGCATCTTGGGTCTGGTCAAGCACGAGGATACCGGGTGGGTGGCACAACCCAGCGCCGATGACTTGGCGAGGGCTATGGAGGCTGTTTTCGAGAATGCTGCACGTACCAAAATTTATGGGCAGTCCGCACGCGCGCTCTGGGAAAGCATGAAAATAAATTGGCCCGATACCGTGGAGGCATTGTTGCGATGAAGCTGATTGTCTTTACGCCAGCCAACACGAAGTCGGCTATTGGCCGCATGGCTGCGTTGGTGACGCGCGAACTGGTGGCTCAGGGGTGTGAGGTGACGGTGGTGCGTACCGAGGCGAAGCATATGCTGTCGACTGATGTACACGACTTTGGCGCTCAGGTCTTGCCTTGGGACGACGACGCAGAGGTTCGGGAACTTAGCCGGAGTTCTGATGCCTGTATTTTTCATATTGGAAATAGTTTTGAGTTTCATGAGGGCGGTGTTCGCTGGCTGGTAGAGTTTCCTGGTCTGGTTTGCCTCCATGATTTTTTTCTGGGTCATCTATTCTATGGCTGGGCGCAGACGCATCGTGCGCAAGCGCAAGCCGTATTGCAGCGCTGGTACGGAGAAGTGATGGCGGAACGTTTCTTCAGTTTTTCCGACAGCGAGTCGTTCATCGACGGCACCCGCGAGGTTATGCCGATGACCGAATGGATTTGTTCGCAGGCAGACGGCGTGATAACCCACAGCAGTTGGGGATGTGGCCGTGTGATGAATTCATGCCCGGGTCCGGTACGGGTAGTGCCGCTTGCCTACGATGCACCAGGCGCGCTTGCTAATATGGCAATTAACACGTATGCTGGAAGCCGAATTTTGCAGATCCTGACTATCGGCCATGTTAATCCGAACAAACGGATTGAGAGTGTGATACGGGCCATAGGGCTCAGCCCCTTGCTCAGGAATCGTGTGAATTATCGACTTGTCGGGGCGGTTGAGCCGGAAATGATGAATTCACTTTCTGACTTAGCTAAGCGCCTTGGCGTGAATTTGGTGATTTCCGGCGAGGTTGACAATAACGATCTGGAGCGTGCCATTGCTGAAAGTGACGTGATTAGTTGTCTTCGCTGGCCCGCACTAGAGGCGGCCTCAGCATCAGCAATTGAGGCGATGCTGTATGGCAAAGCGGTGATTGTTACCGACACCGGGTTCTACGCCGACATACCAGACTCGTGTGCCATAAAGATCAATCATTCGAACGAAATCCCTGGGCTCCAATCTTCTTTTGAAGAATTACTTGAAAATAATATTCGAGTAACAAACTTAGGGAAAGAGGCCCAACGCTGGGCGTCACAAACTTTTACTGCCAGCAACTACGCCATGCGGTTAGTTGAAATCAACGAAGACATATCCAGAACTGTACCGGTCAAAAGGGCGGTTGAAAGTTTTTGCGATATTTTGTCTCGATGGTCATCAAATGGTGCTTTTTTTGTTGCTTCAGATTTAATTAATCCATTGGACCTTTTTGAGAATATAGATTGACTAAATTTTAAGAATATTTTTTTCGATGGTTAACCGGCGAAGCCTCGTGGCAATCTAATTTGCCAAAATTGTATTCAATCTGAAATTTTTGCCCTCATCAATCGATAGCTATTTGATCAACGCTCTGCTTCTGGAGGGGCGCAAGTCCTGCGGGTGGTCTGGGAGGCATTGGTTGTAATGGATGCTTTTGCCCCGGTTGGACAAGAGTAAGATTGGTGACAAGTATATCGAGTCCAATCTACGTATCGGTCCATAGCTGACTAAGCTGTTGTGACTGGCGGTACCCCTATTGGCGTCGACAGGAAACTAGTGACTGGTCGTAAAGCTTCATGTGCTTGCGGAACTCGGCAGTCGACGATACGAGACACTCGTTTTCATACGCTTCGATGTCGCACAGGCGGTAGATAACCTTGCCAGGCAGTCGAATGAACTTTGGACCGATGCCATTGACGCGCCAGCGCTCGAGTGTTTTGTGTGACAGACCCCAGCGTGCGGCAAGTTGCAGTTGATCGAAGTGGGTGGTGGTGGTGGTCATGGCCAGCTCCTTGTGGTTGATGGGAGCCCATGAACGCTCTGTTTCGGGAACGTAGCAAGTCCTGCGGGTGCTCAGGCAGGCTTGACGGAGTACGCCGATACAACGGCCACCTGTTGGGAAGGTAAATTCGGTGACCAGTCTGGGGCGTCAAAAGATCATTGAACCAAGCTGGTTTTGCGGTAGGATGCCGAACGGTCAAACTTTTCGCATGAGCACGTAAGCGCAGGCATCCCCTGTTTTGCGTACATTCATACGACTGTCGGTGGCGGGCGAGTGTCCCACCACGTACAGGAAGATGTTCGAGAAACACAGCAGCCAGATCACTTTGTTTTTCAGCACGTACTCAACAAAGATCTGCCATTTGGTCATCTCGTTTTCTTCGGTCTCTTTGTCTTCTTCGCTGATCTCCTCACCGAACAGCTCTTCGGCTTTACCGAGGCCGTAAGATTCCGGGGAGTCGCTGCCGTAGCGTAGGCCGATAAAACCGACAATCAGGGCGATAATCGACGGGAAGATAAACATCCCGATGACGTGACCGTCGAACAGGTAGTTGGCGCCAAACAACGCCACACCCGCCGCACCGGCACCGCCGAGGTTGTGGGAGATGTTCCACATACCGAGATACGATCCACGCTTACGACGCGGCGTCCATTTGGTGATGGTGGAATAACTACACGAGCCGCCGGTACTCTGGAAGAAGCCGCTCAGCGCGTAAAAGGCGATCATCAGAAACAGGCTGGTCGAACCCGCCCCCATGCTGGCGCTAAAACCGAGCATACAGATAGCAGAGAGGATCAACATAAACGGCAGGAACTGCTTGGTGTTTTTGCCATCCGCGTAATAAGAAACCAGCGTTTTACCCACGCCGTAGGTGATGGAGAAGCCCAGGCCAATCATCCCCAGTTGCGTCATGCTCAGCCCGTAGGTGGAGATCATGTCGTTCTGCGCGATGTTGAAGTTTTTGCGGATCAGGTACATGGTCAGGTAGCCGATGAAAACTACCAGATAAGACTGCATGAACGGTTTGAACCACATTTTGCGCCGCACATCGAGCGGCAGATCCAGGGTTGGCTTGCGCACCTGGTTTAAGAAGGCCAGCATAGGACTCTCCGAGCTAATTTTTATACCTGCGAATAGCAGGCATTGTAAAAATCAGCCGGGGATCACGCCTGAGACAGCGTCCAGGTGAAACCGGGAAAATTTCTTAGTTTTACCCCACTCGGGGCAAAAAGGTGAGGTACATCACGCTTCACCAGGCTCACGCGGCGCCTGGGCATTCAAAAACGGCAACAGCAACAGCGCGGAGATCCCCGCCGCGATGGCGATAACCACAAAGAATCCGGTCCAGTGCCAGACTTCCATTACCTTCGCCAGCGGCCAACCGGAGAGCGAAGCGCCCAGGTAAGCGAACAGCCCGACAAACCCGGTCGCCGCCCCAGCCGCTTCTTTGTGCGAGCACTCCGCCGCCGCCATACCAATCAGCATTTGCGGGCCAAAGACGAAAAATCCGGTGGTGAAGAAGCACGCTGCCTGCATCACGTAGCTGGCGAACGGCATCAGCCACAGCGAACCGACGGAAAGCAAAATCCCGGCGGCAAAAATCAGGTTCATTGGCCCACGATTGCCGTTGAACAGCTTATCTGACCCCCAACCCGCCACCAGAGCCCCAATAAACCCGCCCAGTTCAAACATGGTCACCGCGGTGTTGGCGGTCACCAGATCGACCCCCAGCGTTTCTGACATGTACAGATTACCCCAGTCATTGATCGCCGCACGTACCACGTACACCAGCACATAACACAACGACAGCAGCCAGATGTAGGGATTCAGCAACACATAGCGAGTGAGAATTTCTTTGCGGGTTAAGCCTGCGCCCTCCTGCTGCTGGGCAATTTCTAACTCATCATGTCGCCAGTCGCCAACCGGAGGTAAGCCAATCGCCTGCGGCCTGTCGCGCAACCGCCAGCACAGGAAAAATCCGACCACAATCGCCAGTATTCCGGCAATCATCATTCCTGCACGCCAGCCATAATGCAGCGCCGTCGCCGCCATCACGATAGGGATCAGCGCCCCGCCGACGTTGTGCGCGGTATTCCACAGCGCCCACCAGCCGCCGCGCTCGGTACGCGAATACCATGCGGTCAATAAACGCGCGCAGACCGGCGACCCCCAGCCCTGGAAGAACGCATTCAGTGCCCACAGTAGCGCAAAGGCCCAAAGCGAGGTCGAGAAACCGAACAGGATGTTTACCACGCCGGTTGCAATCAAACCAATGCCCATAAAATAGCGGGCGTTGGAACGATCGCTGACGATACCAGAGACAAACTTCGACAGGCCGTAAGTGATGTAAAACAGCGTTGCCAACAGGCCAATGTCGCTGCGGGTCAGCACACCGCTGGTGAGGATATCCGGCACCGCAGCGTTGAAGCTTTTGCGCGTGAAATAGAACAGCGCGTAGCCAAGCCAGATGGTGGTCAGAATATGCCGCCGCCAGTAGCGATAACGGGCATCTACCTCACTTTTATTGGTAATGAGTGGCGCATTAGCCGGGGCTTTTAGAAACTGAAACATTGCCATTCCTTACACATAACGCTGAGGCAAAGAGACGCTGACCCGCGTACCGTGCGTACAGGATATCGAAAGCTTACCGCCGAGGGCCGTAATGCGCTCACGCATCCCGGTGAGGCCAAATCCCTGCTTATTCGAACCCGGCGGCAGGCCGCTGCCGTCGTCCTCAATCACCAGCATCAGTCGTTCATCCTGTTGCCAGCCCTGAAGTGTCACCGCGCTGGCGTTGGCGTGCTTAACGATGTTGTTCAGCCCTTCCTGGCAGACGCGAAACAGCGTCACCCGCTGGCTTTCGCTGAGTGCAGATTCGTCAATTCGCCAGTCGAGATGACTAACGATGCCACGGCTTTCCAGCTCCATTTCGCGCATCAATGAGCGGATGGCCTGCTCCAGCGTGAGATCGTCCAACTGGCGTGGTCGCAGGCGGCCTAACAGGCGACGCACCGAATCGTACACGCCGAGAGAAAGTTGTTCGATGTGTGCCCCGCTACGCTTCACCCCTGCGTTTTCCGGCGCCAGGCGCTGGACAATACCCGCCTGGGTACGAATGGCGGTGATGGTCTGGCCGATGTCGTCATGCAGTTCACGCGCCACGTCCCGGCGCACGCTCTCTTCGGTCTCCAGCAGGCGTTCAGCCAGACGATGGTTGCGCGCTAATTCGTTTTGCAGCGACTGGTTAAGCTCACGCAGACGCTGAATGCCCGCGCCGAGCAGCAGCCCGGTCAGGCTTTGCACCAGCAAGGAGAGCAGCAAGTCGACGGGATGATCGTGCCAGGTCTGGCTGGCAATCAGCGCGATGGCGTTCATCAGCGTCGCAATCAGCGCCCCCTGCCAGCCGTAGTGCCAGGCCAGCGCAATGATCGGCAACGCGAGGCAAAACGGTGTGAAGCGCGAAAGCTCGGCGGGTAAACCGAGCTGTAGCCACAGGCTGACGCTAAACAGCAGCAGGTACCAGACCAGATGCCGCCCGCGCCAGTTCACCGGCTGCGACACCACCGCAGGGCCCAGCGGCAGCCAGGTGGTGCTGGTCAGATAGTGCCAGAACACCAGGCAGATCGGCGCCAGCGTTAATCCGCCGGTGAGGGTCAGCAGTAGCGCGTTCCATGCCTCTTCACCCTGCCCAAGCCAGGGCAGCGATTGCAACAGTGCCGCTGCGGTCAGCGCTGCCCCCTGTAATAACAATGTGCGCCAGTCACGCTGATGGCGGAAACGTGAGGTCAGTGCGACGGGAAGTAAGGTGAGAAAGCTACCGATCACCAAAAGCGGCAGATGGGACAGCGCCACTTCCTGTGCCAGCCAGAACAGAAGCAGCCATTCCGCACCCAACAGTACCGGCCAGTAGCCGCGCGGACATTGCAGCATTAAGCCCAGGCGCAGGCCGAATGGAAACAGCAGCACTGCCAGCTCCGGGCGTTCAACCAGATGCAGGCTGATGCTCCACAGGCAAAACCATGCGGCAGAGAAGATAAAAAAGCAGGCAACAATGGTGACTAACCGGGAAAAGAACGTGTTCATTGCCAGCCGTCAAACATCCGCCGAGCCAGTTCAACATCGTTGCTTACGCCCAACTTTTCCATCAGGTTGGCGCGGTGCACGTGTACCGTTTTTGGTGACAAGCCCAGTTCAGCCGCAATCTCTTTGACTGCCATCCCTTGCGCCAGTTTTTCTGCCACCTGACGTTCACGTTTGGTGAGCGGGTCCTGACGCCCGGCCGCCAGTTTGACGGCGATGTCCGGCGTCAGGTAACAGCCGCCGGTCGCCACGGTATGCACCGCTGCGATCAGCTCATCCGGGCTACAGCGTTTAGAAAGGAAACCACGCGCGCCCGCGTTGAGCGCCTGCTCCACCAGCGCCGGGCTGTCGTGGACGGAGAGCATGATAATCGCCATTCCTTTTGGCAACTGGCTTAACAGTTCAAGACCGGAGATATCTGGCATCGAGATATCACAGATACAGACCTGCACGCCGCGCCCCGGTAATCCCGCCAGCGCCTCACTGCCTGAGCCAAACTCAGCCACCACCTGCAAATCAGGTTCCAGCCCCAGCAGTTGGGCAAAGCCGGAGCGGACGATAAGGTGGTCGTCAATAAGGGCAACGGTAATCATGGGTTCATCCTGGCGCTAAGACATGCCTGATGGCGCTGCGCTTATCAGGCCTACGGGCAGGTGCCGTTGTAGGCCGGATAAGGCATTAATACCGCCATCCGGCAAAAGCGCTTACCTTAACGATAAGTGCTTTGGTGTTCAAGCCTTGAGCGAATCACTCAAAGAACACGGTGATTTTGTTAAACATCGACGGATCGGACTGATTGCGGGCCACTTTCACCACATCTTCCAGTTTGTCGATCTGGCTTATCATCTGCTCCAGACGCTGGTCATCATTCACCAATAGCCAGATACGGCTCTTATCACTGTCCTGAATCGGTAGACAGAGGATACCTTCCACGTTGAACGCACGGCGGGCAAACAGCCCACAAACGTGGGTCATTACACCCGGGTGGTTGCGTACGGTGAGTTCCAGGATTACGTTGTCATGAGTCTGCTGTTGCATGGCTTATTCCCCCACCATTTCAGTGTTTGCCGCACCCGGCGGTACCATCGGATACACTTTTTCTTCTGCATCAATACGTACGTGGATCAGCGCGGGTCCTGGACGATTGATTATCTCCTGCAGCGCCGCCTGTGGGTCCGCTTCATGATTTAAATCGCAGGTTTCGAGACCAAAACCGGCGGCAATCTGCATAAAGTTAATCATCCCCGGATAGGTCGCAGCAAACACGCCTTGCTTATAGAACAGGCTCTGCTGCTGATACACCAGACCCAGTGCTTCGTTATTCATCAGGATAATTTTAATATCCAGCTGATTTTCGCTGGCAGTCGCCATTTCCTGAATATTCATCATCAGGCTGCCGTCGCCAGAGAAGCACAGCACTTTCTTGTCCGGGTTCGCCAGCGCCGCACCAATCGCCGCAGGCAGGCCAAAGCCCATGGTTCCCAGACCACCAGACGTCAGCCACTGGCGCGGACGGTTCAGCGGGTAAGCCTGCGCCGCCCACATCTGGTGCTGGCCGACGTCGGTAGTGATAATCGCGCTGTCGTCCACGCAGGCGGCAACGGCGTTAATCAGCCCATAATGGCTGAGCGGATCGCTTTCCTGTGGAATAGTACAAGGGAATTCGCGTTGTAAATCGGCCACCATCTGATGCCACGCGTCCCGCGGTTGTGCCTCAATCAATGGGATCAGCTGTTCCAGCACCTCATCGACATCTGCCTGAATGGCCACGTGCGGCTGTTTGATTTTACCCAGCTCCGCGCGGTCAATATCAACGTGGATAATTTTGGCATTCGGGCAGAACTGTTCGGTTTTACCAATCGCCCGGTCATCAAAACGTGCGCCAAGAACAATCAGTAAATCAGCCTCTTGCAGAATAAAGTTGGTGCTGCGCGCGCCATGCATACCCAACATGCCTAACGACAGCGGATGCGCTTTTGGCAGCATGCCCAGCGCCATCAACGTCATGGTGGTAGGCAGTTTTGCTTTTTCGGCCAGCTCACGAACGCGCTCCGGCGCGTTAATCACGCCGCCGCCGAGGTACAACACCGGGCGTTGTGCCGCATTAATCATGGCGGCAGCATCGCGAACGCTGTCCGCGCTAAAGGTTGGCGCAGGGGCTTTTTCTGCAGGCTCCGGCATCTCTTCAATTTCAAATACGGCTGTTTGAATGTCCTTAGGTATGTCTATCCACACCGGGCCTGGGCGTCCTGACTGCGCAATGCGGAAGGCATCGCTCATGACCTGCGGTAATTCATTGATATGGCGAACCAGATAATTGTGTTTGGTGATGGGGATAGAGATGCCGTAGGTGTCAACTTCCTGGAAAGCGTCGGTGCCGATCATCGAGGCCGGAACCTGACCGGTGATACACACCAACGGGATGGAATCCAGGCGCGCATCGGCAATAGCGGTCACCAGGTTGGTTGCGCCCGGTCCGCTACAGGCCATACAGACGGCGGGTTTACCCTCGGTTCGTGCCATCCCCTGGGCGATAAACCCCGCACCCTGCTCGTGGCGCGCCAGGATATGACGGATTTTCGTGCTTTGGCTCAAGGCGTCGTAGACGGGGAGAATTGAGCCGCCAGGAATACCGGTGACCACTTTAATTCCCTGACGTTCCAGGAAATGAACGATGAATTCTGCGCCCGTAAAACGCGTACGCTTGGATGTTATGCCCGAACTTGCCATGCTCCAGTCCTTTTATTCTGGGCCTTTGCTCCGGGCAGGTCTCTGAAACGAAAAACCCCGCCCGGTTTGCGCCGGCGGGGTTTTGGAATCGTGTGTTGTTCCGGACCCTACGGCGCATTGCCGACGACCACCACCACACGCACGACGACCGCTGCGCGAGATGGCGCAGTTTTTAGTAGGGTCGCAGTCAGCATGGAAGGGTTCATTAGGGGCCTTGTCTGTTTGTTGGTTAACAGGATTTATACAAACACAGGTTTTTCAGCGTGACAATGGAAAATTTTTCATCTGCGCAAAAATGCGCCAAAGATCACGTTTATCTGTACGCAATGTAAAAACAAAAAACCCCGCCGGGGCGAGGTTTTTTTCAGGGTTTGCGGCTGGTAACCGCAGAACACACTGTGTTACGTCAACGCAAGAAGTATACGCGATCGGGAACGAACGCGCAATTTAAGGCACGGATTTTGACGTTTCTGAGTATGGATCGCTTTGCGGATTTTGTCCATAAAATACTGTTCATACATACAGTATTTATCTATACTGTAAATGTTCGCAGTGCGCGAGGGGGCCGCTGTTTTACCGGCGCATCAAAGTCCTGGCTGAAACGGGTGGTGCCGTCAGCGCCTTAACCCCCTAAGTGAGCACACTGTGTTACGTCAACAAAGGTGCTGGCAACAGGCAGCGGCGAGGTACGCCAGCACCGTGCTCCTTGTACCAAAAGGAGAGCGTATGAGCCTCGTGGATATCGCTATTCTTATCCTCAAACTCATTGTTGCAGCACTGCAACTCCTTGATGCCGTTCTGAAATACGTTAAGTAATTCAGATTCAAGTCGCACCTAAGGGGGGCGGGTAACACTCCGCTCCCCTTTCACCTTCTCCCTGGTGCTTGTGTCGTGCCAATGTGTTACGTTTTTATGACATCCTCAGGGAAGAATTCCGCCATGACGCTTTCTGTTTTCTGCATTTTGCTGTTCGCCGCACTGCTGCATGCCAGCTGGAATGCCATCGTAAAAGCGGGAAACGACAAGTTGTACTCGGCTATAAGCGTCAGCGGAACCGCTGCGATCATGGCGCTGATTTGTTTACCCTTTGCGCCGCAACCCTCTGCCGCCAGCCTGCCGTTTTTAGCTGTCTCAACCGCATTACAGGTGGTCTATACCGTCCTGGTCGCTAAAACCTATCAGGTTTCGGATATGAGCCAGACCTATCCTCTGATGCGCGGCACAGCGCCGCTGCTGGTCGCGATTATCAGCGTCCTGTTTCTTGGCGATAGCCTCTCGCTACTCGTCTGGGTGGGGATTGCCACCATCTGTCTGGCTATTCTCGGGATGGCATTTAACGGACGCTGCGGCTCGCAACGTGGGATTATCCTGGCACTCATTAATGCCTGTTTTATCGCCGGTTATACGCTGGTTGATGGCACCGGTGTTCGGCTTTCAGAAACCGCGCTGGGCTACACGCTGTGGACCTTCTTTCTGAACGGCTCCTGCCTGCTGGGTTGGGCGATGATCGCCCGCCGCCGGGAAGCGTCACGTTATCTGGTACAGCAGTGGAAAAAAGGTATTCTTGGCGGGATTGGTACGATGGGGTCTTACGGCCTGGCACTGTGGGCGATGACTCAGGCTCCGCTGGCGGTGGTCGCTGCACTGCGTGAAACATCCATTCTGTTTGGCGCACTGCTCGCGTGGCTGCTGCTGAAAGAAAAGGTTGCCGGAATACGTCTTGTCGCGGCTGCAGGTATTGCCGCCGGCGCAGTTTTACTCCGCTTATCATGATGTCGTTGTAAACCCGATGCAATCCGGCAACATTTGTTGCCGGATTTTGTTTACATTTCCTGCCGTCCATCACACAAACATTCCAGCCCACTATCTGGCCTTCTTTTTCTGTTGTGGTAGATTCCACGCGCATTTACGGGAAAGTGCAGCACCTTATTCTTATTTTTTCTCTTTTTTAAAAGTAATCAGCGAAATGAAAAGGCATAGAAGCGTCAATTTGTTGTTGATGTTGGTATTACTGGTGGCGGTAGGTCAAATGGCGCAAACCATTTATATCCCCGCGATTGCTGATATGGCGCGTGAACTGAACGTTCGCGAAGGCGCGGTGCAAAGCGTAATGGCTGCCTACCTGCTGACCTACGGCGTGTCGCAACTGGTTTACGGTCCCCTTTCAGACCGCGTAGGGCGCCGCCCGGTGATCCTCGCCGGGATGTCTATTTTTATGCTGGCCACGCTGGTCGCCATTACCACCCATAGCCTGACGGTACTGATTATCGCCAGTGCCATTCAGGGGATGGGAACGGGCGTCGGCGGTGTGATGGCGCGAACGTTACCGCGTGATCTGTACGAAGGCACGCAACTGCGCCACGCCAATAGTCTGTTAAACATGGGGATTCTGGTCAGTCCGCTGTTAGCTCCGCTGATTGGCGGCATGCTGGATACAGTGTGGAACTGGCGCGCCTGCTATATTTTCCTGCTGATTCTGTGTGCGGGTGTGACGTTTAGCATGGCGCGCTGGATGCCGGAAACACGGCCTGCGGGTGCGCCGCGTCCACGGCTGATCGCCAGCTACAAAACCCTGTTTGGTAATAGCTCTTTCACCTGTTACGTGCTGATGTTGATCGGCGGTCTGGCGGGCGTTGCAGTCTTTGAAGCCTGCTCCGGAGTATTATTGGGCGCACGGCTCGGTCTAAGCAGCATGGCGGTCAGCATCCTGTTTATTCTGCCTATTCCGGCGGCGTTTTTCGGCGCATGGTTCGCCGGTCGCCCTAATAAGCGTTTCTCGACGCTAATGTGGCAGTCGGTGACCTGCTGTCTGGTAGCGGGTTTAATGATGTGGATCCCAGGGCTGTTTGACGTGATGAACGTCTGGACGCTGCTGGTTCCTGCCGCACTGTTTTTCTTCGGTGCCGGAATGTTGTTTCCGCTGGCAACCAGCGGTGCAATGGAGCCTTTCCCGTTCCTGGCAGGCACGGCTGGCGCGCTGGTTGGGGGATTACAGAACATTGGTTCCGGCGTGCTGGCATGGTTTTCTGCCATGCTGCCGCAGACCGGGCAAGCCAGTCTGGGCCTGCTGATGACCCTTATGGGGCTGTTGATTTTTGTTTGCTGGCTTCCGCTGGCATCACGCGTGTCGCATCAGGGACAGGCGGTTTAAGCGTATGATGGCCCGGCTTATCGCCGGGCTTTTCGCATTCTGGCGCGATCATCGTCGTCAGCAACGGCTCCAGCGCCGGACGCCAGGCCCCTTCTTCGCCATCATAGAACTGCATATCCGCATTGATAGCATAGGGGATTTTCGCCTTGCGCAGTTCACATGCCATAAACCGTGCAAATGCAGTTTGCGCGGCAGAAGGCGCGTTTTTGATGGTCTCTCCCGGCGACCAGCCCCCCACCCAACTGAGATGACCCGTTTTCTGTTGCCAGTGAATGGCCGTATTAATACGGGCGCGAATGGCGGCTTTTTCTGCCGCAGTCCCCGACGTCCAGGGATACTTACCGTTATTTTTTAGCGGCCCCCACGGGAAGATATGCCATTCAGCCAGAACGGTATTCTGACTTTGCGGCGGTAATTTCAGATTAGGCAAATCTTCCGGTGCCGCGCGCAGTCGCGGAGCAATGAAAATCATCCGCTGCGGTGAAATGGCGTGGATTGTGCGAATCGTTTTGTCATACACCCGATTGAGCGAAGTCTGATTGTGATTAAGCTTATCGGCAGGCTCATATATCAGGTCGAAACCCAGCAACGGCGAGCCTTGACCAAAGTAATGCGCCACCGCCACCCACCAGTTAACCACCTCTTTTTCGTTACCGGCGCTGGGGTCTTTTTTATATTCGTCAGCCTGATAGGCGATTATCGGGATCACGCCGTATTGCTCGCAAGCCTCTACCAGCTTGCGCAAATGGATGAGCCTGGCTTCTGTTGGCTCACCAGCCACACGAATACGCACATGAGAGATCCCCTTCGCCTTGAAATCCCGTACCACCAGCGGATCGAACTCGCGGATACCGCGATCGGTGCGAGCCCAGTCTACGTCCATTCCAACGCCAAGCTGCTGCGCATACAGCGCCGCCGTCAGCACAGGGGGCGCGGCATACACGGTGGCGCTGGCTAACAGTAAAAGGGAAACAATCGGCTTTAACACGGTCGTCCTTACGCAAATCATCAGGAGTGATATCACGTATTTAGCATGCTTTTTCACTTTCCGTGTAGAGAGAAAGCGTAAAAAATATTCGCGGCCCACTTATTTAACCTGCTCCTGCAGCCAGCCAATAAATGCCTCGATTTTTGGCCACTGCCTGCCGGGCAGCGTGGTGATGTAATAGTGTTGATGGCATTTCAACGCCATATCACCGAAAGGCGCGACCAGTTCCCCGCTGTCGAGACGTTTCTGCACCAGCCGTTTTCGGCCCATCGCCACGCCGATATGGTTCATGGCGGCAATTACCGCTAAATCAGAACGATCAAAGCCGATACCCGATGATGTCGGCAAATTCACGGCAAAATGCTGCGCCCAACTGTGCCATTCATCGGTTCCTGAGTCGTTACTCCATGCCTGTCTGTCATGCAGCAAGGTGCAGTGCGGTAAATTCACCAGCGAACCGGTAAGGTCATGGCGGCGAGCGTAGTCCGGGCTGCATACCGGCAGGATCTCTTCATCCATCAGGAAGTGGTGCGTAAGCTGCGCGGAGGGCGCATCGTCAAAATAGATAGCCAAATCGACCCCGGCACGCTGTAAATTGACGTTGTCGTTGCCGGTCAGGATGGTCAGTGAAATTGACGGGTAGCGACGGGTAAAGTCGCCGAGCGCCGGAACCAGCCAGCACTGGGCGATAGAAGGCCGTGAGTAGACGGTAAGCGTCCCGGACAGCTCCTGGTTTTTAATATCGAGGATTTCCTGATTCAACGTATCCAGCGACGATTTCAGCGCCCAGAACACCCGCTTACCCTCGTGGGTGAGTTCCACTTTACGGTGTGAACGGACAAACAGCTGAATGCCCAGCTCATCTTCCAGCTGATTAATGCGATGGCTGACGGCGCTGGGGCTTAACGACAGCTCATCTGCCGCCAGCGCAAACGACTGATGCCGGGCCGCCACTTCAAAGGTATACAGCTTTGACAGCTGCCAGCCATTGAGCAGCCGGTTTCTGCCCTCACGTAGGGGATCCACACTCACCTCCTGTCCTCCTGATTCATTCGCCGGAGTGTAAAAAAGTTCGCTGTAAAATCAGCACAAAGATGAATCAAGGTGAACCATATCGCATAAATGCAGCGTAATTAGACGTAAATCACTCATTTGATGCAATCTGGATCATGTGAAAGGAGATTTATATCGTTTGTCAGACGGTGCCTTATTTTTGTCCAATAACCCTATATTAATCACAGGGCAAGGTGAGCTATGCACTCTCAAATCTGGGTTGTGAGCACGCTGCTGATAAGCATCGTGTTAATCGTTTTGACCATCGTGAAGTTCAAATTCCACCCGTTTCTGGCGCTGCTGTTAGCCAGTTTCTTCGTGGGTACGATGATGGGGATGGGGCCGCTGGATATGGTTAATGCCATTGAGAGCGGCATCGGCGGTACGCTGGGCTTCCTCGCGGCGGTTATTGGCCTTGGGACCATTTTGGGCAAAATGATGGAAGTGTCCGGCGCAGCCGAACGCATCGGTCTGACGCTGCAGCGCTGCCGCTGGCTTTCCGCTGACGTCATTATGGTGTTGGTTGGGCTGATTTGCGGGATCACGTTGTTCGTTGAGGTCGGCGTGGTGCTGTTGATTCCACTGGCCTTTTCGATTGCTAAAAAAACCAATACCTCATTACTGAAGCTGGCGATTCCGCTGTGTACGGCGCTGATGGCAGTACACTGCGTCGTACCTCCGCATCCAGCCGCTCTGTTCGTGGCGAACAAGCTGGGCGCGGATATTGGCACCGTGATTGTCTACGGCTTACTGGTGGGCTTGATGGCATCGCTAATCGGCGGGCCGTTGTATCTGAAATTCCTCGGTAACCGTCTGCCATTTAAACCAGTCCCGGCTGAGTTTTCCGACCTGAAAGTGCGCGACGAAAGTACGCTGCCGTCGCTGAGCGCCACGCTGTTTACCGTGCTGCTGCCAATTGGCCTGATGCTGGTCAAAACCGTCGCGGAACTGAACATGGCGAAAGGCGGTACGCTGTATACGCTGCTGGAGTTTATCGGTAACCCGATCACCGCGATGTTTATTGCCGTTTTCGTGGCCTATTACATTCTCGGTCTGCGTCAGCACATTGGTATGGGGGCATTGCTGACCCACACCGAAAACGGTTTTGGCTCGATTGCTAACATTCTGCTGATTATCGGCGCAGGCGGCGCATTCAACGCTATCCTCAAGAGCAGCGGGCTGGCGGATACTCTGGCGCTGATCCTCTCAAACATGCATATGCATCCGATTCTGCTGGCGTGGCTGGTGGCGTTAATCCTGCATGCCGCGGTGGGTTCCGCCACGGTGGCGATGATGGGCGCGACGGCAATTGTGGCACCGATGCTACCGCTGTACCCCAACGTTAGCCCGGAAATCATCGCCATTGCCATCGGTTCCGGCGCTATTGGCTGCACGATCGTCACCGATTCCCTGTTCTGGCTGGTGAAGCAGTATTGCGGCGCCACCCTGAATGAAACGTTCAAATACTATACGACCGCGACATTTATCGCGTCCGTTATTGCACTGGCTTGCACATTCCTGCTTTCCTTTATTATCTAAGCGCGAAGAGACTGACTATGGAAAACATTCAAACACTTATCGCCCAGCATCCTTTAGTGGAAGATCTGGTGGCTCTGAAAGAGACAACCTGGTTTAACCCTGGCACCACCTCTCTTGCAGAAGGTTTACCCTATGTTGGCCTGACAGCACACGACGTTGAGGATGCCCACGCGCGTCTGACGCGCTTCGCACCGTATCTGGCGCAGGCCTTCCCGGAAACTGCCGCCACTGGGGGCATTATCGAATCTGAGCTGGCCGCAATCCCGGCTATGCAAAAGCGGTTGGAAAAAGAGTTCGGGCAGCCTATCCACGGCGAAATCCTGCTGAAGAAAGACAGTCACTTGCCAATTTCAGGCTCGATTAAAGCCCGTGGCGGCATTTATGAAGTCCTGACCCACGCTGAAAAACTGGCGTTGAAAGCGGGTCTGCTAACGACAAATGATGATTACAGCATTCTGCTTTCGCCGGAATTCAAACAGTTCTTCAGCCAGTACAGTATCGCAGTCGGTTCCACCGGCAACCTCGGCATGTCAATTGGCATCATGAGCGCCCGCATCGGCTTCAACGTTACGGTCCATATGTCTGCCGATGCCCGCGCGTGGAAAAAATCCAGGCTGCGCAGCCACGGCGTGACGGTGGTGGAGTACGAAGAAGATTACGGCGTGGCGGTTGAACAAGGTCGTAAGGCGGCACAGTCCGATCCAAACTGTTTCTTTATCGATGATGAAAATTCCCGCACGCTGTTCTTAGGCTATGCGGTCGCCGGTCAGCGTCTGAAAGCGCAGTTTGCCCAGCAGGGGCGCGTGGTGGATGCCGATCATCCGCTGTTTGTTTACCTGCCATGCGGTGTGGGTGGTGGCCCTGGCGGCGTGGCGTTTGGCCTGAAGCTGGCATTCGGTGACAACGTTCATTGCTTCTTCGCAGAACCAACCCACTCCCCGTGCATGCTGCTGGGGATTTACACCGGGCTGCACGATACCATTTCCGTGCAGGATATCGGCATCGATAATCTGACGGCGGCAGATGGGCTGGCAGTCGGTCGCGCCTCGGGCTTTGTTGGCCGGGCGATGGAACGCCTGCTCGACGGACTGTACACCCTGGACGATCAGACTATGTACGATATGCTGGGCTGGCTGGCGCAGGAAGAAGGTATTCGCCTTGAGCCATCGGCGCTGGCGGGCATGGCTGGCCCTCAGCACGTTTGCGCCTCCACGAATTACCAGCAGATGCAAGGATTGAGCGCGGATCAGCTCAATAACGCCACGCACCTGGTGTGGGCGACCGGCGGCGGCATGGTGCCGGAAACCGAGATGGCGCAATACCTGGCGAAAGGGCGCTAACCCCCTCTGATCTCAACGCAGCATCGCCATCAGCTCCATCGGTGAGCGATGCTGTTTAATCAGATCGCGCATGACGCGCATATGGGGTGATGAGTGTTCAAAGAAGGCCTGATATCCCGCACACAGCACATTCTCCCCGTGAGTATCCCCATGCACCGGGCAATCACCACGGTAAAATTGCGATAAGGAACATGACCGACAACGCACGCTCTGCTGTGAGGTCGATTGCCGTTCAATTTGAACCGCCAGACCACACCATCGACGCAGAGTTTTATCAAAAAGCTGAATAGATACCCGATTAATATCTTCACGAACCCAGATATCAAATATCGTATTTAAAAACTGCCCCCACCCTTCTGGTGTGACAGATTCAGCCGTCAGGTTGCCTGCTTCATCGCGCTTAATCAGAGGGGTAAACTGTACGAGACGAACATCGCCTTGTCGTAAATCACGGTACAGTTCAATAGGTTGCAAACTCTTCTGGTGATCAATCACCACCTTTAAAATACCCTCACTAACATCCATGTCCTCACATACTGTCATGCAAAATTCCCGATATATACGATAAGTTGGCGAACGTGTGTTACAGCAAACAGTATTGCAAGGGATAACACCGCGAGGGAGATCATAAATTTGTCACGCACCGCACGAGATTCAGAAAAATCGCTATGCGTAACATCCATCAGGTTACGGCTGCGGGTGTAGCGCCAGAGAATAATCGCCACAATTGCCAGCACCGCTATTGAAACCCAGAATAACGCTCCCGCCTGATGCCAGTTATGCTTAATCGCCAGCGCCATCAGTGCGCCATAGCCTAGCAACGTGCGAAACCAGGCCAGCGATGTCCGTTCCGGTTGTAGACCAGGATCGGACTGGCGACGGGCCTTACGACTACCCGGCATACAGCACCAGCGCCATAACAATCACCGCCACAAGCGTCAGCATGACGCTGATAATCAGCAGGCTGTTGGTGTACGGCATGTCCTCTTTCAGACGCATCGCCTTTTCATTTCGCAACCAGCGCAGATAACCGTAGATCGCCAGACCACCCGCAAACAGACACAGCAGCAAGGCAAGTGCCTCACGGATGACTGGCGTAGCAAAGTCCGGGGCCAGTTGATCAAGACCAACGCCCGCCGCCAGAAAACCCAGCGCAGTGCGGATCCACGCCAGAAACGTACGCTCATTTGCCAGCGAGAAGCGGTAATCCGGCGCTTCTCCAAGGCGGGAAATCTTCATGGCGACTCCTTCAATATTGTAGTCTGGTCGTTATACCGGAACAGTGAAAGAGTATGAACCTGATTCGCAAACGAAAGGGAGTGTAATGTGATGAGACAATGGAAAAGAGAGATGTGCTTTGAAATGCCGGATGGCGACTGGCGCCTTATCCGGCCTACAGTGAACGATGTAGGTCGGATAAGCGCAGCGCATCAGGCATTCCTGGATATGCTGACTGGATAGGTCAGTTTTAACCTAATCCCCAGAAGAGCACCGCCAGCAGTTGTGGGGTGATAATCCTCAGGAACATGACCAGCGGATAAACGGTGGCGTAGGAGAGCGCTGCCGCCCCGCTGGTGGCATGCAGGTTGTTCGCAAACGCCAGCGCAGGAGGATCGGTCATTGAGCCGGCCAACATACCACACAGCGTCAGGTAGTTCATTTTGGTGAGAAGGCGCGCCAGCAGACCGACGGTAATCAGCGGGATCGCGGTGATAAAAATACCGTAGCCCACCCAGCTCAAACCGTCGCCCTGCGTCAGGGTATGAACAAAATCACCGCCTGACTTCAGACCAACCACCGCGAGGAACAGTACGATACCCAACTCTCGCAACGCCAGGTTCGCGCTGGGAGGCATAAACCAATACAGCTTACCGATACTGCCAATACGCCCCAAAATCAGCGCCATAATCAGTGGTCCACCGGCCAGCCCCAGTTTTAATGCCACCGGGAAACCGGGGATAAACAGCGGGATTGACCCCAACAACACCCCCAGCCCGATCCCAATAAACACCGGCAACATCTGCACCTGCTGCAGTTTTTGCTGTGCGTTACCCACAACATTGGCAACGGCATCAATCGACGAAGGACGCCCCACCAGATTGAGGATATCGCCAAATTGCAGGCTGGCATCGCTGCTGGCGACCAGCTCAACGCCCGCGCGGTTCAGACGGGAAATCACCACGTCGTAACGTTCTTTAAAGTGCAGGTCACGGATCCGCTTGCCAAGCACCTGTTCGTTGGTCACAACGACACGTTCAACACGCAAATCCGTACCCCGCGTTGACAGCGAAGTGTCCACTTCCTGCCCAATCACCACCTTCGCATTATGCAGATCGCCAGGCTGTCCGACCAGGTGAAGCAGATCGCCCATCTGGATAATCGTACCCGGCGACGGCACCATTAACGTTTCATCTCGCTTCAGGCGTGAACAGATGATTTTGTCGCTGTTCAGAATGGGGACATCCTGAATCGCCATATTATTGAGGTTCGGGTTTTCAACACGAATGTTCATCGTCTGAATCAGCGTATGACCGTTGGTCAGCGTTGATTCATGCTGCTGAGCTTCGGACTCAACGTTCACGCGGAAAATGAGGCGCATCAGCCACATTGTGAGCAAAATGCCGCAAATACCGAAAGGATAAGCCATGGCATAGCTCATCCCCATCTGATCGACCACATCCCCCGGCGTACCCAGATCGCGCAGAATTTGCTGCCCGGCACCCAGTGCGGGCGTATTGGTGACCGCGCCGGAGAAGATCCCCAGCACCACAGGCAGCGGAATAGCGAAGATCTTATGCAGAAGCGCGGTAACCAGCCCCCCGATAATCACGATCAGCACTGCAAACAGGTTCAGACGCAGTCCCGAAACACGCAGTGAGGCAAAGAAACCCGGCCCTACCTGGATGCCGATGGTATAGACGAAGAGTATCAGGCCAAATTCCTGAATAAAATGCAACATATCGCCGCTCAGGGTCATCCCTGCCTGATCGACAAAGTGTCCGACGATGATACCGCCGAACAGTACGCCTCCGATGCCAAAACCAACGCCCCGTACTTTAATGTTGCCGATCCATAACCCGACAACCGCCACCAATGCCAGAACGCTGACCGTCAATGCTATATCACTCATTCTTCTGTTCCCTGTGAATAACATCATTAAGTAAATGGATTCTCGCAGAGTACAAGCGCAATGTATGGGGGGTAAAGCACAAAAAAGCCCCGTCATTTCTGGCGGGGCAAAGGCCTGGAGCTATTTAGCTATTTAATGCGGGACGTTCGCTGATGGCGATACGTTGTGGAGCAATGGTTTCAGGTTCATTACGGGTCAAATCAATATGCAGCAAGCCATTGGTGAAGCTTGCGCCGGAGACTTCCATATTTTCAGCCAACGTAAAGCTCAGACTGAATGATTGAGTGACCAGCCCCTGATGCAACCATTTGGTCTCTTTTTCCGGCTGCTGCGGCGTACCTTTTACGGTCAGACGCGTGCCTTCCAGTTGAATATCCAAATCTTCCTGACGGAAACCGGCTAACGCAAGGGTAATGCGGTAGTGGTTATCATCGCTCTTTTCGATGTTATAGGGTGGGAAGCTTTGGCTTTCACCAGCGTTTTGTAATGCATTGGCCAGTTTGTCAAAACCGATCCATTGACGCAGCAGTGGGGATAAATCGTAGTTACGCATAATATTCTCCTTCTAAGAAGCGAGTAAGTACCTTTCGGCTCCCTGACGGCAAGCCTGTGCTTAGCAGGGCCGCGCAAGCGGCCCGACAGATAAATTAGTTGATTTCGATGCGGCGCGGTTTGTTCGCTTCAGGAATCACGCGCTCAAGCTCGATATACAGCAGACCGTTTACCAGGTTTGCGCCGCGAACGTGGATGTTCTCCGCTAACTGGAACTTGCGTTCGAAGTTGCGTTCGGCAATACCCTGGTACAGGTAAGTACGTTCTTTTTGCTCGTCCGCATGCGCGCCTTTCACCACCAGCAAATTATCCTGGGCGGTAATTTCCAGCTCGCTTTCAGCAAAGCCCGCAACGGCAATCGCAATGCGGTAGTGGTTTTCGTCTACCAGCTCAACGTTGTACGGAGGGTAGCCACCATTGCTTTGGCCCTGGTTGTTTTCCAGCAGGTTAAACAGACGATCAAATCCAATAGCAGAACGGTATAGCGGGGATAAATCAAAGTTACGCATAATCAATAGCTCCTGAAATCAGCGAGAATGTTGGACCTTCCATCTTGGACAGGTCAGGTAGCCAGGACACCCATCAGGCATGCCCTTCATTTGTCTACACCCTAAAAATGGGTCTTAATACAAACTTTTCAAGCGTACTCCTCTGACTTTTTTTGCAGTTTGTTGTCTATTGCATACACTGGGGGGAGCAGTCGTTATCGTTAAATCGCGATTGCCGCCACAGTGCGACAAGATGGTGATGTTATTTTCGCAACGGATCGCTTTAACTCACCCTGCAAACACGATGATTAGCAGATGAAATAATGATGATAAAAAAAATAGTGTTAACACTGATGATGTGCAGCGGGATGGTTTTTATCAGCGGCTGTTCCAGCGTGATGTCACATACCGGAGGGAAAGAAGGGATATATCCTGGCACGCGCGCCAGCGCCACAATGATTAGCGAAAGTGATACAAACTGGGGAACAAAGTCGCTGGCGATTCTGGATATGCCTTTTACCGCGGTTCTGGATACGGTACTGCTTCCGTGGGATCTCTTTCGCAAAGATAACTCGGTTCGATCTCGCGTAGAAAAGAGCGAGGAGAGAACGCAAGCCACCAACGCCGTTATCCCCCCAGCTCAAATGCCTGCGCCTTAAGTTAACGTCTGGTTTCTGTCACCCATAGCTGGCGGAAACCGTCGACGTCTTCCATCCATGCAACCTGTCGGCCATCAGGAGAGAAGACGATCGCATCTGCTGAAGGTGGGTTGCCATGGCTGGTCGTTAAAAATTCAATCTCTCCCGTCTGCGCATCACAACAAGCGATTCTGTTCTGCAGTACAAATCCCAACCATTTTCCCGACGGATGCCAGTTGAATGCTGACTGAATATCCGTGTCACAGCGGGTAAGCTGACGCGGTTCTCCTCCCTGTGGGGAAATCAACCATAACTGCACGATACCGTTGTCATCACGCATCAGAAACGCAATTTCGGCTGCCGTTGGATTACTGCGCACCCAATGCCGCGGTTGATTCACCAGCCCCGGGAAGGCGCGATCATGAGTAAACGTCAGACGGCGCTGAACGATGCCGGCTGGTGGCGCAGGCATTGTTGCTTCCGTTCCTTCCAGAGGTGCCTCGCCAGGCTGTTTCCAGCCACTTTCATGGCGTGGCAAATCAACGATAAACAGTTCCGGTACTTTTTCGCCACTGACAGACAACGTGTCGCCGATAAAGGCCAGCGTATGATCCCCCACCCAGCCTTCTTCATAAGCGCGGTTAATCTCATCGCTCCCCGGTTTTGGCGTTGGTGTCGTCTGGCTCACCAGCACGCACCAAGAGTTCCCGCTGTATTCACGGGGATGCTGCGCGGAGACCTTCACCGGCCCATACGGCGCAGCAACGCCGACATTGCGTAAATCCAGCGCCGGTGAGCGCTCATGTAGCACGTGATCGTTATAGGTGAAACTGACAAACTCGCCGTTTGGGCTAAAAACATGCACATGACTACCACCGCGCAGCGCGCCTGGGGTATACGGCGCAGTAATATCCATCGCATCCAGATTCCCCACCTCTGCCTGCGTAGCAATCACACCACGTCGATGATGAAAATCGTAATACCATGTTTCATCAGGGTTTTCTGGTCCATGAATGAACACATATTTTTCAGCTTTTGGATGAACGGTCACCACGCCGACGTGTGCGCCTTGCGTAGCACGGTAAATCACCGCCACCTCACCGGTGTGAATATTGACGCGTTCAATCGTCTCTCCGGTAAACGATGCACCGGAAGGACGCACATCAAAGACCAGCCACTGGCTGTCCGGTGTCCAGGTGTTGATATTGGTAAGCTGATGATTACGCGCTGCAAAGGTGATTTGTTTCATGGTGGTGTCCCGGACGAAAAATACCGCTCCTTTTTACCACGCACAGCGCGTATCCCATAAGCCTTTAGCGGGCCGCAAGCGCATCAGCTTGCTGAGCGTTCACAGCCAAAGCGGGGAAGTCCTCGAACGTATAGTAACGAATGGGTGGCGGTAACTGCTCCATTGCTGTACCCGGCCACAGTTGCAACTCTCCGACAGCATTGAGATCAACGCCCTGCCAGCGGTGCGGCAGCGCCAGTCGCTGCAGAACAGCCCGCTCGCCAGGCACGCGTGTCGGCAAACGATTATCCCCCATCTGATAGTTACGCCGCAGCACCAGATACTTTTCCGGCACCCGACGCCGACTGTTCCACCAGCGGCCGTCCAGCATATCGAAATGGAAACGGGTGAGTTCCGGCGACTGAGCGCCAAGATGGACAAGTGCCTGGCGAAGTGCCGTCCCCATCGCCACCTCGTAAACCCCCTGAGAAACTGTTTGCCCCTCCAGAATCAGCGACACCGCCAGGCGGGCACCAAGCAGATTGGAGTAAAGATCCTCTGGCGAAAAAGCAGAAACACCTTCAGAAAATCCGGGAACAGACTCAAAACCATACCATTGCGCAATTTCATGCCACTCCGCGACCTGAAACGCCAGATGAGCGGCCAGCCAGGCTGCCAGCGTGTAACGCGCGACAGGATCGGTTGGTGGTGTAAAGGCATTAAACACTAACCGACGCTGGGCCAGTTCGCTATCCAGATCGAGCGTAAAAGCCTGCCCCAGTTTCGGCAGGATCTGACTAAAGATATAGACCGTCATATCAGCGGTATCACGCACGTGGGCGGTATCAATAAAGCCACCGTGCGTGGTGTAGAGAATGCCGTTATTTTCACGGCTTAAGCCGGTCAGGTTTTCCAGCCCGGCCAGCATGCTATCGTTGTACTGATGCAATCCAAGGTGGCTCGCCGGGACCACGTTATCCAGCTGATAAAACGGTACCGGCATGCCCAGCAATTCCGCATGCAAGTTGTAGCCAAATGCACAGCAAGGACGTAACCCTTTAGGCAGTGGCTGTGGCGGCATAGCAGGCCACGCGGTGGTCGCTCTCGTTGTTACCTGCGGAGACAGATCTAATGCCACTGGTAGTGCCGCTCCAGCGCTGCCTGCGAGAAGTGATGCCAGTAACGACATAGTTTTCAGCAACCTGCTCAAAATGCCTCTCCGACCTGAAAATAGAAACCGCTGCTGCCTTTGCCGATGCCGTAATCCAGGCGTACGTTGACGCGCGGCTTGAATTCAAAGCGATAACCGACTCCTGCCGAGGGCAGGAGTCGTCCGTCGTCCAGCGCACTAAATGATGGCCCCATAGTCCCTGCACCCAGCCAACCGACCACGCCGTGCCGCCAATCGAGCTTGCGGCGATACTCAAGTTGCCCGCTGATGACATTCTTGTCCCGATAGCGCCCTTCGTAATAACCGCGCATGCGTTGATTGCTACCGAGCAGCGGCATCATGCTCCATGGCACTGCTCCCTGGGTAAACGTGCCATCCGCCTCCCATGCCAGCACGTTTTTATCGTCCAGCGAGTGGTAACGGCTGTAATGCAACTGGTATTCATCAAACCGGGTATCGCTCCCCACCTCAGGAGTAAAGCGGGTGTAGCGCACATCGGCATACTGCCCTTTACGCGGATTGGGTACGAAATCACGATCGTCCCAGCTCAGTTCCACGCTACTCCCGGAACTGAGAACCGATGCCCCCTGCGGCGTAGTTTCAATTTTCGGCGGATCGTTGTCGTCCATTTGCGCAGCATGCTGGGTATTCAGCGACCAGCCGACCCCCAGATAGATGTTAGGCGCTAACCGCCGGTATAGCGTTGGACGCAAATCCAGGACCTGAGCGGTATATTGCTGTTTTTGGCTATCTTTATCTCCGGCGCTAAAACCCTGCCCCCAGTAGTAGGTTGGGGTATCTGTTAATGCACCATTAAGAAAGAAACGCCAGCGATCGTCGGCGAAAAAAGCATAATTTTGCATCGTGATGCCAAAGGCCCCCGTTGAGCTAAAGTAGCCGCTCAACGTCAGCGTCGAGTTTTGACTCACCGTATCGTTCGGATCGGGTCGATACATCCCCACTACCGCCGTCCCGATCCCCAGCCCCAGTTCTGGGGTATAAAACGGCCCAGGCATCACTCCCCAGTCGATACCTTTAGTGGCGTTAAAGTTATCGCTGGCGCCCAGTTTATTCAACCAGCCGTCAATCTCATTGCGGGTCGGCAGCGCCGACTGAACGTATCCGGCAAACAGGCAGAAAAACAGAAGCAGGCCGATGCGCGTCAAAAACGATACTCTCCCGCAGCAAAGAAGCTATTACGGTCGGCGAAGCCAATTTCGGTGGTGATATTAACGTTGCGGGTCAACTCATATTGCGCGCCTACCAGCACGTTCCAGGGGGATTGCAGGTGTTGTTTAACATCGAAGCGACCATTGCTATCCTTGTTCGCAATATCCACCATTTTTTGCAGCGCCGCAGAAGGCATCGTGAGATCGTTCAGGCTGCCGCTAAATTCTTGCTGCACATCCTGATACATGCTGCCCACCCACAGATTTAACTTACCGGATGGCATGTGCAGGGTCTCCATGCCGGGAGTGGTAAAGCGATAACCTACACGCGGAGAGATGGTAAAGGCATTAATACTGCCATCAAGGATATCGAACTGTGTTTGCGTATAGTTGGCATCAAAAGCCGTAAACCAGTTGCCCACTCCACCAACCAGAGTCGTTCCTACACCGTAGGTTGTGCCTTTAAAGTCGAGCTGAAATGCCAGATTCTGCAAATTGGCTGGTGTACGGTATTTACGTGGTCCTTTGATTCCTACACCTATCTGCGAAACAGAGTGTCCGTCGGTATAGCCAATCAGACCATAGACGTTCATAAAGGGCAGCAGCCAGGCATCCAGTTTTAAGGTTTCGGTTTTACTTCTCTCCCGGGTGTTGCCGACGTTGATTTTAAACGCGTTATCCAACGAGTGACCGCGCAGGGAAAGACCGTTGAAATTGATGCTGTCTACATTAATGTTTTGCCTGATATTCATGTAGTTAATATTCACGCCAAACGGCTCAGGCAGGTCGTAGCCTCGTTTACGTGCCTCCTCACCTAAAAACGGCAAAACAGAGCGGCTTGTGGTTGGTTTAGCCGCGGGTTTTGTCGGCAAAGAAGTAGCCTGACCATCGTCCTGATAGTCATACAGCGGTGTCAATGTTGAGCCAGAATCCGTCGCAGCCCAGGCCTGAAAAGCCAAACAGGAAGACGTCATCAACACCAGGCGGATGCGTGTGTTAGTCATAAGGAAACATAGTTGCAGGCAGGAATCGCCCGAATATAAAAGAAGGGGGGAGAGTATAGAAGTTACGTGCTAAGTGGGGGGATTAATGTGCGATTTCACATCTGATAATACAAACATGATTTTTATAACATTCTTAATGTTTTATGCCTGGCCGAAGCCAGGCATACGTGTATCAGGAGAGAACGTATTTCTCAATCGCCCAGGCTACGCCGTCTTCAAGATTGGATTTCGTCACGAAGTTAGCCACTTCTTTCACCGACGAAATAGCATTATCCATTGCAACGCCTACGCCTGCGTATTCGATCATCGCGATATCATTTTCCTGATCGCCAATCGCCATCACCTCTTCGGCTTTAATTCCTAACGCATCGGCCAGCGATTTCACGCCAGTGCCTTTATTAACGCGTTTATCCAGAATTTCGAGGAAATACGGCGCACTTTTCAGTACGGTGTACTTCTCTTTTACCTCTGCTGGAATACGCGAGATGGCTTGATCGAGGATTTCTGGTTCATCAATCATCATCACTTTCAGGAACTGGGTCGCCGGGTCCATTTTCTCTGCTTCACAGAACACCAGCGGGATGGTCGCGACAAAAGACTCATGCACCGTGTAGTAACTGATATCACGGTTGGCGGTATACAGAGTATTGCGATCGAGTGCGTGGAAATGCGAGCCGACCGTCCTGGAGAGTTGTTCCAGGAAGCGGTAATCATCATAGCTCAGCGCGGTTTGCGCGACGGTGCTTCCATCTCCGGCTTTCTGCACCAGCGCGCCGTTGTAGGTAATACAGTAGTCACCGGGTTGTTCCATATGCAGTTCTTTCAGATAGCTGTGGACGCCAGCATACGGGCGCCCCGTGGTCAGCACCACATTCACACCTCGCGCGCGTGCCGCGGCAATCGCCGTTTTGACCGCTGGTGAAATGGTGTGATCGGGCAGCAGAAGTGTGCCATCCATGTCGATAGCAATAAGTTTGATAGCCATGAGTTCCCCGGATTAAATGAGTCCATCCTCATGCTAACGCGATTCCGCTCAAAAAACAGCTACGAAAAGGGGGATGGAAAGGGGAATCGGGATTCCCCTTTTGACAATCGATGGTAGGGCGGATAGGGCCTGAGCCGCCATCCGGCAAACGCAGACGAACTGCCTGATGGCGCTTCGCTTATCAGGCCTACAGGAGCAGGCCTGAGGTACATGTTAGATATCGATATTCGCCGCTTTCAGGGCGTTTTCTTCGATAAATGCACGACGCGGTTCAACAGCATCACCCATCAGCGTGGTGAACAACTGGTCAGCGGCAATCGCATCCTTCACGGTAACGCGCAGCATACGGCGGCTTTCCGGATCCATGGTAGTTTCCCACAGCTGTTCCGGGTTCATCTCGCCCAGACCTTTATAGCGCTGAATCGCGAGGCCACGACGGGACTCTTTCACCAGCCAGTCCAGCGCCTGCTCGAAGCTGGCAACTGGCTGACGACGCTCGCCACGTTCGATAAACGCATCGTCTTCGATCAGGCCACGTAGTTTCTCACCCAGCGTGCAGATACGACGGTATTCGCCGCCGGTCACAAACTCGTGATCCAGCGGATAGTCGGTATCAACACCGTGGGTACGCACGCGGATCACCGGCTCGAACAGGTTCAGTTCAGCGTCTTTACGCACAAAGCTGTTCCAGGTGCTGCCGTGCATTTCGTTTTCATTCAGCACGTTAACCAGCTGGGAAACCCAGGCAGTGACTTTCGCTTCATCAGTGAGATCGGCTTCAGCCAGCGTCGGTTGATAAACCAGTTCTTTCAACAGCGCTTTCGGGAAACGGCGTTCCATACGGCCAATCATTTTCTGCGTGGCGTTGTATTCAGAAACCAGTTTTTCCAGCGCATCACCCGCCAGCGCTGGCGCGTGGGCATTGGTGTGCAGCGTAGCACCATCAAGGGCGATAGAGATCTGGTACTGATCCATCGCTTCATCGTCTTTGATGTACTGTTCCTGCTTGCCTTTCTTCACTTTGTACAGCGGCGGCTGCGCAATGTAGACGTGGCCGCGCTCAACGATTTCCGGCATCTGACGATAGAAGAAGGTCAACAGCAACGTACGGATGTGCGAGCCATCGACGTCCGCATCGGTCATGATGATGATGCTGTGATAACGCAGTTTGTCCGGGTTGTACTCGTCGCGACCGATGCCGCAGCCCAGCGCGGTGATCAGCGTCGCCACTTCCTGAGAAGAGAGCATCTTGTCGAAGCGCGCCTTCTCAACGTTAAGAATTTTACCCTTCAGCGGCAGAATCGCCTGGTTTTTACGGTTACGTCCCTGCTTCGCAGAGCCGCCCGCTGAGTCCCCTTCCACCAGGTACAGTTCAGAGTGAGCCGGGTCGCGTTCCTGACAGTCCGCCAGTTTGCCCGGCAGACCCGCTAAGTCCAGCGCACCTTTACGGCGGGTCATTTCACGCGCACGACGTGCCGCTTCACGAGCACGCGCCGCATCAATAATTTTGCCGACGACGATTTTCGCGTCAGACGGGTTTTCCAGCAGGTATTCGCTCAGCAGTTCGTTCATCTGCTGTTCTACCGCCGATTTCACCTCAGAAGAGACCAGCTTGTCTTTGGTCTGGGAGGAGAATTTCGGATCCGGTACCTTCACGGAAACAACGGCAATCAGGCCTTCACGGGCATCGTCACCGGTGGCGCTGACTTTCGCTTTTTTGCTGTAGCCTTCTTTGTCCATGTAGGCGTTCAGGGTACGGGTCATCGCCGCACGGAAGCCTGCAAGGTGAGTACCGCCATCACGCTGCGGAATGTTGTTGGTGAAGCAGTAGATGTTTTCCTGGAAACCATCGTTCCACTGCAGCGCAACTTCAACGCCAATACCGTCTTTTTCGGTGGAGAAGTAGAAGATATTCGGGTGGATCGGCGTTTTGTTTTTGTTGAGGTATTCAACAAACGCCTTGATGCCGCCTTCGTAGTGGAAATGATCTTCTTTGCCATCGCGCTTATCGCGCAGACGAATAGACACGCCGGAGTTCAGGAATGACAGCTCGCGCAGACGCTTAGCCAGAATGTCGTATTCGAACTCAACGACGTTGGTAAAGGTTTCGTGGCTTGGCCAGAAACGGACCTGAGTCCCCGTCATTTCTGTTTCGCCAGTTACTGCCAGCGGCGCCTGCGGCACACCGTGCACGTAAGTTTGCTGATGCACTTTGCCTTCACGACGAATCACCAGTTCCAGCTTCTGTGACAGGGCGTTAACGACGGAAACACCCACACCGTGCAGACCGCCGGAAACTTTATAGGAGTTATCATCGAATTTACCGCCTGCGTGCAAAACGGTCATGATAACTTCCGCTGCCGAAACGCCCTCTTCCGGGTGAATACCGGTTGGGATACCACGGCCATCATCGGTAACGGACACGGAGTTGTCAGCGTGAATCGTTACCACGATATCTTTACAGTGACCCGCGAGCGCTTCGTCGATAGCGTTATCTACCACCTCGAATACCATGTGGTGCAGACCGGTGCCGTCATCCGTGTCGCCGATATACATACCCGGGCGCTTACGCACCGCATCCAGTCCTTTCAGGACTTTGATACTGGAGGAGTCATAAGAATTCGACATCAACGTTTCTCGCTCATTTTATCTTGGGTTAATCCGTTATTTTACCCTTTTCCACGGTAAACATCTTCGAATTTTCATCGGACATGTCTATAACGTGTTCAGCGCTGATTGCGCTGACAAAGACCTGAGATTGCGTGGCTTTTAAGCGGCTGGCCAGCAGTCCGCGACGCGCGTCATCCAGTTCAGAGGCAAAATCATCTATCAGGTACAGGCAGCGCCGCCCGCTTTCACGGGTCAGAAACTCCCCTTGCGCCAGACGTAAGGCGCACATCAGCAGCTTGAGCTGCCCACGCGACAACGTATCTTCCACCGGCGCACCGTCGGCGCGAATGCGGAAATCCGCCTTATGCGGGCCGTGCGCGGTGTAGGTCAACATGCGATCGCGTTCAAAACTGCGTTCCAGCACTTCGGCGTAATCTGTCTCTTTCTCCCAGCCGCGCTGGAAAGAGAAGGAGAGAGAAAATTCGGGAAGAAACTGCTGGCAGGTATCCGCCATATCCTGCGCGATACCGGCGCTGTACTCCGCGCGCCAGGTGCTGATTTGTTCCGCCAGTGGGATCAGTTCTTTATCCCACGGGCGGAGTTGCTCATAACGACTTACCTGGCGCAGTGCCGCATTGCGCTGCTTGAGCAGGCGCTTCAGGTTGCTCCAGGCGGTGAAAAATCCGGCTTCATTGTGAAAGCATCCCCAGTCAAGGAATGCTCTTCTGTATTTGGGGCCGCCATTGAGTAAAGTAAACCCCTCGGGCGTGATCAGCTGCATCGGCATCAGGTGCGCCAGTTCCGCGACCTTGTGCCCGTCAGTGCCGTCAATGCGCACTTTACTGTCGCCCAGTTTGTCTTTCGTCAGGCCAATCGACGTCTCACGCTCATCACCCTGCAAACGCCCGTGTAAAACAAACGATTCCTGCTCGTGGCGAATCACGCGGCCAATTTGCAAACTGCGAAACGCCCGGCCGTGGCCGAGCGTATAGATAGCTTCCAGCACGCTGGTTTTGCCGCTGCCGTTAGCGCCTACCAGGAAGTTAAAGCCGGGAGATAAAGCGAGATCCGCGTTTTCGATATTACGAAAATCGCGGATCAACAGGCGGGTCAGCGACATTACAGTCTCATTGGCATAACAACGTAAGCCGCGCTCTGGCTGGCTGCATCTTCAATTTGTACGCTGGAGACGGAATCGGTCAGCAGAATACGCACGTTTTCGCACTTCAGCGCGTTCAGAACGTCCAGTACGTAGCTAACGTTAAAGCCGATTTCCAGTTCTGTACCAGGATAGGAGACATCCAGAATTTCTTCGGCTTCTTCCTGCTCCGGGTTATTAGCGGTGATTTTCAGCTGGTTTTCACTGACATACAGACGCACGCCGCGGAATTTCTCGTTAGAGAGGATCGCCGCACGAGCAAACGCCTGTTTGAGGATATCGCAACCTGCTTCCAGATGTTTGTCCGGATTCTTCGGCAGTACGCGGCGATAATCCGGGAAACGACCGTCAACCAGCTTGGAGGTAAAGATGAAATCACCCACGTGCGCACGAATATTGTTGCTGCCAATCTGTACGCGCAGCGGGTTATCGCCGCCGTCGAGCATACGCATCAGTTCAATCACGCCTTTACGCGGTACGATCACCGAATGGCTGGGCAACGGCTGACCGACAGGCATTGAACAGACCGCCAGGCGGTGACCGTCGGTCGCCACGGTACGCAGCTCTTCCCCTTCGGTTTCAAACAGCATGCCGTTTAAATAGTAACGCACGTCCTGATGCGCCATTGAAAACTGCGTGGCTTCAATCAGACGCTTCATCGTCGCCTGCGGTAGCGTGAATTCGACTTCGCTCTGCCAGTCGTCCAGATTCGGGAAGTCGGCGGCAGGCAGCGTGGACAGCGAGAAACGGCTGCGGCCAGAACGCACCAGCATACGGTCGCCTTCCAGTTGAACGGCAATTTCTGCGCCTTCCGGCAACCCGCGGCAAATATCGAAGAATTTACGCGCCGGAACGGTGGTCGCACCAGGTTCATGCGGCTGGATCAGCGCCACGCGCGCCACCATCTCCATTTCGAGATCGGTACCGGTCAGAGAAAGCGCACCGTCAGCAACCTGCAGCAGCAGGTTTCCGAGGATCGGCAGTGTAGGACGTCCACCCAGCGGGCCGCTGACCTGCTGAAGCGGTTTTAATAAATGTTCACGTTCAACGGTAAATTTCATAGCGTCACGAAGATAATGTTCTGATTAAATTGGAGAAATCTTCTTTAATATCATGGCTTTCTTCACGCAACTGCTCAATCTTACGGCAGGCATGAAGCACGGTAGTATGGTCGCGCCCACCAAACGCATCGCCAATTTCCGGCAGACTGTGGTTAGTGAGCTCTTTTGCCAGCGCCATCGCCATCTGACGCGGACGTGCTACCGAACGAGATCGACGCTTAGAAAGCAGATCCGCAATTTTGATTTTGTAATACTCTGCCACCGTCTTTTGAATATTGTCGATGGTGACCAGCTTTTCCTGCAAAGCCAGCAGATCGCGCAGCGCTTCACGCACGAAATCGATAGTAATTGCCCGGCCGGTAAAATTGGCGTTAGCGATCACGCGGTTCAGTGCGCCTTCCAGTTCACGCACGTTAGAGCGTAGACGCTTGGCGATAAAGAACGCCACTTCACCCGGCAGACGAATGTCGTTTTCGTCAGCCTTTTTCATCAGGATCGCGACGCGTGTTTCCAGCTCAGGCGGCTCGATCGCGACAGTCAGTCCCCAGCCGAAGCGAGATTTCAGACGATCTTCAACGCCGTTGATCTCCTTCGGATAGCGATCCGAGGTCAGGATGATCTGCTGATTACCTTCCAGCAGGGCATTAAAGGTGTGGAAAAATTCTTCCTGTGAACGTTCTTTATTAGCAAAGAATTGAATATCGTCAATCAGCAGCGCATCAACGGAACGGTAATAGCGTTTAAACTCTTCGATCGCATTGTTTTGCAGGGCTTTAACCATGTCCTGCACAAAACGCTCGGAGTGCATATACACCACTTTTGCGTTCGGCTTACGCGCCATAATGCCGTTACCGACAGCGTGCAGCAGGTGGGTTTTACCCAGACCCGTACCGCCATAAAGGAATAACGGATTGTAGGCGCCGCCTGGATTGTCCGCCACCTGACGTGCCGCCGCGCGCGCCAGTTGGTTAGATTTACCTTCAACGAAGTTATCAAACGTATGTTTGACGTTGACGTTAGAGCGATAGGTAGGTTCAGCCGGAGCCGGGACGTTATCCCAGCCAGGGCGCGCTGCCGGTACGGTACGTTGCGGTTGCACTTGCTGAGCCACGTGGGCGGGCGCCACAACGTTGTTGACCGGCGTTTTCAGCGTTTGCGTAACGGGTTTAGTGCCAACCTCAAAACGCAGCTGTGGGGCATCCGCTCCGCAAAAATTATTGAGTAATCCATTAATATTATTAAGGTATTTATCCCTTACCCAATCGAGCACGAAACGGTTTGGCGCATACAAAGCCAGCGTGTTATCGCTCAGTTCCGCCTGCAACGGGCGTATCCACATACTGAATTCTGTGGCTGGTAACTCATCCTGCAATCGGGCAAGACACTGCTGCCAAAGCGAAAGTGACACGGCGGACTCCACTCGAACAAAAGTCGATAAATGACAAAGGCTGAAACATTCATGATTGTTGACGCACATCGACAAGACCCTATGCAAAGGGTGACGTGCGAATTGCTATCTGCAATTTTTACCCGATCAGGATCCATTGAAACGATCAGGACCGCGGATCATAGCGTAAACTGAGAAAGAGATCTTCTGTTTCTCACAGATTCTTCCCGATTTATCCACAGGATGATCCAGAATCGGCTAAGTGTAAACGATCCTGGAGAAGTGCTGCAGGTTTTCGCGCGCATATTGAAAAAATTAATGAGTAAAGATGCTTTACTGCTTAAACGATCTAATAAAGATCCCGTGCGATCCTTGCGCTTTATCCACCAGCCCGTATAATTCTTACCCCCAGCGAGTAACGGTCGCCTTACGGCGTCAACGCTGCCTGTTTTTTACACAAAACCACGTGAAAAAAAACGGGATATAAGGAAAGAGAATTGACTCCGGAGTGTACAATTATTACAATCCGGCCTCTTTAATCACCCACACTGTGGCGTAAGTCGTTCGAAATTCGTTCGGGTATACGCAAAAGTCAGTGAATTTATTCAAGTTTAGGTAGAAATCGCCATGAAACGCACTTTTCAACCGTCTGTACTGAAGCGCAACCGTTCTCACGGCTTCCGTGCTCGTATGGCAAATAAAAATGGTCGTCAGGTTCTGGCACGTCGTCGTGCTAAAGGCCGTTCTCGTCTGACCGTTTCTAAGTAATAAAAGCTAGCCCCTGAGTGGTTAAGCTCGCATTTCCCAGGGAGTTACGTTTGTTAACTCCCACTCATTTCACATTCGTCTTCCAGCAGCCACAACGGGCTGGCACGCCGCAAATCACCATCCTCGGCCGCCTGAATTCGCTGGGGCATCCCCGTATCGGTCTTACCGTCGCCAAGAAAAATGTTAAACGTGCGCATGAACGTAATCGGATTAAACGTCTGACGCGTGAAAGCTTCCGTTTACGTCAGCACGAGCTTCCAGCAATGGATTTCGTGGTGGTGGCGAAAAAAGGGGTTGCTGACCTCGATAACCGTGCTCTCTCGGAAGCGTTGGAAAAATTATGGCGTCGCCATTGTCGCCTGGCTCGCGGGTCCTGATAGCCCTCATTCGGGTCTATCAACGCCTGATCAGTCCGCTGCTTGGGCCGCATTGCCGTTTCACTCCAACCTGTTCGAGCTACGGAATTGAGGCATTGCGCAGGTTTGGAGTGATAAAAGGCAGTTGGTTGACGGTGAAACGCGTATTAAAATGCCACCCTTTACACCCTGGTGGTGACGATCCCGTCCCGCCCGGACCATTTGATACCAGAGAACACTAACGATGGATTCGCAACGCAATCTTTTAGTCATCGCTTTGCTGTTCGTGTCTTTCATGATCTGGCAAGCCTGGGAGCAGGATAAAAATCCGCAACCTCAGGCCCAACAGACCACGCAGACAACGACCACCGCAGCGGGTAGCGCCGCCGACCAGGGCGTACCGGCCAGTGGCCAGGGGAAACTGATTACGGTTAAAACTGACGTGCTTGATCTGACCATCAACACCCGTGGTGGTGATGTGGAACAGGCTTCACTGCCAGCTTACCCGAAAGAACTGGGTTCTACCGAACCGTTCCAGTTACTGGAAACCACGCCACAGTTCATCTACCAGGCACAAAGTGGCCTGACAGGTCGTGACGGCCCGGATAACCCGGCTAACGGCCCGCGTCCGCTGTACAACGTCGAAAAAGACGCGTTTGTACTGGCTGACGGTCAGAACGAACTGCAGATCCCGATGACCTATACTGACGCAGCGGGTAACACATTCACTAAAACGTTTGTACTCAAGCGTGGTGAATATGCTGTCAACGTTAACTACAGCGTGCAGAACGCCGGCGAAAAACCGCTGGAAGTCTCCACCTTTGGTCAGCTGAAGCAATCCATCAATCTGCCATCTCATCGTGACACCGGTAGCAGCAACTTTGCGCTGCACACCTTCCGTGGCGCGGCGTACTCCACGCCAGATGAGAAGTATGAGAAATACAAATTCGACACCATTGCTGACAACGAAAACCTGAACGTCAATGCTAAAGACGGTTGGGTTGCAATGCTGCAACAGTATTTCGCCACGGCATGGGTTCCGCGTAACGACGGCACCAACAACTTCTATACCGCTAACCTGGGTAACGGCATTGCCGCTATCGGCTATAAATCACAGCCGGTATTGGTACAGCCTGGTCAGACTGGCGCGATGACCAGCACCCTGTGGGTCGGCCCGGAAATTCAGGATAAAATGGCGGCCGTTGCACCGCACCTGGATCTGACCGTGGATTACGGCTGGTTGTGGTTCATCTCTCAGCCGCTGTTCAAACTGCTGAAATGGATCCATAGCTTCCTGGGTAACTGGGGCTTCTCCATCATCGTTATCACCTTTATCGTTCGTGGCATCATGTACCCGCTGACCAAAGCGCAGTACACCTCCATGGCGAAGATGCGTATGCTGCAGCCGAAGATTCAGGCAATGCGTGAGCGTCTGGGTGATGACAAACAGCGTCAGAGCCAGGAAATGATGGCCCTGTACAAAGCTGAGAAGGTTAACCCGCTGGGCGGCTGCTTCCCGCTGATCATCCAGATGCCAATCTTCCTGGCGTTGTACTACATGCTGATGGGCTCCATTGAGCTGCGTCATGCGCCGTTCGCGCTGTGGATCCATGACCTGTCCGCACAGGACCCGTACTACATCCTGCCGATCCTGATGGGCGTGACGATGTTCTTCATTCAGAAGATGTCTCCGACCACCGTGACCGACCCGATGCAGCAGAAGATCATGACCTTTATGCCGGTCATCTTCACCGTGTTCTTCCTGTGGTTCCCGTCAGGTCTGGTGCTGTACTATATCGTCAGCAACCTGGTAACCATTATTCAGCAGCAGCTGATTTACCGTGGTCTGGAGAAGCGTGGCCTGCATAGCCGCGAGAAGAAAAACTCCTGATTCGGTGTAGGCTGGATTAGGCGAAGCCGCCATCCGGCAAACGGAACATAAAGTAAAGGGCGGTCATTAGACCGCCTTTTTTATTGCATTAAGAAGAGACAAACCATGAGCCATAACGACACCATCGTCGCTCAGGCCACCCCACCGGGACGTGGTGGCGTGGGTATCCTGCGTATCTCCGGCCTGAAGGCGCGCGAGGTCGCAGAAACCGTACTGGGGAAACTGCCAAAACCGCGTTATGCCGATTATCTGCCGTTTAAAGACGCGGATGGCAGCGCGCTGGATCAGGGGATTGCCCTGTGGTTCCCCGGCCCGAACTCCTTTACCGGTGAAGACGTTTTAGAGCTTCAGGGCCACGGCGGTCCGGTGATTCTTGACCTGCTGCTCAAACGTATTCTGACCATTCCCGGGCTGCGCATTGCCAGACCGGGTGAATTCTCCGAGCGAGCTTTTCTCAATGATAAGCTCGATTTAGCCCAGGCAGAGGCTATTGCCGACCTGATCGATGCCAGCTCGGAGCAAGCCGCTCGCTCGGCGCTGAATTCGTTGCAGGGTGCATTTTCCGCACGGGTAAATCATCTTGTGGAAGCGCTCACTCACCTGCGCATCTATGTCGAAGCGGCGATCGACTTCCCGGATGAAGAAATCGACTTCCTGTCTGACGGCAAGATTGAAGCCCAGCTCAATAGCGTTATCAGCGATCTTGATGCCGTTCGTGCCGAAGCGCGTCAGGGCAGCCTGCTGCGCGAAGGGATGAAGGTAGTCATTGCCGGTCGCCCTAACGCCGGGAAATCGAGCCTGCTGAACGCGCTGGCTGGCCGTGAGGCGGCTATTGTGACCGACATTGCGGGGACGACTCGCGACGTATTGCGTGAGCATATTCATATCGACGGTATGCCGCTGCACATCATCGATACTGCCGGTCTGCGCGATGCCAGCGATGAAGTTGAACGCATTGGTATCGAACGTGCCTGGCAGGAAATCGAACAAGCCGACCGTGTGCTGTTTATGGTGGATGGCACCACCACCGACGCCGTAGATCCGGCGGATATCTGGCCAGACTTTATTGCGCGTTTACCGGCAAAACTGCCGATTACCGTGGTGCGTAACAAAGCGGATATTACCGGTGAAAAGCTGGGTCTCAGCGAAGTAAATGGCCACTCACTGGTTCGTCTCTCCGCACGTACCGGTGAAGGTGTTGACGTACTGCGTAACCATCTCAAACAGAGCATGGGCTTTGAAACCAATATGGAAGGTGGCTTCCTGGCGCGTCGTCGTCACCTGCAGGCGCTGGCAGAAGCGGCGGAGCATCTCGAGCAGGGTAAAGCCCAACTGCTTGGCGCATGGGCCGGAGAATTGCTGGCAGAGGAGTTGCGTCTGGCGCAGCAGAACCTCAGTGAGATCACCGGGGAATTTACCTCCGACGATCTGCTGGGACGGATTTTCTCCAGCTTCTGTATTGGCAAATAATGTTGTATTGCCCGGTGGCGCGATGCTTACCGGGACTACAGGCCCCGTAGGCCGGATAAGGCGTTTACACCGCCATCCGGCAACAACAATTTCCCATGCGGAAATCACTGTTGTCCAAATGGCAACTCGTGCAGTTGACTCTCTGACCGTATGCTTAGCGCCACATTTCTCATGAGGTCGCTATGACACGCTTTCTAATCTGCAGTTTCGCCCTGGTTCTTCTTTATCCTGCCGGTATTGATATGTATCTGGTGGGGCTGCCCCGTATTGCGGCTGATCTACAGGCCAGCGAGGCGCAGTTGCATATCGCGTTTTCGGTTTATCTGGCGGGAATGGCGACGGCGATGCTTTTCGCCGGAAAAGTTGCCGACCAGTCGGGTCGTAAACCGGTCGCCATTGTCGGTGCCCTCATTTTTATTTTCGCCTCTGCGCTGTGTTCGTTCGCCGAAAGCGGCACCCCGTTTCTCGCAGGCCGCTTTATTCAGGGCGTAGGCGCCGGCTGTTGCTACGTGGTGGCTTTCGCCATCCTGCGCGATACGCTCGACGATCGCCGCCGGGCGAAGGTACTGTCGCTGTTGAACGGTATTACCTGTATCGTGCCGGTGCTGGCTCCGGTGATGGGGCACCTGATTATGCTCAAATACCCGTGGCAGAGCCTGTTCTACACGATGATGGGCATGGGCGTGGTCGTTTGCCTGCTGTCGGTGTTTATCCTGCGAGAATCGCGCCCAGCGACGCTCTCGACCTCTACGCAGAGCGATCATCGCGCAGAGTCGCTGGTAAACCGTTTTTTCTTAAGCCGTCTGGCCATTACCACCCTCAGCGTGTCGGTGATCCTGACCTTCGTGAATACGTCTCCGGTGCTGCTGATGGAAGTTATGGGCTTCGACCGCGGCGAGTACGCCACTACCATGGCCATGACCGCAGGCATCAGTATGGCGGTCTCTTTCTCTACGCCATTCGCACTGAGTATTTTTAAACCCCGCATCCTGATGCTGACTTCACAGGTCTTGTTCCTGGCTGCGGGCATCGTGTTAATCCTTGCCAGTACGCACGCGGTAACGTTGTTCGGGTTAACCTTAATCTGCGCCGGATTCTCGGTCGGTTTCGGCGTTGCCATGAGCCAGGCGCTGGGGCCGTTCTCGCTGCGCGCAGGCGTCGCCAGCTCGGCATTAGGCATTGCCCAGGTTTGCGGTTCATCTCTATGGATTTGGTTGGCTGCCATCCTCGGTCTCGACGCACTGAATATGCTGATCGGGATTCTGATTGGTTGTAGCATAGTGAGTATCATGCTGATTATCACTGTTGCACCAAACCGGCCCACACCAACTCATGAAGAAATCCCTCAGCAGTCTCGATCTTAATTTACTGCTCTGCCTGCAACTCCTGATGCAGGAACGCAGCGTCACTAAAACCGCCAAACGGATGAACGTCACGCCGTCGGCGGTCAGCAAATCGCTGTCGAAGCTGAGAGCCTGGTTTGACGATCCCTTGTTTGTTAACACCCCGCTGGGGCTAACGCCAACGCCGCTGATGCTCAACATGGAACAGAGCCTGGCGGAGTGGATGCAGATGGGCAATCAATTGCTCGATAAGCCACACCATGAAGCACCACGTGGGCTGAAGTTTGATTTAGTGGCTGAAACGCCGCTGGTGATGATCATGTTTAACGCGCTCTCCCAACAGATCTACCAACGTTATCCACAGGCAACGATCAAAGTGCACAACTGGGATTACGATTCGCTGGATGCCATTATCCGTGGCGAGGTGGATATCGGCTTTACCGGACGTGAAAGTCACCCGCGCTCGCGTGAATTGCTGAGTCTGCTACCGTTATCGATCGACCACGAGGTCCTGTTTTCCGATCTCCCCTGCGTCTGGTTGCGTGAAGACCACCCGGCATTGCAGGAAGAGTGGAATCTGGAAACATTCCTGCGCTATCCCCATATCAGCATTAGCTGGGAGCAGAGCGACACCTGGGCGCTGGACGATGTGCTTCAGGAGATGGGGCGTGCGCGTAACATCGCATTGTGTCTGCCAGGCTTTGAGCAGTCGCTGTTTATGGCAGCGCAGCCGGATCACGCGCTGATTGCCACCGCACCGGTTTATTGCCAGCGTTATAACCAACTCCACCAGCTTCCGCTCGTGGCACGTCCAATGCCTTTTGATGCAGCGCAACTGGAAAAAATGCGCGTCCCGTTCACCCTACTTTGGCATAAACGCAACAGCCACAATCCTAAGATCGTATGGCTGAAAGAGACGATCAAGGCACTCTATCGCGAGATGTCATGAAGATCCTTTGCTATATTGTTGTTTTATTAACCTCCCTGGCGCTGGAAATGTAAATGTCGCGTAATGTATCCCGATTCCGTTTACTTTTTGGGCAGTAAAGCCTGCCTGGAAGCCGCGTAAATGTTACTCTGATAATAATCACGGACCATTAATCACGGAGCGAAAAATGGCGACACATTTTGCCAGAGGGATTCTTACGGAGGGACACCTGGTTTCAGTTCGCCTCCCTACTCCATGTCATTTTGAAGTAAGAAATCTACCCACTCACCGCCGAACACGCTTTCTGGCCTCCCGAAGTCTTCTCGCTGAACTGATGTTTATGCTTTACGGCACCAGCACATTGCCCGAGATTGTTACCGAGGCGAAAGGTAAGCCCGTTTTTCGCGATAAAAACCTGCCTGGCTTTTCGATTTCCTATGCCGGGAATATTGTCGGCGTCGCGCTTACCACAGAAGGTTCATGCGGTCTGGATATGGAGCTTCAGCGGGCAACTCGCGGGTTCCATACCCCGAATGCCACAGATTCCTACCGCTTTTCCAGTAACGAAAACCTGTGGATCAATAATCAAAACGACCCCAATGAAGCGCGTGCGCAGCTCATAACGTTACGCCAGAGCGTTCTCAAGCTCACTGGCGACGTGTGCAATGACGATCCACGTGAACTCCAGCTGTTACCGGGTGCGGGCCGTCTGAGATGTGCTCACGTTACGCAGATAGAAGCCATTTGCGATGCCGAAGATGTGCTGGTGTGGTCGGTCGCGGTCACGCCAACCATTGAAAAACTCAACGTTTGGGAGTTTGATGGTAAACAGGACTGGAAAAGCTTGCCTGATATCCAGACACGCGCCAATGAGCCAACGGGTCGCCTGATCCGGTTCTCGCAATTATGCGCAGCGAAGAGCCATACGCTTTGATTTAACCTTCATGATGAAACAGGAGTAACCATGTCTGAAACATTGAATGTTGTTACGTTACTGGGGAGCCTGCGCAAGGGTTCGTTTAATGGAATGGTTGCCCGTACGCTGCCAAAAATTGCCCCCGCGGGGATGGAAGTGAATGCATTACCGTCGATTGGGGATATTCCTCTGTACGATGCCGACCTCCAGCAGGAAGAGGGTTTTCCGGCAAGTGTAGAAGCGCTGGCGGAACAAATCAGGAAGGCTGACGGCGTCGTTATCGTCACACCGGAATACAACTATTCTGTTCCTGGCGGGCTGAAAAATGCCATCGACTGGCTGTCCCGCCTGCCCGATCAACCATTATCCGGCAAACCGGTGCTGATCCAGACCAGCTCCATGGGCGCCATTGGCGGCGCGCGCTGCCAGTATCATCTGCGTCAAATCCTGGTGTTCCTCGACGCGATGGTAATGAACAAGCCGGAATTTATGGGCGGCGTGATTCAGAATAAAGTGGACCCGCAGGCGGGTGAAGTGATCGACCAAAGCACGCTGGACCATCTGACCGGTCAGCTGACCGCATTTGGCGACTATATTCAACGTGTAAAAGCCTAAAGAAAAAGCCCGCCAGCAACGATGCCTGGCGGGCCGTTGTCCAGACCGATATTTTAGTGCGCGTCGATAAACACAATCTTCAGTACAAACAGCAGCGCGACAACGATGACGCACGGGCTGAGATCGCGGAAACGTCCGGTACCTATTTTCATCACGCAGTAAGAGATAAAGCCCAGCGCAATACCTTCGGTGATCGAGAAGCTAAACGGCATCATCACGGCGGTAATAAACGCTGGAACCGCTTCAGTCAGGTCATCCCACTTCACGCGCGACAGGCTTGATGTCATCAGGACGCCAACGTAAATCAGCGCACCTGCGGCGGCATATCCCGGCACCATTCCCGCCAACGGCGACAGGAAGATAACCAGCAGGAACAACAGACCGACAACGACCGCGGTCAGGCCAGTACGCCCACCAACAGAAACCCCGGAAGAAGACTCAATATAGGCGGTAACGGAGGAGGTACCGATAAACGCGCCGGTAACAGACGACACGCTATCGACAAACAGCGCCTGCTTCATGCGTGGGAACTTGCCCTTCGCGTCTGCCAGACCGGCTTTATCCGTCACGCCAATCAGGGTACCGGAGGAGTCAAACAGGTTCACCAGCATGAACGAGAAAATCACGCCCGCAAGGCCAATGTTAAACGAACCGGCCAGGTCAACATGCCCGATAACCGACATCACGCTCGGCGGCGCGGAGACGATCCCGCTGTAATGGACATCACCCAGCATCCAACCCAGCAGCGTGGTCACGATGATAGAGATCAGCACCGCCGCATGAATATTACGTGACGCCAGAATCGCGATGATAAAGAAGCCCAGAATGCCGAGCAGTACGCTGTGGGACGTCAGGTTGCCGATAGATACCAGCGTGTCTTTGTTGGCGACGATAACGCCGGCGTTTTTCAGCCCCATCATACCGATGAACAGACCGATACCGCTGGTGATCCCCACGCGCAGGCTCACCGGGATATTGGCAATCATCCAGTAACGTACGCGGAAAATGGTCAGCAGCAGCAGACCTATCGCACCCCAGAAGATTGCGCCCATACCTATCTGCCATGACAGGCCCATCGCGCCAACGACCACGAAGGCAAAGAATGCGTTCAGGCCCATAGCAGGTGCCAGCGCAACCGGCAGATTGGCAAAAAGCCCCATCAGGATGCTACCAAATGCAGCAATAAGGCAGGTGGTAACAAAGACGGCGCTGGTATCCATGCCAGCCACGCCAAGAATTTGCGGGTTAACAAAAACGATATACACCATCGTCAGGAAGGTGGTTAAACCGGCGATCACTTCGGTCCGTGCCGTTGTGCCATGCTCGCGCAGTTTGAACACGCGTTCCAGCATCCCCTGGCCAGAAGCCTGGGTTGTGTGTTGTTGACTCATTATCAATTTCCGAACAAGGAGGGAAAATTCGTCGCTATCCTATACCAAAATGCGACAATAGGGTTGGGTTATGAGCAACTTTTTTCATTGATTTTGCTTATACGGCAACGATTGCGTGGCGTAAATAAGCATGACGTAAACGTTAAACTAGCGATAAGAGGAAGGCATGTCCCAGATAGAAGCGGTATTTTTTGACTGCGATGGTACGCTGGTCGATAGTGAAGTGATCTGTTCCCGGGCGTATGTCGCCATGTTCCAGGAGTTTGGTATCAAACTCGATCTCGAAGAGGTGTTTAAACGCTTTAAAGGCGTAAAACTCTACGAAATCATCGATATCATCAACGAAGAGCACGGCGTTACGCTGGCGAAAGCCGATTTAGAGCCCGTTTACCGCGCAGAGGTCGCACGCCTGTTCGACTCGGAACTGGAGGTTATCGCTGGGGCAAATGCTCTGCTGGACAGCATGACAGTGCCAATGTGCGTGGTCTCAAACGGTCCGGTCAGCAAAATGCAGCATTCGCTGGGTAAGCTGGGCATGTTGCACCATTTTCCTGATTTACTGTTCAGCGGCTACGATATCCAACGCTGGAAGCCCGATCCGGCCCTGATGTTCCATGCGGCAAAAGCAATGGACGTTAACGTTGAGAACTGCATTCTGGTTGATGATTCCAGCGCAGGCGCGCAGGCGGGAATTGCCGCCGGGATGGAAGTGTTCTACTTCTGCGCCGATCCGCATAACAAACCGATCGATCATCCAAAAGTCACGACCTTTACCGATCTGGCACAGTTGCCGGAATTGTGGAAGGCGCGGGGTTGGGATATTACCCGGTAATTTTTTGTAGGCCCGGTAAGCTTGCGCCACCGGGCAATTGCCGGATAGCGCTAACGCTTATCCGGCCTACTTTCTACGTTTTTTCACTCTTTAGGATCTTTGCCCGCCAGCAGCTTATCCAGTTCATCGCCGCCCACGTGACGGAAGTCTTGTCCCTTCACGAAATAGAAGATGTATTCGCAGATATTCTGGCAGCGGTCACCGATACGTTCGATGGAACGTGCGCAGAACAGCGCGGTCAGCACACTTGGAATGGTACGCGGGTCTTCCATCATGTAGGTCATCAGCTGGCGCACAATGCCTTCATATTCCTGGTCGACTTTCTTATCTTCGCGATAAATACGTACCGCTTCGTCGAGATCCATACGCGCAAACGCATCCAACACGTCGTGCAGCATCTGCACGGTGTGACGACCCAGCGACTCCAGACTTACCAGCAGCGGCTGATGCTGTTGCGAAAACTTCTCCAGCGCGGTGCGGCAAATTTTGTCCGCCACATCACCAATACGCTCCAGCTCAGCGATAGTTTTGATAATCGCCATCACCAGACGCAGGTCGCTGGCGGTAGGTTGACGCTTGGCGATGATACGCACGCAGGCTTCATCGATCGCCACTTCCATCATGTTGACGTTTTTATCGCCTTCAATGACGCGCTTCGCCAGTTCGCTGTCCTGATTGTGCATGGCGGTAATCGCATCAGAAAGCTGCTGCTCTACCATGCCACCCATGGTCATCACCTGGGTACGGATGCTTTCCAGCTCTGCATTGAACTGGCCGGAAATATGTTTATTAAGGTTAAGGTTATCCACAACAAGCTCCTGAATCAGCCGTAACGACCGGTGATGTAGTCTTCAGTTTGTTTCTTCGCGGGCTTGGTGAACAGATCGTCCGTGTTGCTGAACTCAATCAACTCGCCCAGGTACATAAATGCCGTGTGATCGGAACAACGCGCTGCCTGTTGCATGTTGTGGGTAACGATAACAACGGTGTAATCTTCTTTCAGCTCAGTGATCAGCTCTTCAATACGCCCGGTAGAAATCGGGTCGAGCGCTGAACATGGCTCATCAAGCAGTAGCACTTCCGGGCGAATGGCGATACCACGCGCAATACACAGACGCTGCTGCTGACCACCGGAGAGAGAGTACCCGCTCTGGTGTAATTTATCTTTGGTTTCATTCCACAGTGCGGCCTTGGTCAATGCCCACTGCACACGTTCGTCCATATCCGCACGCGAGAGTTTCTCAAACAAACGTACGCCAAACGCGATGTTGTCGTAGATAGACATTGGGAACGGCGTTGGCTTCTGGAACACCATGCCGACTTTGGCACGCAGCAGCGCGATGTCCTGGGTGTTGGTGAGAATATTGTCACCATCCAGCAGGATTTCACCTTCCGCACGCTGCTCCGGGTACAGTTCAAACATTTTGTTGAAGGTACGCAGCAGCGTCGATTTACCACAGCCTGACGGCCCGATAAACGCCGTGACCTGGTTTTTCGCGATATCCAGGTTGATGTTCTTCAGGGCATGGAATTTGCCATAGTAGAAGTTCAAATCACGAACCTGAATTTTACCCGGGGCAGTATCAACCATACTCATTTCAATCTTTTCCTCATCCGGCGCCGCATCAGCCACGCCGTAAAAATTAACCGTGTTTCTTCTTCGCGAAAATGACACGCGCCAGAATGTTCAGCAGCAGTACGCACAGGGTAATAATCAGTACCCCGGCCCAGGCCAGTTGCTGCCACTCAGCAAACGGGCTCATCGCAAACTTAAAGATCGTGACCGGCAGGTTGGCTATAGGCTGCATCATGTCAGTGCTCCAGAACTGGTTGGAGAGCGACGTAAACAGCAGCGGAGCCGTTTCACCTGCAATACGGGCAATTGCCAGCAGAATACCGGTAATAATGCCCGATACAGACGCCTTCAGGGTGATTGCAGAAATCATCTTCCACTTCGGCGTACCCAGCGCATAGGCGGCTTCACGCAGGCTATCCGGAACCAGTTTGAGCATGTTCTCAGTGGTACGAATAACGATAGGTACCTGCAGCAACGCCAGCGCAATCACGCCCGCCCAGCCGGAGAAATGTTCCATTTTTGCTACCACGATGGTGTAAACGAACAGACCGACCACGATGGATGGCGCAGACAGCAGAATGTCGTTGATAAAGCGAATGACCTCAGCCAGCCAGGACTTACGTCCATACTCAGCCAGGTAGATACCCGCCATAATACCGAGCGGGGTACCAAACACGGTCGCCCACAGAATCAACAGACCGCTACCGGCCAGGGCGTTCGCCAGACCACCACCCGCCGTATTCGGCGGCGGCGTCATTTCGGTGAACAGCGCCAGCGACATACCGTCAATACCACGGGTGATCGTGGACATCAGGATCCAAATGAGCCAGAACAGACCGAACGCCATGGTCGCCATAGAGAGCGTCAGCGCGATGCGGTTCTTCAGGCGACGACGCGCCTGCATTTTACGGCGGGATTCCGCAAGCTGAGCGGTGTTTTGCATTTCAAGCGTAGCCATTAGCGTGCCCCCTCGTTCTTCGCAAGGCGCATGATCATGAACTTAGACGCAGCCAGCACGATGAAGGTGATCACAAACAGAATCAGACCCAGCTCCATCAACGCGGCAACGTGCAGCCCAGATTCCGCTTCGGCAAATTCATTCGCCAGCGCAGAGGTAATACTGTTGCCCGGCATGTACAGCGAGGCACTGTCGAGCTGGTAGGTGTTACCGATGATAAAGGTCACCGCCATGGTTTCACCCAGCGCGCGACCCAGACCCAGCATTACGCCGCCAATGACACCATTTTTAGTGAACGGCAGAACGATACGCCAGATAACTTCCCAGGTAGTACAGCCAATACCGTAGGCTGACTCTTTCATCAGTACCGGCGTTTGTTCGAACACATCACGCATAACTGCCGCAATGTACGGGATGATCATGATGGCGAGGATCACGCCAGCCGCCAGAATACCGATACCAAATGCCGGGCCAGCAAACAGTGCGCCAACAAACGGAATGTTGGAAAGAATATTACCGACCGGCTCCTGGAAATACGTCGCAAACAGCGGGGCAAAGATAAACAGCCCCCACATGCCGTAAACAATACTCGGGATCGCCGCCAGCAGTTCAATAGCGATACCCAGCGGACGTCTCAGCCAGCCAGGTGCAAGTTCCGTCAGGAACAAAGCAATGCCGAAACTCACCGGAACGGCGATCAGCAGTGCGATAAGTGAGGTGACCAGCGTACCGTAAATCGGTACCAGTGCGCCGTAGATATCATTTGGCGCATCCCAGTCTTTGGTCCAAAGGAATGAGAAACCAAATTTCTGGATGCTTGGCCAGGAGGAGATGATCAGAGAGACAATAATGCCACCCAACATCAATAGCACAATCAGCGCAGCCAGTTTTACCAGCGCGCTGAAGATCATGTCACCCTTTTTACCCGGTGGGTTAAAAGCAGGCTTGGTTGCAGCCATAAATCACTCTTTAAGTTTGGGCCAGGAAGCGCGCATTTTATCGTGCTTCCCAGCTAACGTAATGCCATACCCTAAATAATTCGAGTTGCAGCAAGGCGGCAAGCTTGTGACAAATTCGTCAGGAACGAATTTGAACAGCCGGAGGCTGCCTTCGGTGAGGGACAAGGATGTCCCTCATTCATCCCCAGGAGCATAGATTTACTATGTAACTGGAGTGAACAAGCGCAGCCAACACAGCTGCGGCTCGAAGTATGACGGGTATTTAGTACAGCGCTTTACCGCTGCTGTCTTTCACGTTGGTCTTCCATGCAGCACGAATCTGCTCAACCACGCTGTCCGGCAGGCTGGCGTAATCCAGGTCGTTGGCCTGTTTGCCGCCATTTTTGTACGCCCAGTCAAAGAACTTCAGCACTTCAACGCCCTGCTCAGGCTTCTTCTGCTCTTTGTGAACCAGGATGAAGGTGGTGGAAGTGATTGGCCACGCATTGTCACCTTTCTGGTTAGTCAGATCCTGAGCGAAGGTTTTGCTCCAGTCAGCGCCTTTAGCTGCATTAGCAAAGTTTTCTTCTGTCGGGCTTACCGGCTTACCATCAGCAGTAACCAGTTTGGTGTATGCCAGGTTGTTCTGCTTAGCATAAGCGTACTCAACGTAGCCGATAGAGCCTGGCAGACGCTGGACGAACGCAGCGATACCGTCGTTACCTTTACCGCCCAGACCGGTCGGCCAGTTCACAGTAGAGCCTGCGCCAATTTTAGATTTCCACTCTTCGTTCACTTTCGCCAGGTAGCTGGTGAAGACGAAGGAGGTACCGGAACCATCTGCACGACGCACAACGGCAATGTTCTGAGAAGGCAGCTTCAGACCCGGGTTCAGTTTGGTGATGACTTCATCATCCCACTTCTTAATTTTGCCGAGGTAGATATCGCCCAGAGTTTTACCGTCAAGCACCAGCTCTCCGGACTTCAGGCCAGGGATATTCACCGCCAGCACCACACCGCCGATCACTGTCGGGAACTGGAACAGACCTTCCTGAGCCAGCTTCTCGTCAGATAACGGCGCATCAGATGCACCGAAATCAACGGTATTTGCGGTAATTTGTTTTACACCACCGGAGGAGCCGATACCCTGGTAGTTTACTTTGCTACCGGTCTCTTTCTGATAAGTATCAGCCCATTTGGCATACACTGGCGCAGGAAAAGTTGCACCAGCACCTGTCAGGCTCGCTGCAGCAAAGGCAGAGAACGCGCTCATAGATAAGGTCGCGGCGACAACAGTTGCGACAGTGGTACGCATAACTTTCATAATGTCTCCTGCACGGTTTTCGTAAATTGTTGTTTGAGTTGCTACTGTGAGCAAAATAGGACAAACAGGTGACAGTTAAATGTACGAAATATGACAGTTTTATGACAATGAAAAATAATGCGCCAAGAACAATTAAAAATTGTATAAAAACAGCAAGTTAATAGATTATATGACAATCATATTTCGGCAAAATTTTCTTTTTATGACACTGAAAACAGTAGCTGAAGATGACGGTTTGTCACATAAAACAGGCGGGATAATTGATTAAAAACAGAACGCGTTTAAAAAAATGCCCCGCTTTGAGCAGGGCATTTTCAGTTCAGCGAGGTATCGCTTATTCCACGGTAACCGACTTCGCCAGGTTACGCGGCTGGTCCACGTCAGTACCTTTAATCAGCGCCACATGATACGCCAGCAGTTGCAGCGGAACGGTATAGAAGATCGGTGCAATCACCTCTTCCACATGCGGCATCTCGATGATATGCATATTTTCATTACTGATAAATCCTGCATCCTGATCGGCGAAGACGTACAACTGGCCGCCACGGGCACGCACTTCTTCAATGTTGGATTTCAGTTTTTCCAGCAACTCGTTGTTCGGTGCAACCACGATAACCGGCATATCCGCGTCAATCAGCGCCAGCGGACCGTGCTTCAGCTCACCAGCGGCATACGCTTCTGCGTGAATATAAGAAATCTCTTTCAGCTTCAGGGCGCCTTCCAGCGCAATGGGGTACTGATCGCCACGACCAAGGAACAGTGCATGGTGTTTGTCAGAGAAGTCTTCCGCCAGTGCGGCAATACGCTTGTCCTGTGACAGCATCTGCTCAATACGGCTCGGCAGCGCCTGTAACCCGTGAACAATCTCTTGTTCAATAGTCGCATCCAGACCTTTCAGACGAGCCAGCTTCGCCACCAGCATTAGCAGAACAGTCAGTTGGGTGGTAAATGCTTTCGTGGAGGCCACGCCGATTTCGGTCCCGGCATTGGTCATCATCGCCAGGTCAGATTCACGTACCAGAGAAGAGCCTGGAACGTTACAGATTGCCAGCGACCCCAGATAGCCCAGCTCTTTAGATAAGCGCAGACCCGCCAGGGTATCCGCCGTTTCACCGGACTGAGACAGGGTAATCATCAAACTGTTACGACGCACAGCGGATTTGCGATAACGGAACTCAGAAGCAATTTCCACATCACAAGGAATGCCGGCCAGCGACTCAAACCAGTAGCGGGATACCATGCCTGAGTTGTATGACGTGCCGCAGGCAATAATCTGGATATGCTCGACCTGAGACAGCAACGCGTTGGCATTAGGGCCAAGCTCACTTAAATCCACTTCGCCATGACTGATACGCCCGGTCAGCGTATTTTTTATCGCGTTCGGTTGCTCATAGATCTCTTTCTGCATGTAGTGGCGATAAATACCTTTTTCGCCCGCGTCGTATTGCAGATTAGATTCAATATCCTGACGTTTAACTTCCGCGCCTGTCTTGTCAAAAATAGAGACTGAACGACGCGTTACCTCGGCGATATCGCCCTCTTCCAGGAAGATAAAGCGACGGGTTACCGGCAGCAGAGCCAGCTGGTCGGAAGCGATAAAGTTTTCACCCATGCCCAGACCGATAACCAGCGGGCTACCAGAACGCGCCGCCAGCAGAGTTTCCGGATTACGGGTATCCATGATCACTGTGCCGTAGGCACCGCGCAGCTGCGGAATAGTACGCAATACCGCTTCACGCAGTGTACCGCCCTGTTCCAGCTCCCAATGCACCAGGTGAGCAATCACTTCGGTGTCCGTTTCAGACACAAAGATGTAACCACGCGCTTTCAACATTTCACGCAGCGGTTCATGGTTTTCGATGATGCCGTTATGCACCACCACAATGTGCTCAGAAACATGCGGATGCGCGTTTGCTTCTGAAGGTTCGCCGTGTGTTGCCCAGCGGGTGTGAGCGATACCCGTACCACCGTGTAACGGATGTTCTTCCGCAGCAGCAGTCAGCATCTGCACTTTACCCAGACGACGCAGACGGGTCATGTTACCTTCAGCATCAACAACAGCCAGACCGGCTGAGTCATAACCACGATATTCCAGACGACGTAAACCTTCGAGAAGGATTTCAGCTACATCACGCTGCGCGATAGCGCCAACAATTCCACACATATTTTTTGATTCCGAATTTAGGCATTATGCCTGTCGTTGTCGCTGACCTGTATTTGCCCTTTCCGGGCGCCCCGAGCCTTGTAGAGAGTGGGGTTATTTTTATAGGTACTGCTTGTTGAGCGGAGGATTATGTTATCCCCTCATCTCTTGTCTGCCTGATGGCACTCACGCTTATCAGGCCTACAGAACGTCATCGCACGTAGGCCGCCATCCGGCAAAAATCACTTACTTTTTCTTCACCGGGCGCTGCCAACCTTGTTTATGGACCTGCGGTACACGGCTTAATACCAGTTCGTTATCAGCGATATTACGCGTCACTGTGGTTCCAGCGGCGATCGTCGCGCCTTTACCCACGGTGACAGGCGCCACCAGTTGAGTATCCGAACCCACAAACACATCATCACCAATAATGGTTTTAAATTTATTAGCACCATCGTAATTGCAGGTGATCGTCCCCGCGCCGATGTTCACGTTATCGCCAATTTCAGCATCGCCCAGATAGGTCAGATGACCGGCTTTAGAACCTTTACCCAGACGCGCTTTTTTCATTTCGACGAAGTTACCCACGTGTGCGCCTTCCTGCAGCTCAGCGCCCGGACGCAGACGCGCAAAAGGCCCGATAGTACATGCCGCTTCCAGATGGGCATCTTCCACCACGCTGTACGGGCTAAGCTCACAGCCATCGCCAATTACGCTATTTTTGATAATGCAGCCAGTACCAATCTTGACGCGATCGCCAAGGGTTACGTTACCTTCAATGATAACGTTAGTATCAATTTCAACATCGCGCCCGTGAATAAGCGAACCGCGAAGATCAAAACGTGCGGGATCGCGTAACATAACGCCAGCTAACAGCAGTTTCTCTGCTTGTTCGGACTGATAGACACGTTCAAGACGGGATAACTGAAGGCGGTTGTTCACCCCTTCGGTTTCGCTAATACGTGCCGGATGTACCGCAGCAATTTCACGACCTTCCTGGTACGCCATCGCAATGATATCGGTGATGTAATATTCACCCTGCACGTTGTTGTTGGTCAGTTTAGATAACCAGCGCTTCATATCAGCGCCATTGGCAATCAGGATGCCGGTGTTAATTTCCTGGATCTTGCGTTGCTCGTCGGTCGCATCTTTATGCTCAACGATGCCAGTAACGCTGCCGTTATCACGCGTAATGCGCCCATAGCCGGTTGGGTCGTCCAGTTTTACGGTTAATAAGCCAATACCCCCCTGAGGTTTAGCATCGCGCAGGCGGCGTAACGTTTCAGTGGAGATTAACGGCACATCGCCATAGAGCATTAAAATGTCTTCGTCATCACCAAAGAACGGTGCAGCCTGCTGCATAGCATGACCGGTTCCCAACTGCTCTGCCTGCAGAACCCAGTTCAGATTGCCATCTTTCAACGTCTGCTGAAGCAAATCACCACCGTGCCCGTAGACCAGGTGTACATGAGTTGCGCCTAATTCATTAGCGGCATCAATAACATGCTGCACCATCGCTTTTCCTGCGAGAGTGTGCAGCACTTTAGGAAGATCGGAATACATACGTGTACCTTTGCCTGCGGCAAGGATCACGACGCTCATAGCATTATTCAACATACACATCCTGACTGTCATTTGAGAACGAATTTATACCCTTTCATATTGAAAATACTACATTTTTTTCATCATGAAATGGGCCGAAGATAAAACGTTCAATAGGGGAAAATCCCTAACTATTAACTCACTATTTTCGACTATATCGGCGCCTTTTGTCTCCCAAAAACCAGGAGCATGCTCTTATTAAAGCCTTAGGTTAATGTTTTTGCTATTTTTTTACCGCATGAATAAAGAGTTACACATGCAAAGCCCGATTTTATTTATGTGATTCAGTAAGAAACCGAAAATGCGTACGCGAAAATAAAAAGTTGAGGGAGAAGAGGAGGAAGAGAGGATCTATAACAACAAGTGGCGCTGACTGATAAACCATATCAAGCATCGCGCCACAGGACGGGCAGGTAAAAGCTAAAAGCTAAAAGCTCATATTGCTGAACATGGCGATGATTTTATTGAGTAATTTCATGTTGGCATCTCTTTTTATTTGAGTTCATTATGTGATATTCATCACATAAAAAGAGTCTACGCCGCATTTTTTAACCAATCAACTTTTTTTGATCTAAATCACAAAACAGATTTCACTTTAAATGTTTATGCAACAAAACAAAAAAAAGCCAGCCTGGAAACCAGACTGGCTTTTGTGCTTTTCAAGCCGGTGTTACATCGCTTTTTTGGTCAACTCGATAACGCGCAGTTTCGCGATCGCTTTGGCCAGTTCCGCAGATGCCTGAGCGTAATCCACGTCACCATGAGAGCTCTTAATATGCTCTTCAGCCTTACGTTTCGCTTCCAGGGCTCTCGCTTCATCGAGATCCTGCCCGCGAATCGCGGTATCAGCCAGTACGGTCACGTTGCCAGGCTGCACTTCAAGAATGCCGCCGGACAGATAGATAAACTCTTCATGACCGAACTGTTTAACGATGCGGATCATACCAGGCTTAATGGCGGTGAGTAGCGGTGCGTGACCTGGGAAAATACCCAGTTCACCTTCACTACCCGTTACCTGGATTTTTTCGACCAGACCAGAGAACATTTGTTGCTCTGCGCTGACGACGTCCAGGTGGTAAGTCATTGCCATATCACCCTCCGATTAAGGCGTTAAAGTTTTTTGGCTTTTTCTACGGCTTCGTCGATAGAACCAACCATGTAGAACGCCTGCTCTGGCAGGTGGTCGTATTCGCCTTCCATGATGCCTTTAAAGCCACGGATGGTGTCTTTCAGGGAAACGTATTTACCCGGAGAACCGGTGAATACTTCCGCAACGAAGAACGGCTGGGACAGGAAGCGCTGAATTTTACGCGCACGTGCTACCACCAGTTTATCTTCTTCAGACAGTTCATCCATACCCAGGATGGCGATGATGTCTTTCAGTTCCTGATAACGCTGCAGCAGGGACTGTACGCCACGCGCGGTGTCGTAGTGTTCCTGACCAACAACCAGCGGATCCAGCTGACGGCTGGTGGAGTCCAGCGGGTCAACTGCCGGGTAGATACCCAGAGATGCGATCTGACGGCTCAGTACCACGGTTGCATCTAAGTGAGCAAAGGTGGTTGCTGGGGATGGGTCAGTCAAGTCATCCGCAGGTACGTATACCGCCTGAACGGAGGTGATAGAACCGGTTTTGGTAGAAGTGATACGTTCCTGCAGAACACCCATCTCTTCCGCCAGGGTCGGCTGGTAACCTACCGCTGATGGCATACGACCCAGCAGTGCGGATACTTCCGTACCGGCCAGGGTATAACGATAGATGTTATCGACGAACAGCAGTACGTCACGACCTTCGTCACGGAATTTCTCAGCCATGGTCAGACCGGTCAGCGCAACGCGCAGACGGTTTCCCGGCGGCTCGTTCATCTGGCCATAAACCAGGGATACTTTATCCAGAACGTTGGAGTCGGTCATTTCGTGGTAGAAGTCGTTACCCTCACGAGTACGTTCACCTACACCCGCAAACACAGAGTAACCGGAGTGCTCGATCGCGATGTTACGAATAAGCTCCATCATGTTTACGGTTTTACCTACACCCGCACCACCGAACAGACCAACTTTACCGCCCTTAGCGAATGGACACATCAGGTCGATAACTTTGATGCCGGTTTCCAGCAGTTCCTGAGAGCTGGACAGCTCTTCATAGGAAGGTGCTGCGCGGTGAATAGCCCAACGCTCTTCTTCTCCGATATCGCCTTTCATGTCGATCGGGTGACCCAGAACGTTCATGATACGACCCAGCGTTGCTTTACCTACCGGGACTTCGATCGGGTGCTCGAGGTCTTTAACTTCCAGACCACGACGCAGACCGTCGGAAGAACCCATGGCGATGGTACGTACGATACCGCCGCCGAGCTGCTGCTGAACTTCCAGCACCAGGCTCTCTTTACCATTCATAACCTCAAGAGCATCGTACACGCGCGGTACGGCATCCTGAGGGAATTCGACGTCAACCACGGCGCCGATTACCTGGACAATTTTTCCAGTAGCCATCTTGAATCCTCTACGAATTAACCTGGTTATACCGCGGATGCACCACCGACGATTTCGGTGAGTTCCTGAGTAATGCTGGCCTGACGAGCTTTGTTGTATACCAACTGCAGCTCTTTAATCAGGCTGCCGCCATTGTCGGTCGCGGCTTTCATCGCCACCATACGTGCGGCCTGCTCGCTGGCCAGGTTTTCTACCACGCCCTGATAAACCTGAGATTCAACGTAACGACGCAGCAGGGTATCCAGCAGCGGTTTCGGGTCTGGTTCATACAGGTAATCCCAGGCTTTTTGTTTTAACTCTTCATCTTCTGAAGCCGGTAAAGGCAGCAGTTGAGTGAGAGTAGGAACCTGAGACATGGTGTTAATAAATTTGTTGCTGACAACGTACAGTCTGTCCAGACGACCTTCATCATAGGCCTGCAGCATCACTTTAACCGGGCCGATCAGTTCGGACAGGGAAGGGTTATCCCCCATACCGGTTACCTGAGCAACCACGTTACCGCCTACGGAATTAAAGAAAGACACGCCCTTAGAGCCGATCATTGCGATGTCGCACTGAACGCCTTTATCGGACCATGTTTTCATATCCGCCAGCAGCTTTTTGAACAGGTTAATGTTCAAGCCACCGCACAGACCACGGTCGGTCGACACCACCAGGTAGCCCACGCGCTTAACGTCGCGTTCTTCCAGGTAAGGGTGCTTATATTCCAGATTACCATTCGCAAGGTGACCAATCACTTTGCGCATGGTCTCTGCATAAGGACGGCTGGCCGCCATGCGATCCTGCGATTTACGCATTTTGGAAGCGGCGACCATCTCCATCGCTTTAGTGATCTTCTGCGTGTTCTGGACGCTTGCGATCTTACTACGTATCTCTTTTGCGCCGGCCATGAGCTTCTCCTCAATGCCTTGCGGTCCGCCCTAAGACAGACCGCCAGACGTTACCAGGACTGGGTTGCTTTGAAGGAATCGAGGATAGCTTTCAGCTTGCCTTCGATTTCATCGTTATAGCCACCGGACTGGTTAATCTCTTGCATCAGCGGAGCGTGATCACGGTCAACGTAAGCCAGCAGAGCGGCTTCGAAGCTACCGATTTTCGCCAGTTCCACATCTTCGAGGTAACCGCGTTCAGCCGCAAACAGCACCACGCCCTGCTGTGCAACAGACATTGGGGCATACTGTTTCTGCTTCAGCAGTTCAGTTACTTTCTGACCGTGGCTCAGCTGCTTACGCGTAGCTTCGTCAAGGTCGGAAGCGAACTGAGAAAACGCTGCCAGTTCACGATACTGTGCCAGCGCGGTACGGATACCACCGGACAGTTTCTTGATGATCTTGGTCTGCGCTGCGCCACCTACACGGGATACGGAGATACCCGGGTTAACTGCCGGACGAATACCGGAGTTGAACAGGTTGGTTTCCAGGAAGATCTGACCATCGGTAATGGAAATTACGTTGGTCGGAACGAACGCGGAAACGTCACCCGCCTGGGTTTCGATAATCGGCAGAGCGGTCAGGGAGCCAGTTTTACCTTTAACTTCACCATTGGTGAATTTCTCAACGTATTCCGCGTTAACGCGGGAAGCACGTTCAAGCAGACGGGAGTGGAGGTAAAATACGTCGCCCGGGAATGCTTCACGTCCTGGTGGACGACGGAGCAGCAGGGAAACCTGACGGTAAGCAACAGCCTGTTTGGACAGGTCATCATAAACGATCAGTGCATCTTCACCGCGGTCACGGAAGTATTCGCCCATTGCGCAACCAGCATAAGGTGCCAGATATTGCAGTGCAGCAGATTCAGACGCGGTCGCCACAACAACGATGGTGTTGGACAGTGCGCCGTGTTCTTCCAGTTTACGAACCACGTTAGAAATGGTGGACGCTTTCTGGCCGATAGCCACGTACACACATTTGATGCCGGAGTCACGCTGGTTGATGATGGCATCGATTGCCATCGCGGTTTTACCGGTCTGACGGTCACCGATGATCAACTCACGCTGACCACGACCGATTGGGATCATGGCATCAACGGATTTATAACCGGTCTGTACCGGCTGATCTACGGACTGACGTTCGATTACGCCTGGTGCGATAACTTCGATTGGCGAGAAGCCATCGTTATCAACCGGACCTTTACCGTCAATTGGGGAACCCAGAGTGTTCACCACACGACCCAGCAGGCCACGGCCAACCGGAACTTCCAGAATACGACCAGTACACTTAACCTTCATGCCTTCGGCGAGGTCAGCGTATGGACCCATCACAACTGCACCTACGGAGTCGCGCTCCAGGTTCAGTGCGATAGCATAACGGTTACCCGGCAGAGAGATCATTTCCCCCTGCATACAGTCAGCAAGACCGTGGATGCGGATAACACCGTCACTTACAGAAACAATAGTACCTTCGTTGTGAGCTTCACTCACAACACTGAACTGAGCAATGCGCTGCTTGATCAGTTCGCTGATTTCGGTGGAATTCAGTTGCATGCTCCAGTCCCCTTAAGACTGCAAGACGTCTGCAAGGCGCTCAAGACGGCCGCGTACGCTGCCATCAATGACCATATCACCCGCACGGATGATTACGCCTGCCATTACAGACTTATCGATTTTGCAATTCAGCTTAACTTTGCGTGACAGACGTTTTTCCATCGCTGCACTAATCTTCGTAAGCTGTTCATCACTCAGTGCATTGGCAGAAGTGACTTCTACCTCAGAGATAGCCTCACTGGCTGCACGCAGGTGAATAAACTGCTCAAGAACATCCGGGAGCGCATTAAGACGGTTATTTTCAGCCATTACCTTAATCAGGTTCTGGCCATTTTCGTCCAACTGCTCACCGCAGATTGCGATAAACGACTCAGCGAGCGTTTCCGGCGCCAGCGCGCCAGAGAGAAGCTCTGCCATTTGTTCGTTCTTCGTCACCTCAGCGGCAAACGTCAGCATATCCTGCCAACGGTCAACGCTTTGGTGCTCAACGGCAAAGTCAAAAGCTGCTTTGGCGTAGGGGCGAGCTACCGTAATAAATTCAGACATCAGCCCCTCCCTCCTTACAGTTCAGCGACAAGTTTGTCCACGATGTCGCTGTTAGCAGCTTCATCCACGGAACGTTCGATGATCTTCTCGGCGCCAGCAACAGCCAGGACAGCAACTTGCTTACGCAGCTCTTCGCGAGCACGTTTACGCTCGGCGTCAATTTCCGCCTGCGCTTGTGCCACGATTTTAGTACGTTCCTGCTCTGCTTCAGTTTTAGCTTCGTCCAGGATCTGAGCGCGGCGTTTGTTTGCCTGCTCGATAATTACCTGAGCTTCCGCCTTCGCTTTTTTCAGCTGGTCAGTCGCGCTGGCCTTTGCAAGGTCAAGATCCTTATGTGCTCGTTCAGCAGAAGCAAGACCGTCAGCAATTTCTTTTTGACGTTTTTCGATGGCTGCCATTAATGGCGGCCATACGTACTTCATGCAGAACAGAACGAACAGGACAAACGCGATGGCCTGGCCGAGGATTGTTGCGTTAAGATTCACAGCACAATGCCTCTATCTAGTTAACGTTCTGATATTGCTCTTAATTCAAGCAACGCTTACTACGCGACAGCGAACATCACGTACAGACCCAGACCTACAGCGATCATCGGGATAGCATCCACCAGACCCATAACGATAAAGAACTGAGTACGCAGCAGAGGAATCAGATCAGGTTGACGCGCTGCGCCTTCCAGGAATTTACCCCCGAGGATGCCGATACCGATCGCAGCACCGATTGCCGCCAGACCCATCATCACAGCGGCAGCCATGTACAGCAGATCCATATTCAGGTTTTCCATGACAGTCTCCAGTTTGTTTCAGTTAAAACGTAGTAGTGTTGGTAAATTAATGCTCTTCAGACGCCATCGACAGATAGACAATCGTCAGAACCATGAAGATGAAGGCTTGCAGCGTGATAATCAGTATGTGGAAAATGGCCCACGGCACATTCAGAATCCACTGTGACCACCACGGCAACAGACCAGCAATCAGAATGAAAATCAGCTCACCAGCGTACATGTTGCCGAACAGTCGCAGACCAAGAGAAACTGGTTTGGACAGCAGGCTTACCCCTTCAAGGATTAAGTTGACAGGAATGAACGCCCAGTGATTGAACGGCTGCAGCGTCAACTCTTTCGCGAAGCCGCCGATGCCTTTCATTTTGATGCTGTAGAACAGAATCAGGATAAACACGCCCAGCGCCATCGACAGGGTGATGTTTACGTCCGCAGACGGAACCACGCGCAGCGCCGGCAGGCCCAGTATATGCTCAGCAATATACGGCAGCAGGTCGATTGGCAGTAAATCCATCAGGTTCATCAGGAAGACCCAAACGAAGATCGTCAGGGCAAGCGGTGCGATAACCTTGCTTTTGCCATGGTACATGTCTTTGACACTGCCATGAACAAAGCCGATTACCAGCTCAATCGCGGTCTGAAATTTCCCTGGTACGCCGCTGGTTGCCTTTTTAGCAACGCTACGGAACATAAGCAGGAACAACAGACCCAGCACCACCGAGAAGAACATGGAGTCAATATTGAGCGTCCAGAAGGTGGCTGGGGGGTTATGCGGATCTACCAGCGAGAAAGTACGCAGGTCCAACTGAAGGTTATTCAGATGGTGCCCTATGTATTCCTGCGGCGTCATATTTTCAGAAGCCATGATGCCTTTTACCCTTTGTTGTTAATTACAGCCGGTGCCAGTATCTGAACCACCAGCACCAAAACCCACGTAACGATCAGCGGTAAGAACACCGCCTTCAAAACCGCCAACGCCACCACAAGCAAAACCAGCATAGCTAACACCTTGAAGGCTTCGCCGAAAGCGAACGTCCAGGCCACTCGGCCCTTTGCTGGTGTATGTGCCTGGTGACGCCAGGCAAATATCATAAACAACATATTAGGCAGTAACACTGCCAATCCCCCGCACAATGCGGAGATGCCCCAGAAAGGGTCTTTGAGGCTAAACAGCAATCCACTTGCTATTACCGCCAGAAGCTGTGTGAGCAAAAGCTTACGAGCAACGTTTCGACTCAAGAGCGACATAGACATCACGTTTTTACTCCTGCTCCCTTCGAGGTATGCCGCGTGTCGTATAAAACGTTCTTTATGGCTTAGAGTCAAGCATCAAAAAGCGGTCAAATTATACGGTGCGGCTTCGTGATTTCAAACAATAAGTAGCTAAAAAGTGAATAAATGTTTAAATATTTTTCTCCAGGCCACATTTATTACTTTTCGGCAAACTGTGAACGATCATGCAAAACTGCAAAAGCCGCGTAAACACTGGCTGCAAAGCGTGCACCAGATCACATATTAAGCATATTCGCCCCTGCACTATTTATTTACTTGGCAAATGATGCCATTTCAACTTTTTGATATTTAAGCCTAAAATCCGTTACTGTTTTAAAAATAGCGAATAACAACAAAAAAACCACCCATTGACATTTATAATAAAAAATTAACACAAGCGGTGATTCTTTGATTCTATTTTTAGCAGGCTGATATTTTCACAGTTGACTTGTTTCACTTTTAACAAAAAACGGTACGTTATAGTTATGATGCAAAACCGTAAGACATTAGTGAAATGTAACGACATTTAACCACACTATTCCCTATGACTTTTAACACCTGAAGAGCCGTTTTTTTTCTATTTTTTTTGATAAAAATTAAATTTTGTTTGGCTTAATAACCACCAAATGACGCTCACCATCCAGTTGTGGAACCCGTAATTTTACAACTGATTCGACGCTGAACGCCGCAGGCAATGTGGCGATCTCATCTTCCGGTAATTGCCCTTTTAAAGCATAAAAACGCCCGTTTTGACCAGGTAAATGGTGGCACCAGCTCAGCATGTCGTTAAGAGACGCAAAAGCACGACTTATCACGCCATCAAAAGGTGGCTCGGAAGGGAATTCTTCTACCCTGCTTTGCACTGGAGTGATGTTATCCAGTTTAAGTTCATGTTGTACCTGACGCAGAAAACGTACGCGTTTTCCCAGACTATCCAGCAGAGTAAAATGCGCCTCAGGACGCACGATAGAAAGAGGAATTCCTGGTAAGCCCGGTCCCGTGCCGACATCAATAAAACGCTCGCCTTGCAGATGGGGGGCGACAACAATGCTGTCCAGAATATGGCGCACCAGCATTTCGTTGGGATCCCGCACCGATGTCAGGTTGTACGCTTTATTCCATTTGTGCAGCATATCGACATACGCAATCAGCTGATTTTTCTGGTGATCGGTAAGAGAAATACCAGCATCAGCCAGCAGACGAGAGAGTTTGTTGAGCACGGTCGTTACCTGTTAATAATCAATGACCCGATAAGCTATAGCGTATCGGGTCGACAAATTTGCAGGGCGGACAAGCGAAGCGCCCCCGCCCAAATAGTGTGATTAAGCGCTACGGCGCAGCATACCTTGTTTTTTCAGCCAAACCAGCAGAATGGAGATGGCGGCAGGCGTGACACCTGAAATGCGCGATGCCTGGCCGATTGATACCGGTTTGTGATCGTTCAGCTTGGCAATAACTTCATTCGACAAACCGGAAACCTGACGATAATCCAGAGTCGCAGGCAGCAACGTATTCTCGTTACGCTGTTGTCTTTCGATTTCATCCTGCTGACGGGCAATATAACCTTCGTACTTAACCTGAATTTCAACCTGTTCAGCCGCCTGAGGATCATCAAGCGCGGGTGCAAATACAGACAATGACGTCAGCTGTGCATAGGTCATGTCCGGACGACGCAGCAGATCTTCACCACTGGCCTCGCGTGACAGAGGCGTAGCCAGGTGAGCATTCACTTCTGCTGCAGATTCGGCAAGCGGGTTCACCCAGGTAGATTTCAGACGCTGGCGTTCTTGTTCGATGCGTTCCAGTTTTTCATTGAAGCGCGCCCAGCGTTCATCCCCCACCAGACCCAGTTCACGACCAATTTCGGTCAGACGGAGATCGGCGTTATCTTCGCGCAGCATCAAACGGTATTCTGCACGCGAAGTAAACATGCGGTACGGTTCTTTGGTGCCCAGCGTACACAGGTCATCCACCAGCACACCAAGATAGGCCTGAGAACGCGCAGGTGCCCACCCCTCTTTGTCAGCGGACAAGCGTGCGGCGTTCAGACCCGCCAGCAAACCTTGCGCAGCGGCTTCTTCGTAACCGGTTGTACCGTTAATCTGACCAGCAAAGAACAGACCTTGAATGAACTTACTTTCCAGGGTTGGCTTCAGATCGCGTGGATCGAAGAAATCATACTCAATAGCATAGCCAGGACGGACAATTTTGGCATTTTCCATCCCCTGCATGGAGCGGACAATTTGCATCTGCACGTCAAACGGCAGGCTGGTGGAAATACCGTTCGGGTAAATTTCGTTAGACGTCAGTCCTTCCGGTTCAAGGAAGATCTGGTGCTGGTTACGATCGGCAAAGCGCATCACTTTGTCTTCGATCGACGGGCAGTAACGTGGGCCGATACCTTCGATCACGCCAGCATACATCGGGCTACGATCGAGGTTATTACGGATCACATCATGGGTTTTCTCGTTAGTATGCGTGATGTAGCACGGCATCTGGCGCGGATGTTGAGAAACATCGCCAAGGAACGAAAAGACCGGCATTGGGTTATCGCTGTTTTGCTGGCCAAGTACGCTGAAATCGATGGTACGCGCATCTATACGCGGCGGTGTGCCGGTTTTCAGACGGCTAACGCGCAGCGGTAGCTCACGCAGGCGACGTGACAGTGGGATAGACGGCGGATCGCCAGCACGGCCACCGCTGTAGTTGTCCAAACCAATGTGAATTTTCCCGTCGAGGAAAGTCCCTACGGTTAATACAACCGCTTTGGCACGGAACTTCAGACCCATCTGAGTCACTGCACCGACAACACGATCGTTTTCAACAATCAGATCTTCAACCGCTTGCTGGAAGATCATCAGATTCGGCTGGTTCTCCAACGCAGTACGTACAGCCTGACGATAGAGCACGCGATCCGCCTGAGCACGGGTGGCGCGAACTGCCGGGCCTTTGCTGGCGTTTAGTATTCTAAACTGGATACCAGCATGGTCAATTGCGGTTGCCATCAGGCCGCCAAGTGCATCCACTTCTTTTACCAGGTGTCCCTTCCCAATGCCGCCAATCGCCGGGTTACAGCTCATCTGTCCCAGAGTGTCGATATTGTGTGTCAACAGCAGGGTCTGTTGACCCATTCGCGCCGCGGCCATTGCAGCCTCGGTGCCTGCATGACCCCCGCCAATGATGATGACGTCAAAAGGATCCTGATAAAACATGGTAATTGCCTCGCATAACGCGGTGTGAAAATGGATTGAAGCCCGGGCCGTGGATTCTACTCAACTTTAGTCGATGGAGAAAGACCTCGGATCCTGGGTATTAAAAAGAAGATCTTTTTATTTAGAGATCTGTTTTATTGTGATCTCTTATTAGGATCGCAACTATCTGTGGATAAGGGCGATCCTTTGAATAAGATCAACGGGTTGTTGAGGATCATTAGCTGTGAATGATCGGTGATCCTGGTCCGTATAAGCTGGGATCAGAATGAAGGGTTATACACAACTCAAAAACTGAACAACAGTTATTCTTTGGATAACTACCGGTTGATCCAAGCTTTTAACCAGAGTTATCCACATAAAAAAGTACGATCTTTACAAATCTCTGAGCAATGGATGCCAGGATCCCAGCCAAATCTCTGCCGGATCTTCCGGTATCTCATGTTCCAGTACGTTGATCCTGAGCGTTTCACCGATCTGTTTCGCCCCGCAGGCCTTCAGTTCAGCTTCCAGCTTGTCAATCGCACCGCAGAACGTGTCATATTCGCGGCTACCAATGCCGATGGCACCAAAGCGTACCTGCGAAAGATCCGGTTTCTGCTCACGCAATGCGTCATATAAAGGTTGCAGGTTATCCGGAATGTCTCCCGCACCGTGCGTTGAGCTGATAACCAGCCAAACCCCTTGAGTCGGAACCTCGTCGAGCATCGGTCCATGCAGTATTTCGCTGGAAAAACCGGCGTCATCCAGCTTTTCTGCCAGATGTTCTGCTACATATTCCGCACTGCCAAGCGTGCTGCCGCTGATAAGAGTGATATCTGCCATTGATCGCTACCTCGATGAAGAGGCAGCATTGTACGCTGTGAGCGAGTTGGGATCTACCTGTGGAAAAATAGGGGATTAAAAAAAGCGATCAGGGCTTGATGGTACGCATGATCGGGTTCTGCAAGACGATCAAGGTTTCAGTGGACTGAATTTCATCAATTGTTTGGATCTTGTTGATAAGTACCTGTTGCAGGGCATCGATAGATTTACACATTACCTTAATAAAGATGCTGTAGTGCCCGGTGGTGTAATACGCCTCGGTCACTTCATCGAGACTTTCCAGTCTGGCCAGCGCTGACGGATAGTCTTTTGCACTTTTCAGGATAATGCCGATAAAGCAGCCGACGTCATAACCCAGTTGTTTTGGACTGACATCAATTCGCGCGCCGGTAATAATCCCAGCCTGCTTCATCTTTTCTACACGAACGTGAATTGTCCCCGGGCTGACGCCGAACTGTTTAGCTAATTCAGCGTAGGCGGTACGGGCATTTTCCATCAGGGCGTCAAGAATGCCGCGGTCCAGATTGTCGATCTGATAATTTTCCATAGGTTTTTCTTATGTAGATTAATGATTCACTCTATTTTAGACGTTATTTTTAACGAATCAAAATTGAAGTCGGCTTTTTGTTTGTGGATTATTGAATATTACCTCCATTCTGTTGCTTAATCATAGGCAACAGGACACAGGAGTACACATAATGAAAACCGCTTACATTGCCAAACAACGTCAAATTAGCTTCGTAAAATCTCATTTTTCTCGCCAGCTGGAAGAGCGTTTAGGTCTGATCGAAGTTCAGGCACCGATCCTCAGCCGCGTAGGAGATGGCACGCAGGATAACTTGTCGGGCAGTGAAAAAGCGGTGCAGGTGAAGGTTAAAGCATTGCCGGACGCTCAATTCGAAGTGGTTCATTCCCTGGCGAAGTGGAAGCGTCAAACGTTAGGACAACACGACTTTAGCGCAGGCGAAGGGCTGTACACGCACATGAAGGCCCTGCGTCCCGATGAAGATCGCCTCTCCCCGCTGCACTCAGTGTATGTTGATCAGTGGGACTGGGAGCGCGTGATGGGCGACGGTGAGCGTCAATTTTCCACTCTGAAAAGCACGGTAGAGGCTATCTGGGCGGGAATTAAGGCCACCGAAGCTGCGGTAAGCAAAGAATTTGGTCTGGCACCGTTCCTGCCAGAGCAGATCCACTTTGTGCATAGCCAGGAGCTGTTATCTCGTTATCCGGATCTTGACGCAAAAGGTCGTGAACGTGCGATCGCAAAAGAGCTGGGCGCGGTGTTCCTGGTCGGGATCGGCGGCAAACTTAGTGACGGCCACCGTCATGACGTTCGTGCTCCGGATTATGATGACTGGAGTTCAGCGTCCGAACTGGGTCATGCCGGTTTGAACGGTGATATTCTGGTCTGGAACCCGGTACTGGAAGATGCGTTTGAACTGTCTTCTATGGGGATCCGCGTGGATGCCGATGCGCTGAAACACCAACTTGCTCTGACCGGAGATGAAGATCGCCTGAGTCTGGAGTGGCACCAGGCACTGCTGCGCGGTGAAATGCCGCAGACCATTGGTGGCGGTATTGGGCAGTCACGCCTGACGATGCTGCTGCTGCAGTTGCCGCACATTGGCCAGGTTCAGTGCGGTGTGTGGCCTGCACAGGTCCGTGAAAGCGTCGCATCTCTGCTGTAAAAATTAACGCCGCCAGCGTCTGAGCAGGCGGCTTCGCATCCCGGTATCAAAGCGCCAGATATGATCGAAAATGCGCATGATGCCGGGTTTGCCATGTGCAGACATCGCCACAGCATGAAAACGATGCTGGTGCACTCGCTGCAATTCCCCCACTTTATTGACAACTTCATCAGGTAATCGCTGAGCGATAAAATCTGAGATCACCACCGCATCGGCATCAAACCATTCCCGACCCTGCATGCGTTCAATAATGGCGCGAAAACAGCTGGCAATATCAGTGCCGCCACGAAAGCGCTGACTTAAAAAGCGGATCGCCTGTTCGATACCCTCCGGACCGGATAGCTCATAGCGCACGACTTCTGTTGAAAACAGCATAATGAAACAGCGCCGGTTATCGGCAAGGGCGACGCGCATTAGCGCCAGGCAAAAGGCTTTCGCACACTGTTCGTTAAATCCGCCCATCGAACCCGAGGTATCGACACAGACAATAAAGGGCCCACGAGGCTGCTCGTCAAAATCCTGGTGGATAACCGGCCGCTCCGTGACTTTCTCGCGCCAGGCTTCTCCATGCAGGCGGTATGTCAGGAGCTGCTTTTCCACCAGCCGCCGATAGAACTCATATTCCAGTTCGGTAATACCCAACGTGGCCAGTTCGGGGGGAAGTAAACGCAGGATATCATCGCTTTGTTGAATGCCATCCACCTGCTCCGGGACGGTGGCCGGTTCACGCACCAGCGTACGGAATGTTTCCATTGGCGCGTCTTTACGCGGCACGGATTTCGCTTCTCTGGAGCGCCCCAACTGTTCGGCCAGGCGCTGGAGTTCGGGTTGTTGCGTCAGAAATTCACCGTATTTCACCATCAACTGATAATCACCTCGCTTGATTTGGCCCGCGCTCATATCCCACAACCGGCCTGCAGCGTTGTCATTTTCCGCCAGAACGGGTTCCAGTTGTCCGCTAAGGGTCATCCGTTCCTGTACTTCACTGAGCAAATGCTCGCGCTCTTCTTCCAGCAGTTGCTGATTCAGCGTTGTGGTTTGCACCACTAGGCTCAGGCGCCAGCGCTGGAGAAAAAGCGTATGTAGGGCGGGCGTAAAGGTGCTGTTGTCATTGACCAGTTGCTGCGCTTGCCCAGCCCATGGCGAGTGGAGTCGGTGCAGGAGCGCTAATATTTGCGGTAGCTGGACGATAAACTGCGGAGTAGAGAGGAGCTGACTTTGCTGATAGCACATGACCTCTTCTGTGAGCTCCGGCGGTACGTGGGTATCTTTGAGGCGGTTACGTAACGCTTCGCGCCAGCGGGGAACATCGTCAGTAATCGCTTTTTTTAGCCGGGGAAATTTTTTGAAAAAGACCGCCATCTGCGGGGAAGCCAGCAGTGCGATGATCATCTCTTCAATCATCCCCTCTTCGCCGACCGCCAGCATGATATTTAGCGTATCAAGGGTCAGCATTGTTGTGCCTGTCGGATCTGTGTACCGACGTCCTGCAGGCTGGCTTCAATGCGGCCTAACCAGTCACTATGAATAAACAGACATTTTTGCTGTTCACTAAATTCGCTGTGCTGCTGGTGCCATTCGTTGTCGAGCGCTTCAAGTTGCTGCTTTATCTCACTGGGCATGCTTTCTTCTGATGCGCCGGGTAGTGCCAGGCGAGAACCTTGCAAACTGACGTCGCGCACGACCAGGTGCTGAGCGCTGTCGACTTCCATATTCAGCGTCTGGGCAAATCCGATACCGTTTAATTTTCCGCGGATCTCACCGCCTTTAGTCAGCCACTGCTCCAGAGCGCCGCGTTCAAAGGCAATATGGATAACCTCCATATCGTGCAGTTTTAGGGGTTTTTGCAGTAGCAGCGTCAGTACGGAAGTGTTGGCTTCCGGCGGTAAATCATAATGAGGACGGCGGCTGAACATTCCACCCTGACGGATTACCGTGAACGCCGTTTTATCACTTTGCTGCTGCTGTAGCTGGATGCGACGCTGCATTATTGCCCCAAGGCGAGTCAACATTGCCTGCTGCTGCCAGGCGTGCCCGGTCATCAATATTTCGATTTGTTGCTGCATCAGATTCAGGCTTTGCGCGTCATACCACAGGCAATCTTTCAGCAGAATAAGGTCGATAGGCGCAACGGCATCGCGCCCGCTAAAGAAGGCGCTGGCCTGGAGTAAGCGGATTGCTTTTTTCCAGCGACGGTCAGATACGTAGGGGGCATTCGGTAGCGCATCCAGTTGCTGGCGCAGGGTGAAAATCAATTCAAATACACGATCGGGAAGCGTGATTTTGCCAATGTCTTTTTGCCACTGGTAGTACTCTTCATCGGTCACTTGTAACGTTGTTGGAACGGGGTTGTCACTTTCATCCTGCTGGCTTAACAGCATGGACCGGAAGTTGGCCTTGTCCTGTACTTTATCCAGCCACAGGCGAATCAGCATACGGTCGTACAATGCTTCCAGGCTGCTGTCTGCTTCAGGTAGTTCGTTGGAGGCCGCGACCAGCAGGCGCATCGGGATTTTCTCCTCGTGTGCGCCGTTGCGGAAGTGGCGTTCGTTAATGGCGGTTAGCAGGGTGTTGAGAATGGCCGGGCCTGCTTTCCAGATTTCATCGAGAAAAACAATTTCGGCTTCAGGAAGATAGCCTGCTGTTAAGCGCTCATAGCGACCTTCGTCTTTAAGCGCCTGAATGGATAGCGGGCCAAAGACCTCTTCAGGTGTCGAGAAGCGCGTCATCAGATATTCGAAAGCACGGGCATTTTTAAAGGCAAACTTCAGTCGGCGAGCGATTAAGCTTTTCGCTATCCCTGGAGGGCCTAATAAGAAGACGCTCTCGCCGCTGAGCGCGGCCAGCAGACAAAGGCGAATGGCGTGACTACGTTCATAAAGTCCCTTTTCCAGCGCATTGCTCAGACGGGAAATTCTTTCCGCTAATAAATGTGGGTGAGCCATAATGAAGTGGCGTCCTTTCGCCAAATGTACCGCGTTAAACAGCGAGTATAGATGTTTAACCCCTGGGCTGTAATAGACTGAAGGCGCGTTTATTTTTCTTTGAGCCAGATTAATCTGGTCTCATTTAGGGGTACGATTTTGCGATTAATCGTGCATACTGTGCGCCTTTTTGTGGGCCAAGGGACGACGCACACATTTCTTATATATACACCATATCAATCAAGCTGCACCAAGGCGGCAATGGAGTTATTCCCTGGGATGGGCGGAATAACGAATGCAGCCAACGCGGAGGTAGCTTGAACGATGATGTGTATAAACGAAAGACGAGTCTATGAGCACTGATAATAAGCAATCATTGTCTGCGATTACCCTCGCGGCCATTGGGGTTGTCTACGGTGATATTGGTACCAGCCCACTTTATACGCTTCGTGAATGTTTGTCCGGGCAGTTTGGTTTTGGCGTTGAACGTGATGCCGTGTTTGGTTTTCTCTCGCTGATTTTCTGGCTGCTGATTCTGGTTGTTTCCGTTAAGTATCTGTCATTTGTTATGCGTGCTGATAACGCCGGGGAAGGTGGAATCCTGACGTTGATGTCGTTGGCCGGGCGTAATACGTCGGCGCGAACGACCTCGATGCTGGTGATTATGGGATTGATTGGCGGCAGCTTTTTTTATGGCGAGGTGGTGATTACGCCAGCCATTTCGGTGATGTCGGCGATTGAAGGTCTGGAGATTATTGCTCCACAACTGGACACCTGGATTGTTCCTCTCTCTATTATCGTACTTACCCTGCTGTTTTTGATTCAAAAACACGGTACCGGCATGGTCGGTAAGCTGTTTGCGCCGATTATGCTGATATGGTTCCTGGTACTTGCCGTGCTGGGTGTACGCAGCATTATTGCAAATCCGGAAGTGTTGCATGCCCTAAATCCGTATTGGGCTGTTCATTTCTTCCTGGAATTCAAAACGCTGTCCTTTATTGCGCTGGGCGCGGTGGTGCTGTCGATTACCGGTGTTGAAGCGCTGTATGCGGATATGGGCCACTTCGGTAAGTTACCGATTCGCCTTGCATGGTTCTCCGTCGTATTGCCTTCGCTGGTTTTGAACTATTTTGGTCAGGGTGCATTGCTGTTAAAGCATCCCGAAGCGATCAAAAACCCGTTCTTCCTGCTGGCACCGGACTGGGCGCTGATTCCGCTGCTGATCCTTGCCGCGCTGGCGACGGTAATTGCTTCGCAGGCGGTTATCTCCGGCGTATTCTCACTGACGCGCCAGGCTGTGCGTCTGGGGTATTTATCGCCGATGCGGATTATCCATACTTCAGAAATGGAATCGGGTCAGATCTATATTCCTTTCGTAAACTGGATGCTTTATTTCGCCGTGGTTATCGTGATCGTGAGCTTTGAGCACTCCAGTAATCTGGCTGCTGCGTACGGTATTGCGGTAACGGGAACGATGGTACTGACGTCCATTCTGTCGACGACCGTGGCGCGGCAAAACTGGCACTGGAATAAATACTTCGTCTTCCTGATCCTGGTTGCGTTCCTGTGCATCGATGTTCCGTTGTTCTCTGCAAACCTCGATAAGCTCGTTTCAGGCGGCTGGTTGCCGCTCTCGCTGGGTCTGGTGATGTTCACTATTATGACGACCTGGAAAAGCGAACGCTTCCGTCTGTTGCGTCGCATGCATGAGCACGGTAACTCTCTGGAGGCGATGATTGCGTCGCTGGAGAAATCCCCACCGGTGCGCGTGCCAGGAACGGCGGTGTATATGTCCCGTGCGTTGAACGTCATCCCGTTTGCGCTGCTGCATAACCTGAAACATAACAAGGTGCTGCATGAACGCGTTATTCTGCTGACGCTGCGTACGGAAGACGCGCCCTATGTACACAATGTACGTAGAGTGCAGATTGAGCAATTGTCGCCTACCTTCTGGCGCGTGGTGGCCAGCTACGGTTGGCGTGAAACGCCAAACGTTGAAGAAGTGTTCCACCGCTGCGGTCTGGAAGGCTTAAGCTGTCGGATGATGGAAACCTCCTTCTTCATGTCGCACGAGTCGTTGATTGTCGGCAAACGACCATGGTATCTGCGCCTGCGTGGCAAGCTGTATCTGCTGCTACAGCGCAATGCGCTGCGCGCGCCGGACCAGTTTGAAATCCCACCGAACCGGGTTATTGAACTCGGTACGCAGGTCGAGATTTAATGTTGTTAACGCCCTCTTTCATCGTGAAAGGGGGCGTTTTGTTTGACCCCTCTCAGTTTTCTTTTCATCTCATGATAATCCTTGCGAAACGTTTCGATGGTGATCACATTTTCATAACGTCGCGGTGGTTTTCTGTCCACTCTTCGAACTACACTTATCTTCAGCGAAACGTTTCGCTAGTGGGGAAAGAAAATGAAGAAAGGCACGGTACTCAACTCTGAAATTTCATCGGTGATCTCCCGTCTGGGGCATACCGATACGCTGGTGGTGTGTGATGCAGGTTTACCCATCCCGAACAGCACAACGCGTATCGATATGGCATTAACCCAGGGCGTACCTTCTTTTATGCAGGTATTGGATGTGGTTACACGTGAAATGCAGGTCGAGGCGGCCATTCTCGCGTCGGAAATTAAACAACATAATCCGCAACTCCACGAAACGTTGCTCAGTCACATTGAGCAACTGCAACAACACCAGGGAAACACCATAGAAATTCGTTACACCACGCATGAACAATTCAAAAAACAAACCGCAGACAGTCAGGCGGTAATTCGCAGCGGAGAATGTTCTCCGTATGCGAATATCATTCTCTGTGCTGGCGTCACGTTCTGAGGCCATCATGAACGCATTACTGCAACTCAAAGGGATCGATAAAGCGTTCCCGGGCGTAAAAGCGCTATCCGGCGCCGCGCTGAATGTCTACCCAGGCCGCGTAATGGCGCTGGTGGGCGAAAACGGCGCGGGCAAATCCACTATGATGAAGGTGCTGACCGGAATCTACACCCGTGATGCCGGTTCCTTATTGTGGCTGGGTAAAGAGACCACCTTTAACGGCCCGAAATCCTCCCAGGAAGCCGGAATCGGTATCATCCACCAGGAGCTGAACCTGATCCCGCAACTCACTATTGCCGAGAACATTTTTCTCGGTCGCGAGTTCGTGAATCGCTTTGGCAAAATAGACTGGAAGAAGATGTACGCCGAAGCCGATCTGCTGCTCGACAAACTCAATTTGCGCTTTAAAAGCGACAGGCTGGTCGGTGAGCTGTCGATTGGCGATCAGCAGATGGTTGAAATCGCCAAAGTGCTGAGCTTTGAATCGAAGGTCATCATTATGGATGAACCGACGGATGCCCTCACCGATACTGAAACCGAATCCCTGTTCCGCGTCATTCGCGAACTGAAATCCCAGGGACGCGGCATTGTCTATATTTCTCACCGCATGAAAGAGATCTTCGAGATTTGCGATGACGTAACCGTCTTTCGCGACGGGCAGTTTATTGCCGAGCGTGAAGTCGCCTCGCTGACCGAAGACTCGCTGATTGAAATGATGGTGGGACGTAAACTGGAAGATCAGTACCCGCGTCTGGAAAAAGCGCCGGGTGATATTCGCCTGAAAGTCGATAATTTGTGCGGCCCTGGCGTAAACGATGTGTCATTCACGCTGCGTAAAGGCGAAATCCTTGGCGTATCGGGGTTGATGGGTGCTGGGCGTACCGAGCTGATGAAGGTTTTGTACGGCGCATTGCCGCGCACCAGCGGCTACGTCACGCTTGATGGCCATGAAGTTGTCACCCGTTCGCCGCAGGATGGACTGGCTAATGGCATCGTCTATATTTCTGAAGACCGTAAACGCGATGGTTTAGTGCTCGGTATGTCGGTGAAAGAGAACATGTCACTGACCGCGCTGCGCTATTTCAGCCGTGCAGGCGGAAGCCTTAAACATAAAGATGAGCAGCAGGCGGTGGGTGATTTTATTCGCCTGTTCAATGTTAAAACGCCATCGATGGAACAGGCTATCGGCCTGCTCTCCGGCGGTAACCAGCAGAAAGTAGCGATTGCGCGCGGTCTGATGACCCGTCCAAAAGTCCTGATCCTCGATGAGCCGACGCGCGGCGTTGACGTTGGGGCGAAAAAAGAAATCTATCAGCTTATCAACCAGTTTAAGGCTGATGGGCTGAGTATCATTCTGGTCTCTTCTGAGATGCCAGAAGTATTGGGCATGAGCGATCGAATTATCGTTATGCATGAAGGGCATCTCGGCGGTGAATTCACTCGCGAGCAGGCCACTCAGGAAGTATTAATGGCTGCCGCTGTGGGCAAGCTTAATCGCGTGAATCAGGAGTAAAAAAGATGACTACCCAGGCTGTTTCTGGTCGCCGTTATTTCACTAAAGCATGGCTTCTGGAGCAAAAGTCGCTCATCGCTCTGTTAGTGCTGATCGCGATTGTTTCCACCATGAGCCCCAACTTTTTTACCGTTAATAACCTGTTCAACATTCTCCAGCAAACGTCGGTGAACGCCATCATGGCGGTCGGCATGACTCTGGTCATCCTGACGTCGGGTATCGACCTGTCCGTCGGTTCCTTACTGGCGCTGACCGGCGCGGTTGCGGCTTCCATTGTAGGGATTGAAGTCAATGCGCTGGTGGCTGTTGCTGCTGCTCTGGCGCTCGGCGCTGCCATTGGCGCGGTAACCGGGGTGATTGTCGCGAAAGGTCGCGTGCAGGCGTTTATCGCGACCCTGGTGATGATGCTGCTGCTGCGCGGTGTGACCATGGTCTACACCAACGGCAGTCCGGTAAACACCGGTTTTACTGATAATGCCGATCTGTTTGGCTGGTTCGGGATTGGTCGTCCATTAGGCATCCCTACGCCGGTGTGGATTATGGGGATTGTTTTCCTCGCGGCGTGGTACATGCTGCACCACACGCGTCTGGGTCGTTATATCTATGCGCTGGGCGGTAACGAAGCGGCAACGCGTCTGTCCGGAATCAGCGTCAGTAAAATCAAAATTATCGTCTATTCACTCTGTGGGCTGCTGGCTTCGCTGGCGGGCATCATTGAAGTGGCGCGTCTTTCCTCTGCACAACCGACGGCAGGTACAGGCTATGAGCTGGATGCTATCGCCGCGGTGGTATTAGGTGGTACCAGCCTGGCGGGTGGTAAAGGACGCATTGTTGGGACGCTGATCGGCGCATTGATTCTTGGTTTCCTCAATAATGGTTTGAATTTGTTAGGTGTATCCTCCTATTACCAGATGATCGTCAAAGCGGTGGTGATTTTGCTGGCGGTACTGGTAGACAACAAAAAGCAGTAACAACGATTACAGGACATCTTAAATATGAACATGAAAAAACTGGCTACCCTGGTTTCTGCTGTTGCGCTGAGCGCCACCGTGAGCGCGAATGCGATGGCGAAAGATACCATTGCGCTGGTGGTCTCCACGCTTAATAACCCGTTCTTTGTCTCCCTGAAGGATGGGGCGCAAAAAGAGGCAGATAAGCTGGGCTACAACCTGGTGATTCTGGACTCGCAGAACAACCCGGCGAAAGAGCTGGCTAACGTTCAGGACTTAACGGTTCGCGGGACTAAAATCCTGCTGATCAACCCAACTGACTCCGATGCCGTGGGTAACGCCGTGAAGATGGCTAACCAGGCGAAGATTCCGGTTATCACCCTTGACCGCGTAGCGTCTAAAGGTGAAGTGGTAAGCCATATTGCGTCTGATAACGTGCTGGGCGGAAAAATTGCGGGTGATTACATCGCGAAAAAAGCCGGTGAAGGCGCGAAAGTTATCGAACTGCAGGGCATTGCCGGAACGTCTGCGGCGCGTGAGCGTGGCGAAGGTTTCCAGCAGGCCGTTGCGGCACACAAATTTAACGTACTGGCCAGCCAGCCGGCAGACTTCGACCGCACTAAAGGTCTGAACGTTATGCAGAACCTGCTGACCGCGCATCCTGACGTGCAGGCCGTATTTGCCCAGAACGATGAAATGGCGCTGGGTGCGCTGCGTGCGCTGCAAACGGCGGGTAAATCTGATGTGATGGTGGTTGGATTTGACGGCACTCCAGATGGCGAAAAAGCAGTAAATGATGGCAAACTGGCTGCGACCATTGCTCAGCTGCCGGATCAGATCGGCGCGAAAGGCGTTGAGACTGCGGATAAAGTCCTGAAAGGCGAGAAGGTTCAGGCTAAATATCCGGTTGACCTGAAGCTGGTTATCAAGCAGTAATACCGATTCAGGCCGCTCGCGACCTGATGGAGACATAAATACGCCATCCCTGGATCTTGTTCTGAGGATGAAAGCGTAAAAAGAAAAGCAGGGCACGCGCCACCCTAACCCGGTGGCGCACTTTGACTTGGAATACCTAACATGAAAACCGCAGGCAACCTCGTTGTTCTTGGCAGCATTAATGCCGATCACATCCTCAACCTTAACTCTTTCCCGACACCGGGTGAAACCGTAACCGGTAGTCAATATCAGGTGGCGTTTGGCGGTAAAGGCGCGAATCAGGCGGTTGCTGCAGGGCGTAGTGGCGCGAATATCGCGTTCATTGCCTGTACGGGTGATGACGATATTGGCGAAAGTGTTCGTAAACAGTTAGCTCGCGATAATATTGATATTGCCCCGATTAGCGTTATTTCGGGTGAATCGACCGGTGTGGCGCTGATTTTTGTGAATGCCGAAGGTGAGAACGTTATCGGTATTCATGCCGGCGCGAATGCTGCTCTTTCTCCGGCGTTGGTAGAAGCACAGCGTGACCGTATTGCTCAGGCGTCTGCGTTACTGATGCAATTAGAATCACCGATCGAAAGCGTACAGGCTGCGGCAAAGATTGCGCATCAGAATAAGACTCTGGTCGCCCTTAACCCAGCTCCGGCACGTGAACTATCCGACGAGCTGCTGGCGCTGGTGGATATTATTACCCCGAATGAAACCGAGGCTGAAAAGCTGACGGGGATCCGGGTAGAAAACGATGAAGATGCAGCTAAAGCGGCGCAGGCATTGCACGCGAAAGGGATCCATACTGTACTGATTACCTTAGGGAGTCGCGGTGTGTGGGCCAGTGTAAACGGTGAAGGTCAGCGAGTACCGGGTTTTAAAGTTGACGCGGTTGATACTATCGCTGCCGGAGATACCTTTAACGGTGCGTTAATCACAGCGTTACTGGAAGAGACTCCGCTATCGGAAGCCATCCGTTTTGCACATGCTGCCGCAGCGATTGCGGTCACACGTAAAGGTGCACAGCCTTCCGTTCCATGGCGTGAAGAAATCGAAGCGTTTTTAAGTCAACAGAGGTAACGCTTGGCTACAATGAAGGACGTTGCCCGCCTGGCGGGTGTTTCCACGTCGACGGTTTCTCACGTCATTAATAAAGATCGCTTTGTCAGTGAGGCGATCACTGACAAAGTTGATGCGGCAATCAAAGAGCTTAACTATGCGCCTTCCGCGTTGGCGCGTAGTCTCAAACTGAATCAGACCCGCACTATTGGCATGTTAATTACAGCCAGTACTAATCCCTTTTACTCTGAGCTGGTTCGTGGTGTTGAACGTAGCTGCTTTGAGCGCGGTTACAGCCTGGTGCTGTGCAACACCGAAGGTGACGAGCAGCGTATGAACCGTAATCTGGAAACGTTGATGCAAAAGCGGGTAGACGGCTTGCTGCTGCTCTGCACGGAAACACATCAGCCTTCCAGAGAAATCATGCAGCGTTACCCTTCTATACCGACCGTGATGATGGACTGGTCGCCTTTTGATGGTGAAAGCGATCTGATTCAGGATAACTCCCTGTTAGGTGGGGATTTAGCCACTCAACATCTGATCGAAAAAGGGTTTACGCGCATTGCCTGCATCACGGGCCCTCTGGATAAAACACCGGCGCGTCTGCGTCTGGAAGGGTATCGCGCGGCAATGAAGCGTGCAGGGCTGGCTATCCCGAACGGTTACGAGATCACCGGTGACTTCGAGTTTGGCGGTGGGTTTGAAGCTATGCAAACGCTGTTGTCGCATAAAGACCGCCCACAGGCTGTTTTTACCGGCAATGACGCGATGGCGGTTGGAGCATATCAGGCTTTATATCAGTCTGGATTGCGTATCCCGCAGGATATGGCGGTAGTCGGTTATGATGATATAGAACTGGCGCGTTATATGACGCCGCCGCTGACAACTATTCACCAACCGAAAGATGAGTTGGGTGAACTGGCCATTGATGTGTTAATCCACCGTATGGCACAGCCCGCATTGCAGCAACAGCGCTTGCAGCTTACTCCTGTTCTGATGGAGCGGGGGTCGGTTTAGGCTTATGTCGATCTTTGATCAGATTGCGCCCATCTTTGGCTCTTAACAGCATAAACATCAGCGCCGATACGACGGTGATCGCGCCCATTGTAATAAAAGTATAGTGGAACTGTTCAACCGTATTGGTTCCTTCCATACCTTCGTAGATACGCAGAACCGCGGCACTAATGGCAACCCCTAAACTAATAGACAGCTGCTGCGTAACGGCTAAAACACTGTTGCCGCTGCTGGCATTCTCATCAGTTAAATCGGCCAGAGTAATGGTATTCATTGAGGTAAACTGGGTGGACATCGCCATACCTAAAATGAACAGTGGCAGAATTAGCATCCAGACCGGCATGGCGGGAGACTGCAAAGAGAACTGTGCAATCATCAGGCCGATAAACACTGTAATACCGACCAGCGTGGTCCGGTAGCCGAGCCGGCGCAGTACCTGCGTCACCATCGATTTCGCCAGAATTGAGCCCAGCGCTGTCGGAGCCATCATGCAACCGGCAATGAGTGCCGGGTATCCAAAGCCTACCTGCAGCATCAGTGGCATTAAGAAAGGTACGCATCCCGTTCCCAGGCGAGTAGCAAGGTTTCCGGCGATGCCAACAGAAAAGGTTCGCGTTTTAAAAATAGGAAGCGCAATCAACGGTGTCGGATGGCGACGCGCATGACGAATGTAGGCGAGCAGTAGCACAATGCTGGCGAGAATAATGCCAAGTGCGACCCAACTGGCAACAAGTTTCTCGCCAAACAACTCAACACCGCTGGAAAACAGTACCAGGCTTAGACCAAAGAGAAAGAAACCGGTCATATCGAAGCCGCGGCGTGGTGTGGTGAAGTTCGGCATATATTTGCGGGCATAGAAGATACCGGCTATGCCGATGGGAATATTAATCAGGAAGATCCAGTGCCAACTGGCCCACGTTACCAGCACGCCACCCAGTACCGGACCTAAAATCGGTCCAACAAGACCGGGCATGGTCACGAAATTAAGTACGGGGAGCAGTTCGCTACGCGGGTAAGCACGCAATAATGCCAGACGGGCAACAGGCATCATCATTGCGCCACCGATACCCTGTATCACGCGGAAAACCACCAGTTCACTTAATGAGCTGGAAAGTGCACAAGCCAGCGATCCCAACGTAAACAGGCTAACGGCAATCATAAATACACGCCGGGTCCCGAATCTGTCAGCCAACCATCCACTCACCGGGATCAGCATAGCGACTGTCAGGGTATAGCTGATAATGGCTGATTGCATAGCAAGCGGGGAGCGGTTAAGACTATGTGCTATTGCGGGTAAGGCCGTGTTGAGGATAGTGGCATCTAATGCCTGCATAAAAAAGGCCATGGCGGCTATCCATGGCAATCCAGCCATACTGCGCGATTTCTTTTCTGACATAGATTATTTATCCGGGAGCTCGTTCGGTGCTATCAGTAATGCCTGACAGGCGGCAAAAGCGCGTTCGCCATCGCTATCTTCTATTGCATCGACAATGGCCTGGTGCAAATCCAGCTTGACCACATCGTTATAGGTAATCGACGTAAAGTAGGTCTGATAAACGGAATGGAACAATGATGCGAAGGATATCAGGAATGGATTCGCGCTCATTTCATAAATGTGCTCATGCCAGGCAATATCAACTTCAATCCAACGTTCGCGTCTGAAGTTCTTTTTCAGCTCGACCATCTCTTCCATTAATGTATTGAGATGGGCTTTCTGCTCTGCCGTACCAATCGTCGCCGCCAGTGAACAGGCTTGAGGCTCCAGGCTAATACGCATCACCAGAAAGTGTTTAATGACCTGTGGGAAATTATCTTCCGTCATCCACCAGGTGAGCAGCTCCTGATCGAGGAAGTTCCAGTTTGCCTGCGGCATAACGCGTGTACCAATACGTGGGCGCGGTAATACCATACCTTTAGCCGTTAATGTCTTAACTGCCTCTCTTACCGCAGTTCGGCTTACGCCAAACTGATCGCCCAGCTCAATTTCACCTGGCAGGATAGCGCCGGGTGCGTATTCACCTTTTAATATTCTCTGAGCCAGCTTTTCTGCCAGAACATAGGAAAGATTCTTTTGGGCAGCTATCTGTTGGGCATTTAAAGGCATGAATGTTCTTCCTTACGCTTTTTCTTATTCATTAGTATGCCATCAGGGAGTGTGATTGCGGCTGCAAAAACGGCAAATTGCTTATTTTATGGCATGTTAATGGTGGTTTTGGTGAAAAAACACGCATTCGGAAAGTTATTTTAAATTTCCCCTTGTCAGCCTGAAATAACTCCCTATAATGCGCCTCCACTGACACGGAACAACGGCACGCAAGC